>JAUYFT010000024.1 GCA_030689605.1 bacterium | reverse complement strand
TCGGGAAGAAAGCGGGGAGCAAGGAAATCAAAATGATCTATGCGCCAGGCGGGGTGAAGTCCGTGAAGAATGTTCGCGTCTCTTTGCCCGATCGGAAGAAGTTCGCCATCAGTGAGCCAGAAATCCTGAAGCTCGCTAAGTGGGCAATCATCATTGAAGACCATTACTCCAAGAAAGCTGGACATTTCAAGCCCATGGATATGGAGTGGGCCAAGGATGGCGAGACCGGTCAACTCTTCATTGTGCAGGCGCGGCCAGAGACCGTGACGAGCCGGCGCAACCCGAACGTGCTCGAGACGTACGTGCTCGCGAAGCGCGGCAAAGTCCTGACCGAAGGCGGCAGCATTGGCGCCAAAATCGGCACGGGCTTGGTGCATGTCATCGAAGATGTTAAAGACATAAGCAAGTTCAAAGCTGGGGAAATTCTCGTCACCGAAATGACTGACCCCGATTGGGAGCCGATCATGAAGATGGCCGGCGGCATTGTGACGAACTCCGGTGGCCGCACCTGCCACGCGGCAATCATCTCGCGCGAACTCGGCGTGCCTTGCATCGTGGGTACCGGGACAGGTACGGAAGACTTGGCGAAAGCGTCGATGGTCACCGTCTCTTGCGCAGAAGGGGAGAAGGGCTACGTGTACGCGGGGAAGCTACCCTTCAGCATTAAGCGCACCGACCTAAAGTCGCTTAAGCGGCCGAAGACCAAGGTTATGATGAACGTGGGCAACCCGGAGTCAGCGTTCGCCGACAGCTTCATCCCGAACGACGGGGTGGGCTTGGCGCGCGAGGAATTCGTCATCAACGACTACATTAAGGTGCACCCCATGGCCTTACTCAACTTCGGCAAGGTAAAGGACGCGCACGTCCGCGAGCAGATTGAAGATTTGACGTACGGCTACAAGAACAAGCCGCAGTACTTCATCGACAAGCTCGCCGAAGGTGTGGCACGCATTGCCGCGGCGTTCTACCCCAAGGACGTAATCATCCGTCTCTCGGATTTCAAGACCAACGAGTACGCCAATCTCGTCGGCGGCCAAGACTTCGAGCCCATCGAGGGTAACCCGATGATCGGCTGGCGCGGTGCCTCCCGCTACTACGACCCCAAGTACGAACCGGCGTTCAAGCTAGAGTGCCTGGCGCTCCGAAAAGTTCGTGACGTTATGGGTCTGAAGAACCTGAAAGTTATGGTGCCGTTCTGCCGCACCGTGGAGGAAGGCAAGAAGGTGATTGCCACCATGAAGAAGTACGGCTTGGTCCAGCACAAGGATGGCCTGGAAGTGTACGTGATGTGCGAGATTCCCAACAACGTCATCTTGGTGAAAGAGTTCAGCAAGATCTTCGACGGCTTTAGCATTGGCAGCAACGATCTGACGCAGCTGACGCTGGGCGTAGACCGAGACTCGGCCTTGGTGGCGCACGTGTACGACGAGCGCAACGCCGGCGTGAAAGAGCTTATCCGTACCGTCATCCGCGGCGCCAAGCTCTACAAGCGCAAGATTGGCATCTGCGGCCAAGCGCCATCTGACTTTCCCGACTTCGCGCAGTTCTTGGCGAAAGAGGGAATTGACAGCATTTCCCTCAACCCCGACACGGTCATCAAGACGACCATAGCCATTGGGCAAGCCGAAAAGAAAGCAAGACACTAGCGTTAGGGAGGGCAACCCTGAACCACTCACTTCATTCGGGTTCAGGGCATGCACCACGTCGGCTTGCCATGCATCCGAGCAGAGCGAGTGGTGCATGGCGGAGAAGAAGGCGAAGCGGAAGTAATCACTAAGTAATGAAATAGAAAACCGCCTTCTGGGCGGTTTTCTATTTGACGGTTTCAGGAACATATACTAACCTTGTAGTAGTTTCGTATTAATATATTGCCTTATGATCAAACGACGTACGCTTTCGCTTGGTTTGCTTGGAGCATTTTTGGTAGCCACGCTCTCGGTTCAGTCTGCCTCGGCGGCAGGCTCACCCTTTGATGCAGTGTGGCGTGCAGTCCGTACGTTACAGCGCAAGGTATTCCATCTTGAACAGCAAGTGGAAGATTTGGCTGGTATCCCTGGGCCGCAAGGGGAGCAAGGCCCGGTCGGTCCACAGGGGGATATTGGTCCCGTTGGACTGCAAGGCCTACCGGGAGACAATGGTCAACCTGGTACGCCGGGTGCCCAAGGTGAGCCTGGGCTTGATGGCCAGACAGGATTAGATGGTGCACAGGGTCTGCCAGGTGCGCAAGGTCCGGCTGGGGCGCAAGGAATTCAAGGTATTGCAGGTCCACAAGGTATCCAAGGTCTCACTGGCCCGGCAGGATCGGGTCTTGTCCGAAGTGCAGTGTACAAAACAGAGGGCTCGGTAAGCGTGCCGCCTGGTGCGATTGGTGGGCCCACGGCTGAGTGCACCGATGCGAATGATGTTCTCCTCTCTGGCGGGTTTCGCGCTTCAACGTCAGCCATGCGGGTGTACCGTAACGAGCCGCTCCCGTTCTTCGCTAATCAAACCTGGACTGTGTCCGCGCAGAACACTGGCGCACTTGAAAGCACGCTTTTCGTGTACGCATTTTGCCTAACCGTAGAGTAGCTTTACAACCAACGTAGTAAACCGTCCTTGTGAAAGGGCGGTTTTTTATCCCTGCACGCTTGCCAACGACGCCTGAATATCGTACACTCACATCCGCACAGTCATCTTGTCTATGGTGAAGAAATTTCATTCAACCGTGAACCCGAGCAACGCGAGTGGTTCACGGGCCACCCCGAACCAGTCCCCCTCGACAAGCTCGGGGTTCGGTGCACGGCTGACGCCCTTCCCGGCAATCGAGGAAGCGGTTTTGCAATTGTGGGCGAAGGAGAAGATTTTTCAGAAATCCCTGACGCAGACCAAGGATGGCGAGCGCTTCGTTTTCTTCGAAGGTCCGCCGACCGCCAACGGCAAACCTGGTATTCACCACGTGCTCGCGCGCGTCTACAAAGACGTCATTGTCCGCTATAAGACCATGCGTGGCTTTTTCGTTGAGCGCAAAGCCGGCTGGGACACGCACGGCTTACCGGTAGAGCTGCAGGTAGAGAAAGCGCTCGGCATATCGGGCAAGCAGCAGATTGAGAACATCGTGGCTGGGGATAAGCGGGCGAGCATTGAGAAATTCAACGAGGCGTGCCGCACGAGCGTCATGGAGCATCGGCAGGAGTTCGAAGATATGACCAAGCGCATTGGCTTCTGGTTGGACATGGCTCACCCGTACATCACCTACGAGTCGAATTACGTGGAGAGCGTGTGGTGGGTGTTTAAGCAGATTTGGGATGCCGGGTTGGTGTACCAAGGGCACAAGGTCGTGCTTCACTGCCCGCGTTGCGAGACGACGTTGTCATCGCACGAAGTTGCGCAAGGCTACAAGAGTGTGGTGGAGAACTCACTGTACGTGAAGTTCCGGGTGACGAGCAGCGCCATTCCGACCTTGCAAAATCTCCTCAGCAAGAAAGAGGATGTTTTCGTACTGTCCTGGACGACAACGCCCTGGACCTTACCGGGTAACGTCGCGCTCGCCATTGGGAAAGACATTGCCTACCAATTGGTGAAGCACGACGGTGCGTACCTTATCATCGCTAAGGAACGAGTGTTCGTCCTCGGCGACGACGTGAAGGTGCTGGAAGATCTGAAAGGTGAGCAACTTATTGGCACGGCGTACGAACCGCTGTTCCCCGGCGCTGTTGAGCGGGGTGACGCGAAAACCGCGTGGACAATCCTCGCTGCTGATTTTGTGACCACGACGGATGGCACGGGCGTGGTGCACACGGCCGTTATGTACGGCGAGGATGATTATACGCTCGGCAAGTCTGCGGGCTTACCAGCGCAGCACACCGTAGACCTCACGGGCAAGTTCCTGCCGTCGGTAGGGAAGTGGGCGGGCAAGTTTGTGAAGAGCAAGACCGTCGAGACTGACATCATCACCGACTTGCAGGAGCGCGGCTTGCTGCACAAGGTGGAACCGTACACGCACGACTACCCGTTCTGCTGGCGCTGCAGCACACCGCTCCTCTACTACGCCAAGGACAGCTGGTTCATCAAGGTATCTACCCTGCGCGAGAAGCTCATCGCGAACAACGCGGATATCAACTGGATCCCGTCGTATCTGAAAGACGGGCGGTTCGGCGAGTGGCTGAAGGAAGCGAAAGACTGGGCCATCTCCCGCGAGCGTTACTGGGGCACGCCCTTGCCAATTTGGGAGTGCGAGCACTGCAAGACGCAGCGTGCGGTTGGGAGTTTCGCCGATCTGTACCTCCCGTCGGAGCGGGTGGAGGTTCTCATGCTACGGCACGGTTTTTCCAAGAAGAACAAGCCTTCGATCATCCAGGGGAATGTCGAGGAGAGCCACTTGCATGGTCTCACGGCTGAAGGCGCGGCACAGGTGAAGAAGACCGCGCAGGAGCTGAAGGGCAAGGTGGACGTCATTATTGCCTCTGACTTTGAGCGCACACGTGAGACGGCCAAGATTGTCAGCGACGTAACTGGTGCACCAATAACCTTCGACCCGGATTTGCGAGAGATTCAAACGCCTGACTGGGAGGGGCAGTTGGTGCTTGAGGTACGGAAAGATCTTCCTGATCCTTTACCATTGAGTCACCATTTGGGCGGCGGTGAAAATTACTACCAGGTTCGTGTGCGTATGCAACGTGCCGCGCAAAAAGCAATTCGACAATACCCAGGGAAACGTATTCTGCTGGTGTCTCACGGTGACCCGCTGTGGATTCTGAAGTGGTCGTATTCTGATGTGCCCGAGAGCCGGTACCAGGAAACGCCGTACCCCAAGAAGGGCGAGGCCGAGAGCCTGAAGGTGCCAATGCAATTCGACCCGCACCGGCCGTTCATCGACGACGTCACCCTGAAGTGCGAGAAGTGCCAGGGGACGATGCACCGCGTACCCGAGGTCATGGACGTGTGGTTCGACTCTGGCGCCATGCCCTTTGCCCAGTGGCACTACCCGTTCGAAAATCAGGAACGCATTGACCAGAGCCTGAGCTTCCCGGCAGATTTTATCACTGAAGGTATTGATCAGACTCGTGGGTGGTTCTATACCTTGCTCGCCGTTTCTACGCTGCTCGGCAAAGGCGCGCCGTACAAGAACGTCATTTCCTTGGGGCACATTTTGGATGCGAAAGGCCAGAAGATGAGTAAGTCCAAGGGCAACGTCGTCGAGCCATCAGCAGTCATTGACCAGTACGGCGCGGACGCTTTGCGGCTGCACTTTTTCACCATGAGCCAGGCCGGGGATCCGAAGAACTTCGACGTACGCGGCGTGGACGAAGTGGTGAAGAAAACCCTGCTCATTTTTTGGAATGTTGTCACCTTCTACCAGACCCACACGACGTCGACCGATCGGACAGCCACGCTGGGTGAACCCACGCACATCCTGGACCAGTGGATTCTAGCGCGGCTGGCACAGACAACGCAGACCATCACCGAGAAGCTCGACGCGTACGACCCCACGAGCGCTGGCCGTAGCGTGCAGGATTTCATTACTGATCTCTCCACCTGGTATCTGCGGCGGAGCCGTGACCGACTGCGCGGCGGCGCGAATGCTTCACCGCAAGCCGCGGCTACGCTTCACCACGTTATCCGCACCACCGCGACGTTGCTCGCGCCGTTTACCCCATTCCTGAGTGAACAGGTGTACCAGACCTTGCGCGTCATTCAGGATCCATTGAGCGTGCATTTAGTACCGTGGCCGACTGCGGGTAAGATTGATTTTAACCTTCTCACCGCCGGCCAACGCGTGCGTGACGTAGTGGAACTCGGCCATGCGATACGCAAGGAGCAGGAGCTCAAAGTGCGCCAGCCTCTCGCCCGCATGTTTATCAACGTGGACATTCGTCCCGACTTGCAAGGCGTGCTGCGGGAAGAGCTGAACGTGGAAGCGTGCGAGACGGGGAAAGACGTACCGTCCGGGGATGGCTGGGTACGCAAGGAGAAGGGCAGCCTCATCATTGCTTTGCAGACCACCATCGACGAAGACCTCAAGCACAAAGGTCTGGTCCGCGAGCTCGCCCGACACATCAACGATATGCGCAAAGCCGCCGGCCTCACCATAAAGGATTTGGTAGACGTGGAGTGGATGACCGACGATGCAACTTTGCAGCACGCCTTTACCGAGCACGCGGCCGAGTTGCGGGATTTCACGCACGCCCGATCCATAGCGGCCGGCGTCGTGGACAAGGTGACGCACAAGAAGGAGCTCATCATCGCGGGCAGCCGCATTACTTTCGGCATCAGCGTTTCATGAGCCTCCTCGACGTCACTGGCGTCGTGTTGAACCGACGGGACGTACGCGAAGATAGCCGGCTCTACACCATCTTCACCCACGAGCGGGGCAAGTTGGAAGTTTTTGGCCGGGGCATTCGCAAAGGTAAGGCCAAGCTCGGCGGTCACCTAGAGCCGGGCGCAACCGTCCGGGTGACTTTGGCGCAGGGCAAGACCGGCGAGACGATCACCGCCGTCGAGCGGGATCACTACCCCGTGGCGACCATGGCCAGCCTGGCACACCTGGCCAGCCTGGGCTTCACCTTGTCACTCGTCGACGCCATAACCAAGCCCGAGGCGCCTGACCCGCCGCTCGCCTCATTCTTGCAAGAAGCAATTGGCACGTTGGAGCACCTAGACGGCGAGCCGGATGACCACAGCCGCTTCCGTATGTGGGTGGCATGGCACGTGCTGGATCGGAGCGGCCACAGCCCCGAGCTGGAACGCTGCGTGCACTGTCGCAACCCACTCGAAATTGAAGGTGTCCGGTTCTCTGCACTACTCGGTGGTTTCCTCGGGCCAGAATGCATAACGGCAGATGCTGCGGCACAGGAGGTGTCCGCAGCTGTCCGCAACAGCATCCGACAATTTGTGCGTTCGGCGTGGCCAGAATTGCCAGCATTCCCGCCCGAACGTGACGTGGAGCGGACGGTGGCCGACCTCACCCGCCTGGCCATGGATCACGTGCTGGAACGCCGTCTGCCAGCCGAGCGGTTTGTCCAGTTCGCCCGGACTCTTAGTTGAGCGAACGGCGAAAGCACACTATACTTAGCACTACCATGGCAAAAGCAAAATCACCCGACGCGGGCAGTACTCGCCGCGTTCCCATCCGCCGCGTGAAGGCTAAGGAAGACAATGCCGATGAAATTGTCGAGAAGCCCGCGGTTGAGGAGACAGAGACGAACGAGGAAGACGTGGCTGTTGTTGCGCCCGAAGTTGATGCATCGGATGATGCGCCTGAGGAAAAGCCGCGTACCCGGAAAGCTCAGCGGACGCTGCGCGATGACGTTTTGAGCGAAATCTACAACGACCCTGCCGAGACGCCGAAGGACGGTGACGTTTCGCGTATCCAACGTACTGCCAAGCGCTCGAAAAAACTCCTCGTTACGTTCATTGTCATCGGGGTGTTGGCCGCTGCGGCTATTGCCGGCTACATTATCTTTGGTCGAGGCGGGAAATTTAGCGAGCAGGTTGCCCTGACGGCTCAAGCGCCTGTCGAAGTTGCATCCGGTGATGACGTTGCCATCACCGTCACGGTGAAGAACCAAGAGCGCATTGATCTCCGAAATGCCGAACTAACTTACACAGCGCCGGAAGGATTCACGTTCCGTACCAGCACCCCGGCAGCGTCGAACGAGTTCAACAACGCCTGGTCGCTTGGCACCATCAAGGAGAGCGGCGGCACCACGGTCACCATCTCCGGTCGGCTCATTGGCGAACAGGCGCAGGCGAAGAAGTTCTCATTTATGGTCACCTATACACCGTCGAACTTCAATACGGAGTTCCAAATGACCGCGGAGGTGACCGTGACGATCAATAAGTCTGTCCTCACGCTCACCCCCGAGGTGCCGGTTCGGTTGCCGCCCGGCCGTCCCGTTGCCATCCCCGTCATCTTAGAGAATGTCGGTACCGATAGCCTGGAGCAGGTTAAGCTCGTGGTGGAGTATCCCGAAGGCTTTACTTTCACCAAAGCTGATCCAAAACCCGCGGCGGATGATACGGTGTGGGAATTCGCCACGCTTGGAGCGGGCAAGAAAATTAAGGTAGTAATTACTGGTGTACTCACCGGCAACGTCGGCGATACCCCGGAGTTTAAGTTCCGTGCTGGCCGGGAGTCTGCAACAGGTTTTCAAGTGCAGGCCGAATCAAGTGGCATTGGGACGATAGTGAAAGCGGGTCTCACTTTGACGACGACCGTTACGAACCCCGGTGCTGGTACAACCATCGGTTGGGGCGAGACGCTTAACTATGTCTTCACCTATAAGAATGATAGTGAGAGCGAGATGAAGGACGTGAGCCTGACCGTGGAGTTCAACCAGAAGAACGCTGACGGGCAGGACGTGGTTATCCTGGATTTAGACAACCGATCCGACATCCAGAACGGGAAGTTGAGTGGCCGCACGATGACCTGGACGAAGAAGGAAATTCCAGCACTCGCGGTGGTCGCAGGTGGGGCTACGAAAGATATCCTCCTGCGTGTCCCGGTGAAGTCTGGACCGACGATTGCCGCGCAAGGTGATCGGAATTTCGTCATTACTACTGCGGCTCGGATTTCCGTTGGAAGCATTGCCGATGTGAACGAGAAGAATGTGGAGACGCAAGCCGCGCCGCTTACCACCAAAGTCACGACCAAACTTAACGTCGAACCCGAAGGTCGGTACTACACGGACGAGCAGATTCCGGTGGGCACGGGTCCACTGCCGCCGCAGGTTGGCCAGGTAACCACGTACCGGCTGGGCTGGACGCTCACCAACCCGACGAACGAGGTATCGCAGGTTGTGGCCACGGCGACGCTGCCCAGCAACGTAACCTGGCTCGGCAAGCAAGCCGTCACTGCCGGTTCAGCCGTAGCATTCGATCCGGTCACCCGTGAAGTATCCTGGCGCATCAACCGCGTGCCACCCGGTACCGGCAGCTTGTTTGCGAGCTTAGAAGCAACCTTTGACGTCAGCGTCACGCCTGTCGCAACAGAGGTCGGCCAGCTCCTAATTTTGCTCAACCAGACCGTCGTTACCGCCCGGGACGCGTTCACCGAGCAAGACCTGCGCGTGGAGAAGGCGATTGTGACCAGCGATTTGCCGGGTGACGTCGCCGCCCAGGGCAAGGGTTTAGTCGTCGCCGCACCCGCGGTTTAAACAAATCCGAGCTTGCCTCTCCGTGGGCGCGCGTATTTTGCTATACTTCACCTATGGCTGAAACACTTGCCCGCAGCGCAACACGATTCGTCTTTAGAGAGCTCGTGGTTGACGTGCTCTTCTTCCCGGCGTGGTGGTACGGCAAGGGGCTCGTCCGCGTTGGCGCGTTCACGCTCTCGCGTATGGGTGAGTTTACCAATCGCAGCCGCTGGAGCCCGAAGGTGTGGTTCCAGAATTTGTTCGTGCCCATGTATGGCGACTACTCGCGCAGCGGGCGGGCCATTAGCTTCTTCGTTCGTCTCATCGTCGGTCTGGCGCTCACCGTCGTGCTCGTGGTGACCTTGGCCGCGTACGCGCTGTTCTTCCTCGGCTACCTCACGCTGCCAATCGGCGTAGTCTACTTTTTCCTACGTCAGCTCGTCAGTTTACCCTGGCCAACCTTGTAGCATGGCAAAAGTTTCTGCCCCGTACCGAATCGTCCAGTGCCCAACCTGCGGGTCGGGCGTGGAGCCGTGCCCGGGCTGCGGCGGGAAGCGGTCGGCCATGTGGCTCATGGGCCGCACGTTTGTGTGGGACCGGAAGGTAGACCGCTGGCACATAGCCGAGGAGAAGTTGCAGCGCGGGCTGCACCGCGGTTTCAACGCGGCGCTCATTGCGCTTGGGCTCGTTGGTCTCGGCTTGCTGGCGTGGCAGGTGGTCGAGCAGAAGGTTGTATTCGACCTCACAAGCATCACCGTTTTCCTGGGGCGACGGAACGCCATCCACTTCGTCATCGCGCTCTCCTTCATCGGCGACCTCATTGTCATCTCGCGTTTGGTGAAAGCCCGGCAGCAGCGCGTGCTCGTGGCACATAGGGAAAGCGACCTCCTGGCCGTCCCCGCGCCCGCGCTCGCGTGGCCGGATCTCATCCGTCAGCAGCTGAACGTGCAGGATATCTCCGGCGCCTTCCTCGACCCAGCGCACCGCGCCATTGAAGGCGCATGGCTGTTCGCCGAACGCTTCCACCACGCTGAAGTCCTCCCGCTCCACCTCTTCGCCGCGCTCTTCGCTCTGCACGATACGCAGGTGGTGTTCGGCCGCTTGGGGGTGAGCAGCAAGAGCCTAAGCGATCGGGTTAGCCGCGCCTTGAGCCGCACCCCGCAGAGTGAGCAGCCCCCGCGGCTCGGCAGCGACTTTACCAGCGCGCTCCTCCGTGCGTATTTGGAAGCAGTCCTGGCGGCGCGGCCGGTTGTCGACGTGCCAGAACTCATCGTAGCAGTAGGGCATGATCCCGCCATTGCCGATATCCTCGCTGACTTGGCCATTGACGAGCAGAAGCTCCGCAACGTCGTGGCCTGGATTAGCATAAACCGCCAACTCTCGCGCGGCTACCAGCGCTGGCGCCAGCAAGCCCGCTTCCGCGGCAAGGGCGGGATGAACCGGGCGTTCACTGCCATTGCCACGCCCATGCTAGATCAGTTTAGCCGTGACCTCACGCAGCTGGCGCGTGTCGGTTCCTTGAGCCATTGCATTGGCCGGGAGAAAGAGTTTGAAGAAATCTTCCGCGTCTTCGAGAGTGGCCGGGCGAACCCGCTGCTCGTCGGCCTGCCCGGTGTAGGCAAGACCTCCATAATTGACGGCTTAGCCTACCGCATGGTCGCTGACGACGTACCTGTCGTTTTGCAGGATAAACGTTTAGTCAGCCTCTCGGTCGCAGCACTCGTCGGGTCGGCTGGTCGGCAAGGGGAGCTGGAAGAGCGTTTTAATATCATCATGAATGAAGTGGTGCGCTCGGCGAATATCGTGCTCTACATCGACAACGTGCAGAACCTGATGGGCTTGACGACCGAGGGCAGTAGCCGTCTGGACCTGGCAGAAATGCTGGGGCAAGCGCTGGGGCACCAGGCATTCTTGAGTATTGCCACCACGAACCCGGTGGACGAGCACCGGTACGTGGAGAAATCTAGTTTAGTGTCGGTGTACCAGCGCGTGCCGGTGAACGAAGTAGACACCAACGGTGGAATACAAATTTTGGAAGGCAAGGCGGGCGCCATTGAGTACAAGCAGCAGGTGCTGTTTAGCTACGATGCCATTGAGAAAGCGGTAACCCTCTCGCAACGCTACATCCACGACCGTTATTTGCCAGAGAAGGCGGTGAGCCTGGCCGAAGAGGCCGCCGTGTTTGTGCGTAAGACGCGGGGGAAGGGGAGTATCATCGGCGGGGAAGACGTGGCCGCAATTGTCGCCGAGCGCACCAGCATTCCGGTAACGCAGGTCACCCAGGCCGAGACGCAGAAGCTGCTGCACCTGGAGGAGAAAATCCATGAGCGAGTAATCGGCCAGGAAGAAGCGGTAAAAGCCGTGTCCGCTGCGCTGCGTCGAGCACGCGCCGAGCTACGCGATGCCAAACGACCCATTGCAAATTTCCTCTTCCTCGGACCCACCGGCGTGGGGAAGACCGAACTCGCCAAAGCAGTGGCCGAGGTATACTTCGGTGACGAGAACACCATGATCCGCCTGGACATGTCGGAGTACCAGGTGCAGTCCAGTTTAGCGCGGCTCATTGGCAGCGCGGACAACAGCGAAGGCGGTTTCCTCACCGAAGCCATACGCAAAAATCCGTTCAGCCTCCTCTTGCTCGACGAATTAGAGAAAGCGCATCCAGATATTCTAAACGTCTTTCTGCAGGTTATGGATGACGGCCGACTGACGGATAGCACCGGTCGCACTATCGGCTTCACGAACGTCATTCTCATTGCCACCTCCAACGCGGGCACGCCGGTCATTCAGGCTGGCATCCAAGCCAACGAACCGCTGGAGCACATTAAGGAGCGCTTGGTGTCCGAGGAATTAGGCAAGTACTTTAGACCCGAGTTCCTCAACCGCTTCGACGGCATCATCGTGTTCAAGCCGCTCGACTTCGAGCAGGTCATTGCCATTACCAAGCTCATGTTGGCTAAGCTCGGCGGGATTCTGAAAGAGAAGGGGATTCAGCTCCGCGTGTCCGAGCCAGCGGTCGTGGAGCTGGCGCAGAAAGGCTTTGACCCGCAATTCGGCGCTCGGCCCTTGCGTCGTGCGTTGCAGGAGCACGTGGACAATGCCTTGGCGAATGCCTTGCTCACCGGCCAGCTTGCGCGGCGAGATATTGCCGTGCTGGAACCCGGTGGCGTGGTGCGGGTGGAGAAGGCGAGCGAAGTGTAAAAAATAAAAAGACGCCCCACCTCCTGGAAAGGAAAGAAGTAGGGCGTTTTTCGCAATGCACTGTGTCCAGCCAGGCTCCGGAAAAGCGTGCACCTCTGGCACCGTTTGTCCTGCACCTACGGCACCATTCACGAAGGCCCTGCAGGAGGCAGAAAGGATGGCCTAATCGAGCGTCAGGCCAGTGGCTAGTACAAGACGAGGTGTTTTCACTACCTATTAGTAGCGTACTGGTGCGGAAAGCGAAGCACGCGGCTCGATTCCGTATTCGCATAACAGTGCGGATTGCAAAGAACATTGTAGGGTTACAATATGGTGTGCCTGGGTGTCCGTCAAGCAGCTGTTGACCGAATATGCTACTCGCAGTAGGGTAGGTGCACGAAATAGTCATTTGAAAATGAAAGGAGAGGTTGTGCGAAATGCGTATATTTTTGGTGATCGCGTGACTATTGAAGTTCTCGTCGATCAAGTTCGGTACCGCGTGACGGTTCGGCCACTGTACCGCACCAGAGCCTTCGTTATTGAAGAATCGCTACAGCGACCGTCGCTGGTTGGTCAGCTGGCCATGCCCCGCTGGCCGGCCAAAGTGGAAGCTCGTGCCCTAGCGCACCATCAGCGTTTGTCGCTCCGAGCAGAAAATGTCGTGTACTATGTGTATGAAGATCTCTACTCCCTACACCGAGCGTTGAGCCATACGCTCCATCGCTATGAGACCACAGAGATCCCGCGTTTAACGACGGCGCTCGGGTACTGCCAGGCGCTTCACGGTGTGGTCTTGGGTTTACGGAAAGATAATTTCCAAGAGCTTATTGGCCGCATTGAGTCGCTTGTCGACCAGATCGTGCAGGCAATTGGCTTGCAGGTGCAGGACGAAGAGAAGTATTTTGCGCTTGAGCGGGTAAGTATCACGCGCAAGGGCGTGGATTCACTCAATCGGGTAAATAGCAGCGCGGCGTGCCTGCGGATGCTCTCGGCGGTGGGGGATCTCATCCACCGTGAATCGACCGTCGCAGACATTGCCGAGATCTACGCTGGCCGTCGCCAAGCAGTGCGGCTCGCCCTGGCGACGCTGGAGACGCAGGTGTTGATTGTGGAAGATTTTCTCAACCAGATTCTCACGAATTGGAGTATCGTGCGGATTCGGCGGCGGGAGCTCACCGCCGAGCAGCTTGACCAATTTGCCTGCGCCTTAGGCTCAATCTTGGTTAAGCCGTTTAGCTCCACGTTCCAGCACGTGGTAAGAGAATTCGATACGGCGACTCGGCACATCCGCGCTGGTCGCCTAGACCAAGCTAAGCCGCTGCTAGAAACTGCGGCGGCGAGCCTGTACCTGCGTCGGTTGCGGGTTCAATTGGAAGCAGTACACTACCGTATTTCGAGCGCCACGCATGATCCGGCGTTGCGGAAGCACGCTGCCCAGATTGCTCAAGAAGCACTACCTGTGCTCACGCCACTTGTGCAAGAGCTTTCGGCAATTGACACACTCGGGATGGTTAATTTCTCCAGTACCTCAACACTGGCCACGCTTGCCACCGTCCAAGCTGCGCTGGCTGCAGGCAACTGTGCCGTCGCCGCAGACAACTTTCGGCTTGCCCTGCGAGCCATCTAGCCTTCCGATCTTTTTCAAAAACGGGTTCCCTCTGGGCACCCGTTTTTTTTCTTGTCCAAACGCTCAAAAAACCGTACACTTGAGCCACTATGCCAGTTACCATGGACACCCTGGTTTCGTTCGCCAAGCGTCGCGGTTTCATTTTCCCTACTGCCGAAGTGTACGGCGGCTTGGGTGGCTTCTGGGACTTCGGGCCGCTGGGCGTGGAGCTCAAGAACAACATAAAGCAAGAATGGTGGAAGCGCTTCGTGCAGCAGCGGAGTGATGTGGTGGGGTTGGATTCCGCCATTGTCACAAATCCAAAAGTCTTTGAGAAGAGCGGCCACCTCGTCAATTTTCACGATGCGCTTGTCGAGTGTAAAAAATGCCACCAACGCTTTAAGTCTGACGATGTTGGCAAGGTGTGCGCGAACTGCGGCGGGAAAGAGTTCACGAAGCCGGCAAACTTCAATTTAATGTTCAAGACGTTCATCGGCTCTACCGAGGAGAGCGTTTCTACTGCCTACCTCCGCCCCGAAACCGCGCAGGGGATTTTCGTGAACTTCCAGAACGTGCAGCAGAGCATGCGCCTGAAGCTGCCCTTTGGTATTGGTCAAATTGGCAAAGCGTTCCGCAACGAGATTACCCCGGGCAACTTCATCTTCCGCTCGCGGGAGTTTGAGCAAATGGAGTTGGAGTACTTTTGCAAACCCGGCGAAGACGACCAGTGGTTTGAGTATTGGCGTAAAGAGAGCATGCAGTGGTTTTTAGATTTTGGTATCAAGAAGGACAATATTCGTTTCTTTGACCAACCTAAGTCTGAATTAGCTCATTATTCAAAGGCCACGACGGACATTGAGTACAACTTTCCTTTTGACAAAGGTTGGTCAGAATTGATGGGCGTGGCGAACCGGACAGACTTCGATTTGAAAGCGCACGGCCAAACAATCCGCGATGAAGAAGCAAAAGGGGACATCACGCCCTACTGTATCGAGCCGTCAGCGGGTGTAGACCGTGCGGCACTCGCGTTCCTCATTGATGCTTATGAAGAAGTCGAAGGCGGCCGCTCCACCACCACCGAAGCGAATAAGGAGAAAGAAGTCGTTTTACGTCTGAACAAGCACCTTGCGCCAATCAAAGTTGCTATTCTTCCGCTTTCTAAGAAAGAGCCGCTGGCGACGAAGGCCAAAGAAGTGCAAGCGCTCATCAATAAAGACTACAATACCTGGTACGACGACACGCAATCCATTGGCCGCCGCTACCGCCGGCAGGACGAAATTGGCACACCCTATTGCGTGACCATCGACTTTGAGACGGTAGAAAAGGACAACGCTGTTACTGTCCGCGACCGGGACACGATGGCGCAGGAAAGGGTGGCGGTTAGTGAACTCGCCATGTTCCTGCGAGATAAGTTTTTATAAGGTATGTACCAACCCCAGCGGGCATTCATGGAGTTGGCCATAAGGGAGGCGCAAAGTGTACGCGCTGAAGGTGACTACGCAATAGGCGCAGTCATTGTCCGCGGCGATGAGATTATTGCCAGCGCGGGAAATCGGGCATGCATTGATAATGATTCCACGCAACATGCAGAAATAGTCGCTATTCAGCTGGCTTCAAAGAATCTGCAATCAAGGCATTTACGTGATTGCGTTCTTTACACAACCCATGAACCTTGCCCGATGTGCGCTTCGGCGGCAGTCTGGGCGAAGCTCGAAGGAATTGTTTTCGCTACGACGCTTTTAGACATGGCCGACTACGCAAAGCATCATGGTAATGAGAAGTATTCCTGGCGAACGATTAACATATCTGCGAAAGATGTTCTGGTAAAGGCCGAGCCTCAACTTTGGATTGTTGAAGGCTTCATGCGTAAAGAATGCATGGAGTTATTCCATCCCTAGGATTTTTGTGAAAGTTTTTTGATGAGTCGGCAACAGCACATAAGGCAAGAGGAATTCCCGTACTTGCTCACCACGGTTGTTCGTGGTCGGGCGGAGTTTTTTAAGGAAGTACAATGGGCGGGAGAACTGGCAGAAATTATTATACGAGCGTGTACGTTACATCGTTTTGCGTTGTTAGCATATGTAATTATGCCCGATCATCTACATCTAATCATTTATCCAAACCAAGCGCAGGCCTCCGTGCCTGCGCAAGTCGTTCAAATGAACCGCGCGGGCAGAGACGCCCGCGCTCGGGGAGGGGTGGATAAACTAATGCACAGTATCAAATCATATTTTGCGCACCAAGTATTTGAGCTACAACCCGGTACTGTTTTTGCATGGCAACCGCGTTTCAATTCTCGTGTGCTCAATACCTCCGAAAGGCTGCATACTGCAGTAGAATACCTTCGCGCAAATGCAGTACGCGCCGGGCTGGAAGTACGGTATACTAAAGACCCATACGTTTATATTTCTAAGGACATTCCAATATGACCCCCACCCTCCGCACCGGCATTCTCCTCGCCCTTAGCACCGCCGCCATCTCGGGTGTGTCTAACTTCGTGGCAAAGATAAGTGTTACCGTGGTAAAGAATGCCACGGTGTTCACTTTTTTGAAAAATGCCATTGTCGGCGTGCTCATCATTGGCTTGGTGGTGCTCTTTGTGAAGTGGAAAGAGCTTCGCGAGCTCAAGCGCGTAGATTGGTACAAACTGGTTGCCATTGCCGTGGTTGGCGGGAGTGTGCCGTTCCTTTTGTTCTTCAATGGTCTTACACAGACAACTGCCGTGCATGCCAGTCTCATTCATAAAACGTTGTTCGTGTGGGTGGCTATATTGGCGTGGTTCAGCCTTAAGGAGCGGTTCACCTACTGGCACGGTATTGCCATTGCCTTGCTGCTTGGCGGCACGTTCGCGCTCGGAGGTTTGAACGGCTTCCACTTTGGCAAAGGGGAGTGGATGGTGCTGGGGGCGACACTCTTGTGGGCAGTTGAAAACATCATTGCGAAGAAAGCCTTGGCTAATCTCTCAACGCTCACGGTTGTAGCCGCAAGAATGTTCCTGGGTTCCATTGTCCTCCTCGGGGTCGTTATTGCCCAAGGGAAATTGAGCGTCGTGAGTGTGCTCACCTTTGACCAGTGGGGCTGGGTCATCCTGCCGAGCTTGTTGCTCTTTGGCTACGTGCTCACCTGGTACAGCGCCCTCAAGCGCGCGCCTGCCACGCTGGTTGCCAGCTTGCTTGTGCCGGCGACATTCATTACCGCGTTGCTCTCGGGGACATTCCGTAAAGTTCCTATCACCGGCCAGCAGTGGCTCTCGGGCGCACTCGTAATAGCTGGCGTGGTGTTGTTCATTTGGGCTTCGCGTCGAGCCGCACGCACCGCCGTTCAACCGAATGCTCAACCTGCAACCACTCGTCACGACGCGTGACGGCGTAACTCGGGCAGCGCGTTACGGCTTTGGCCCGAACCGCCTGCACCTCTGCGGCCCGGATGCGAACCGCGAAGTTTTTGCGCACCTAGAGGCCGGCTCTACGGATCCTGGCCTGCAGTACCTGATGCAAGGTTTTAAGACGCTGTACCCGTACCTGCAAGAGATCGCGCACAGTAACGGGATTTCCGACCCGTTCGATGACCGCGTGGTGGAAGCCTACTGGGTGGGGAACGCCTTGCTCGAGACCATCCCGCAGCAACGTTTCTATCGTCACCTGCGGGATACGTTAGACCTCAAGCGGAAGTACAAGACGCGCGAGTTCGACCAGCTCGTGGCCAAGCTCGGCCAGGGAGCGCGTATGCACCACAACGTGCACGTGCTGAATGCGTACAAGCGCACGGGTCACGACGCCAAGCTGCATACGTTAGAGAGCATGGATTCGTGCCGCGTGAGTTGGGGCAAGGTGACGGCGGTAGAAGGTCCGTCCGTCACTGTACAGCGTCAACCCCTGGCCCAACACGAGAAGAAACTCCTGCTCGGTCCAGCAATAAGTGTTACGCTCCGGCGCCGACTCGAAGAAGACGGCTCACTGGATGAGATGAAAGTTGGTGACATTGTCACCTTGCATTGGGGCGTGATTTGCGAGGTTATCCCACCGGCGAGCCTCCTCTTCCTCAAGCACTACACCAACCTGGCGATTCGCCTGACGAACCCAACACTCTAAGTATGGACGTCTGGGTGTTTGGCAACATTGACTTGGAGGAAGACAGCTTACCGTTGAAAATTTTGCCCCAGCTGCAACGCCAGCGGCCAGACCTAACGTTCCGCGTGCGTGACCCTATGGAAGAGTGGGACGACGTGCCTGACCCACTCGTCGTTGTGGACACGGTGAAAGGCCTGGAAAAGGTTGCCGTTTTTACTGATTTCGACGCGTTCGAAACAGCACCAGCCGTGAGCATGCACGACCTCGATTTACTCAGCCAGCTGCAGTTCCTCAAGAAAGTTGGCAAACTCGGCCACGTGGTCGTGGTCGGGGTACCCAGCCAGCTCACGCCGGACGAGGCAATCAGGCAGATCGCAACTGCACTCCCGAAAGCTTGAGCTTAAGGAAGTGCGAGGCGCAGCTCATGCACGGGTCGTAGGCCCGGATGAGCTTCTCAATCTCGTGCTGGATTTGTTCGGCGGTAGGGTCTGTAGGGAGTAACTCTTCCACCAGGCGGGCCATGTCTTGCTCGATGTTAATTTGGTTCTGGCCGGTGGGGACAATAATGTCACCCTCAATAATCTTGCCGTCGGCGCCAATGGTGACCTTGTGGTAGAGCGTACCCCGTGGCGCCTCGATGACGCCAATACCGGTGCCCGATGGGTGTGCAGCGGGGACGAGGGGTTCTTTTTTGAATTTCGTCGTCTGGAGAATATCAATTGACTCATCCACACAGTGGAGAAGCTCAATTGCCTGCGCCAGGTTATTATCGTAAATGTTCGTCGAGGGGAAGCGCGTGAGCACGGTCGGGACGCTCGCCTTGGTTTTGGGGTTGAGTGTGTCTTTGGAGAGGTTGAGCCGCGCCAGGGCGCCGACCATGTACGACTTGCCTTTGAACGAGTAGCCCGATGCCTGGGAGTAGGGGATGACCACGTGTTCCAGATGGTCGCGGTAGTCAGCCTCCGCAATGTAGTCGCCCTTGTCGCTGATGATGTGGCCATCGAGGTAGCTAAAGGGGTTGGCCACGAGCGCCATGAAGTGGGTCTGGCGGTCGAAGCGGAAGTCGCACTTGGCAAAGCGGTCAATGGTGCGCAGGACGGCTGGTCGGACGTGCTCCAGTTTGTGGATGAGGTCTTGCACTTGCTCGGGCGTGGGCACGTTCAAAAAACCGCCGATCATGGGGTTTATAGCATGGACACTGCGGCCGGCGATGACAATGGAGAGGAGGTTCCCGGCAGCCTTGATGTCGAACGCGTCGTGCAGGATTTGGTGTTGCTCCGGGTCGTTCTCGTCGAAGCTCAAAAAGTTATCCTTGCCCCACATATCTGGCAGAACAAAGAGGTACAGGTGCAGGGCGTGGTCGCGGATGTTCAAGCCGGCCATGGTGAGCTTCTTCATGGCCATGCTCTGCGCCGTGGGGACGATGCCCAAGGCATGCTCGCACGCTTCAATGCTGCAGATGAGGTGGGCATTGGAACAGGTGCCGCAGATGCGTGCCAGCAAGGCCGGCACAGATTTGTAGGGCTTGCCGCGAATGGCTTGGGTGTAGAAGCGTTTCGATTCGGTAATGCCGAACTTGCAGGACTGCACTTTGCCGCCACGAATCTGCACGTCCAGGACGGCCGCGCCTTCCACTTTCGTCAGCTCCTTGGTGAGTGAGAGGTCGACGGTGTGCATACAGCCTAGGCAACGATGCCAAACTTCTTCAAGGCTAGGTCAAGGATGGCCAGGAATTTTTTCTCGTCCATGGGGCAGCCGGGAACCATGGCATCTACGGTAATGGCCTCGGCCAGCTTTTGGCCTTTGGGCAGGAAGTCGAACTTCTCAACTAAGGGCTTGATTGCTTCCTGCTGCTCGGGGGTGAAGGTGTTGCGCTGTGTCGACGGCAGACCCGTGCAGGCGCAGGCACCGATAGCCACGACCATGGTGGCAAGTTTCCGAATTTCCTTGGCCTTCTCTACATGGCTCGGGGTATTGAGCGCGCCCTCTATGAACGCCACGTCCATGTGGTCCAGGACGTTGTTAGACTGCAGCACACGCGCGTGGCGGAAGTCGATGAGCTTTTTCCACGTTTGCCAGCGGTCGTTCATGAGTTCAGTGAAGATAACGGTGCTGTCTTCGCAGCAGCTAAACGTGAACCACCCAACGCGGAGCTTCTTCTGCGGGGTTGGCGCGGGGGTGTTGGGCATGCAGGAAGTATAGCAGAGTTACGAATTACGAAAAAATATACGTCACCGCCATGGAGGCGGGATCCCGCCAACTTCTAACTGATTGCAAGAAGTGGCGGGAAATATACGAAATACGAATCTTTATGAGTTGTAGCGTACAGCTTTACGGCTCTACGGCTTACGGCTACCCTTTCTCCATGCCTCTCATCGACACGCACTGCCATTTGAACTTCAACGCGTACAAGGATGACCTCGACGCGGTCATCAAACGTACCTTGGATGCGGGTATGCGCGTGATTAACGTTGGTTCGCAGAGCAGTACCAGCAAGCGAGCCGTGGAGCTTGCCCAGCAGCACCCAGGGAAGCTCTTCGCGGCGGTCGCGCTCCACCCACTACACCTGTTCGAGACGTACGTAAACGAAGTGGAAATCCCATTTAAGACCCGAGAAGAAGTTTTTGACCCGAAGTTTTACGGTGATTTAGCTAAGGAGCCGGGCGTGGTGGCAATCGGCGAGTGCGGTTTGGACTACTTCCGCGTCCCTGAAGGTGTGGACGTAGAAACTTTAGCGAAAAAACAGAAGGACACCTTTCTCCAACAGATTTATCTCGCGCAGGAGCATAACCTGCCGCTCATCCTCCATGTCCGAGCCAGTAAAGAAGACCCGCAAGGCGCGTACCTCGATTTGCTTGAGGTGCTGCAGCACGCCAACTACACACGCGGCGTCGTGCACTGCTACACCGGTGACCTGGACACTGCCCGAAAGTTCCTCGACGCTGGGTGCATGCTCTCCTTCACCGGCATTATCACTTTTCCGAACGCAAAAGATTTACTCGAAGTCGTAAAGTTCGTGCCGCTCGACCGCGTTATGGTGGAAACTGATGCGCCCTACCTGGCACCCCAGCCCGTGCGTGGCCAGCGTAACGAGCCGCTGTACGTGCAGTACGTGGCGCAGAAAATTGCCGAGGTGAGGGGTTTACAAGTCAGTGACGTTGAGGAGCAGACGACGGCGAATGCGGTAGCATTCTTCAACCTTGGAATCTACTAATTATGGAAATGCTTTTTTCCTTTCTCCTCATTGCCATTGCCGTGGCAGCATTGGTGCAGGGCATGAAGATGCAAGCACAGGTAGCGCCCGATCTTAGCCCAGATCAAGCCCAGGTGCGGGATATGGTATATGCGTACGCCGCCATACACCTTTACTCCGTTCTGCCCGCGGTAATGTCGTCCGGTTTTGGCCAAGACCGCTTGTTTCGTTTTTTACCACCAGGATTGAAGAAGATCGAGGGCAAGCCCCTTATTCCTTTTTACACGTTGGCCGAGGAAGCGCGGGCTGCATATCGCACTGCGTACATCTTGCGTCGCATCCGGCACGGTCGGGAGATGCGCCTGTTCGTTCTGCCGTTATACAAGCACGCGAGTCGAGGGAACATTGGGGTGGCGTACGTTACCGGGATGGTTCCGTCCACTCGTCATTGGCTGAAGCTCTACCGTGAGGCCTGGCCGATGGAATCGCGATCCGACCATGATGTCGAATCCAACATATTTAACCGCAAGTACGTGCTTACTGGCAGCGAGCCTAAAATGCTTACCGAAGTTTTTGACCCCCTGCTCATTGAGCGGTTCAATACCAAACCCGACACCACCTTCATGGCTCGCGTGCGCAGCGGGGTGGTTGAATTCGCAGAACGGGGCGCTCTCTCTCCAGCACTCTTTGACGAAGGCACCCAGCTTTTTGATGCACTCGAGACCCGTTTCCTGAAAGCGTACACGTCGTACCCAGAACCTAAGTAAAAAAAGACCGCACTCTGTAAGGAGAGCGCGGTTAAGGTTTGTTGGGCAGGCTTAGCCTACGGTAATGTGGGTAATGTTACTTTTCTGTTTCCTCCTCGGGAAAAAACCTAGTCGGTCGGTTTTTTAGCAGGTTCGGAACCGGCCAAAATTGTTTTTCCGGAAACTGGTCAATACCGGGTTGTTGGTGAGCTTTTAAGCCTCCTTCATTATTGGTTGACCGTGAAACCAGCATGTCGGAACTAACAGAGTTCCTACCCCTCCATGGGTGTTGCTTGCTGGGACATCCTTTGCTCATGAGCATCCTCCGTGAATGTTCGGGTTGTGAGGTTTTTATTTTCCGAAGGTTCCAGGATACCGCTAACTGCAGAAAAGTCAACCCAGCACCACTTTGGCTGATGCCAAAGTGGTGCTGGGTCAACCCCGTGCCAGCTTAAGA
>JAUYFT010000019.1 GCA_030689605.1 bacterium | reverse complement strand
ACCTGCTCTCGGCCAAGCCGGTGCTGTACGTCGCGAATGTCGATGAGAACGAGCTGGCGAAAGCCGATGCCATAAGCGCCGACCTAGCGAAACGCATCAACCGCAACCCCGAAGAGGTCATTGTCGTTTCGGCGAAAATTGAAGCTGAACTTGCCGAGCTTGCACCGGACGATGCAGCAGCCTACCTCAAAGACCTCGGCCTCACCGAGCCGGGACTCAATCGGCTCATCCGCCAAGCGTTTACCACGCTGGGGCTCATGACCTTCTTCACCGCTGGTCCCATCGAGTCCAAAGCCTGGACGATTTCTCGGGACACGCTCGCCCCGCAGGCTGCCGGGGTTATCCACACCGACTTCGAGAAGGCATTCATCCGCGCCGAAATTATGGACTGGAAAGACCTCATCGCCTACGGCGAGCAGGGCTGCAAGGAGAAGGGTCTCCTGCGTGTGGAAGGCAAGGAATACGTCATGCGCGACGGCGACGTGGCTCACTTTCGTGTTGGAGTCTAAACTCCAACACGTCCTGAGCGAAGTCGAAGGACGGGTCGGGGTATAACATTTGAGAGCAGGAGAATATCCTTGACGGGGATATTCCTTTCGCCTAAGGTTGCCAGCTATACTGGAGACAAAGAATGTTCGGACAGCACCAGCTCCCTGCTGGATAAACCGCAACCTTAGAAAAACGCACTGGTGTGTCAGTGCAAGGAGGCGTTATGAATGATAACTTTTGCGCTCGAAAGGAGCGCGTTGGGAAATGTTTCACCACGGGGAGGGGGTGATCCTAATCTAGGAGAGGCTAATCCCCTCTCAAATAACGCCGAAGCATTGAACGAAAAAATAGCAGCGCTGATCTGAGGGTCAGCGCTTTTCTTATACCTTAGAACCGAGTAGTACCGGATGGTAGCCCTGGTTACCGCCCAGTGGCAGCCATTAGTTCACAGCTTAAAGCAATGGCTGGATTTTGGGAATTCCCAAGCAGATGACCAGGAGCTAGCAAAAACCTTAACTTTCCAGCCCAGTGCAAGTACTTCCCCAGCATCCCTCCCCTGAGTGGCATAGTATCTATGAGTGCTCAACGTTCACGCGAAGTCAGTAATTCTCACTGTTAAACAGGCAATATCAGTGTATGGCAAAAACTGCTGGTTCTTGGAAAAAAGGCATGTCAGGAAACCCCAAAGGACGCCCCGAAAATCCCGTTATCCAAGAGATGCGTGCTGCACTTGTGGCAGCACAAAAAGGTAAGAAGCGGACGCTCCTAGAACATTTCTTTGAACGCGCCTATAAAGACAACCACGTCCTCATCGCCGCAATAAAGAAGCTCCTACCTGACCTCTCCAACGTGGAACTCCAAGCCCAGGCCGAGAAATTCCGTATCATCATTAAGCAATAATGGAAGTTTGTAGGGGCGCGTATTGGATTGCGAATCTATATTTTAATCTTTGTTTTACTAATTTTTTTGTCCTCAGTAAACTTATTTTTAGTTAGGTCAAGTTTCCAGACTTTGAGCGTCTTTTTGTCCCCCTGCTTCATTGTGACGAGGCCGTATTGCGTCTTGTACAATTTTTGAAAGCCAAAAAGTATATTACCTTTTTGAGTGTTGGTCGTTAGACTATTGAGAATTTGTAATCCTTTAGGGACAAATTGATATACCTTTATGGTGGTGCCAGCTTTTGGTGTACCCACGACTAGATAGGCACTGCCGTTAGACTCAATCACAGCCGCCGCCTTCAGGCCGTCAATTGTATACCCACCATAAGGATTGTACGTCTTCAAAATTTTACCGTCAGATTTGAAAACCCTAATTTGTCCTTTCTTGTAAGCCCCTGAATTTAGGAAAACGTAAATTTTGCCATTAGCTCCGAAATCAACACTCCTTGCCCAAACAGTGCCCTTGTAGTCGGTTCCAAATGGACGTATTTTAATTGTTTTTCCCTCGAGTTTGTATGAGTAGATACCCTTTGTTAGCTTAATTACTTTCATGGTGGGAGGGGGAAGAACGGTGAACACAACGTTTCGAATAGGACTCACATTGCCATATTGGTCTTCAACACGATAGGTGAGCGTGTGTGTGCCAGGTGGGGCGGTGGTGCTTGAACCCGACGCATCGGCGGCGCTATCCCAATGATAATAAATGGTCGTGCTTCCTACTTTGTCGGACGCCTTGAACGAAACAATGAGTTTAGCAGCGTAGTACGTACCATTGAGTGGCGATGTGCTCGTAGTTAGTGCGATGTTTGGGAGCGTTAAATCTGGAGCAGCGAGATATGTTTCGTAGACACCTGACGATAAATTATCATTGCCATCCACAACTTTCACATGCAGATAATAGGTTCCACTCGAGGATATGAGTGGGACAGTGTATGACGCCGATGCAACAAAGGTGCCGGTTGCAGCATCGGCATTAATATCAGTTGTCCATAAATAATAATACCCTTTAATACCGCTTGCGTTATCTGTTGCTCCCGTTTGTTCAAACCGTGGCGAGCGCTGCAATTGAGGAACCGTCTTTACATCTCCGCTAGTTCCATAAACCAAGTAGGTGGGTGGAGTAGATGGCGGGATGAGGTCTGGAGTCGTTAGTGCTGCGTCCGGCACTGACGATAGTGCACGAAATGCATTAACCCGTCCTGTGCCTAGATGACTTACATAGCTGGGATTGAGTGCGTCGATGGCATCGGCCGAACGACGGATCATGTCCATAATTTGAACATTGTTGGCCGTGGGATACTTCGATTTTATTAGCGCGGCAACGCCAGTAACGATAGGAGCAGCAAAAGATGTTCCACTACCATAACTGTAATCAGGATTGCCAGATGTGCCGTGACTAGTGCGCGCCGTTGAGAGAATTTCAAAACCAGGTGCAGCCACGTCGACACAGTTGGAACCATAGTCTGACCAGGATGTTTTTACATCAAGGTCATCTATAGCCGCAACTCCAATTACCATATTATATTTCCCATCATTACAGATAGGAGACCCAGGGTTTATATTTAGATTACGGCCAACACCATCCACACGCTGTCCGTTTCCTGCTGCTGCAATAATCGTGACTCCGCGTGCGAACGCGTAGGTAACTGCCTCATCGTATGCTGTGGAGTAGTCATAGTTCGATCCTGAACCACCGATACTGAGGTTTATAATCTGGGCACCGTTGTCTGTAGCGTAATGGATAGCGTTCGAAATTTTTGTAATAGACGAATAGCCATTGGCGTCAAAAACGATAAGTGACATGAGCTTGACGTTCCAGCTTAGTCCGGTAATACCTACGCTATTGTTACCAATCGCACCAATAATGCCGGCAACTTGTGTTCCGTGGTTTGAGGTTGGGGTAAGTTCCCGGGTATTATAGGCGAAGTCCCATCCGTGTAAGTCATCTATGTAACCATTCTTGTCGTCGTCGATACTATTGCCTGGAAGTTCCTTTGTATTTGTCCAAATGTTATTTGATAGTTCAACGTGGTTGGTGTCTATGCCTGAATCAATCACAGCCACTACAACACTGCTACTGCCTGTCGTGATGTCCCAAGCACCGTCGGCCTGAATTTTTGGAAGGTAAACTTCATAAATGTTACTGTAGTATGGATCGTTTGGTGTCAATGCATGCGCCTGAGGCACACGTAAGGAAAAAATAAGTACGACTGCAAAAAGCAAAAGGCAGCCGCTTCTACCGATGTTATTGTTTTTTATCGTCCAGTTTTTCATAGTCTTGTCAGATCAATTGACGTTTACCCGCCATGCAGCGTATGGTCTATTTTTTTTCACCAGACGGCTTATCCTTTTTAAACGCTCGGTATATAAGCCAGCCACCTCCGATATAGACCAATAATGCCCAAGCATTCTTCCCGATTGACTGCGCTCCGTCTATTGGGCTGAAGCCAAGGTTACCGCTTGCTAAAGTCCCAACAATTAGCACCGCCGCAATGATTCCTAAAATATTTTTCTTGTTCATAATGATTAGTGGGGAATGGTGAGATAAATGTGCCGGCATTTTATTCGTTCATAGACTGTTGTGTGGTTAGTTAAAATCGCCAAGCATTTTTTAATTCACATCGGGAGGAGTATTTTTTCTGCGTAGTGAACGGGTTTAAGTACGGAGCGCCATGTGTATCCTTCCCGTACTTATCCTCTTGGAACCCAAGCTCTTTTAGAAAGGGGTAGTGATACTGGCGTTCAGCAAAAAATGCATCCTGGAGGTCACAGTACAATATTCGATTCGCATTGAAGAGATATATAATTGCGCCAAATTGTATAACCACAAAGGCAAGGATTACCCATATTAGTTTATTAAGTTTGAGGCGTCCGCTTCCTTCACTTGGTTCAGCCATACAATTGCTGGTTAATTTTGAAAACTTATTGGGCGTAGGCTCGTTCTGCAATGGATTTATAAACACAAAACTCCCCGCCAGCGATGGCCTTGCGGCCACCCGTATACCTTTCGGGATACGACCAACCAAGGTGCTCTGGACGAGGAGCTTAATACCTTGGTTGGTTTAAGAGTGCCATGCCACGCCCTAGGGCGGGTTTAGGCGCAAATTAAATAATGAACAGTCAACTCAAGCACTACAATTGTACTATGTGCCCCGCCAAAGTCCAATGGCGCAAAAGTAGCCATGGCATTATAGTGGGGGCAGTATGCAGCAAGTTGATGCCGCAACACTTATCATTCGGAAGTACGTATTTAATAAGCCCTTCCGCCAAGTCGTGGAGGGCATTCGCAAGGCTTTTGGAATACCAAAGGATGGTTTTGTTGAACAGTCTGAATATGATGACTGGACGGTAAGTATTGCAGTAGCTGACACTTTGCCGACCTCCACAATCAAGTACCAGTACGCGGTGGAAAAATTATTAAATAAACATTTACCGATAGTACTACAGCCCGCGCTGGAGTCATTTATTGCCTACCCGCAACCAGGCATGCCGTTTCACGGCTCTGTAGGGATTGATGATGTAAGCAGTCACCGTGGGTACTTACGGATTGTGGTAGGCCCCTACGCTAGCGAAAAAAATATCACAGACTTTATAACAAAGAGGTGGCCGGAGATTGAGAAGCGTCTCAAAGCAATGCAATCAATTCCCATAAGAAGAATGCCGCGCAACCACATGAATGAATTGCTTTTAGCAATTGATAAACGTAGGAGGGAAAAGAAAAGTTGGGGGCAAATTAGAAAGGAGTTGAAGCCTATGCTTATCATTGCAAAATTGAAAATTCTTAGCGACATAGAACTTGCTCAATTTTGGTTCCGTCTCAAAAACTTTTCCTAAATAATTTCGCTCTCAACGGGGTAGGCTGGGAGATATAGTAGCTTGCCAGGTAGGCATCTAAGGTGACGACATACAACGTCACTATTTTTAGTTCCATGCCTTCCCTTCAGCAATGCCGAAACTTAATACCCGACGGAGAGCGTCTGACTGACGCCGAGGTTGAGGCAATCCTAAAAACTGTTCGGGGGCTGATTGACCTCGCATTTGAGGAAATGCAGGAGAAAGGTGGTGTTGCCAAATCTCCCTAGTGGGTATCGCCGTGTTTGCATTTTTACCTTAACCTCACATATATGAACCTCAACGACCTATCTGGCTTATTCAAAGGGGGCGTACGTCAGCGTGTTGGCCCCCAGCCAAAGACTGCTGTTATTTACGTCCGCGTTTCCTCGTCAGAGCAGGTACAGAATACCAGCCTTGGGACGCAGGAGCGCGTATGCCGCGAGTTTGCCCAGCGCGAAGGCTTACGGGTTTTAGAGGTTTTTCGTGATAAAGGCGAATCGGCAAAAACGGCTGACCGACCACAGTTTATGCGAGCCCTCGCATATTGCCTGACAAAAAAGAACCAAGTTGGTTACTTCGTGGTCTATAAGCTTGACCGATTTTCTCGGAACCAATTTGACCACGCCCAAATCCGAGCCATGCTAAAGCATGGGGGCGTAGAGCTTCGGTCAGCAACAGAAAGCATTGATGAGACTTCAATGGGTCAAGCCATGGAAGGTATGTTGTCGGTGTTCGCAAATTTTGACAACAACGTGCGAAAAGAACGTACGAAGGCGGGGATGCTTGCCCGCGCCACTGAGGGCAAATGGGTGTGGCCATCCCCACTCGGTTACTACCGGCCAGCCAAAAGTAATAACATTGTCCCTGACCCGAAGAGCGCGCCGCACATTCGCACCGCATTTGAAGAGTACGCAAAGGGCACGTACACATTTCGAGCGCTCACAGAACTCCTCATCAAACGTGGGTTGCGAACCCTGACCGGAAAGAAGCCGCGATTTCAAGAAATCTCTAAGACACTACGGAAGCCAGTGTATTGCGGCATAATCCATATTCCAAAATGGGGTCTGCGGGTAAAGGGGTCGTTTGAACCCATTATTACCGAGGAGCTGTTTGCAAATTGCCAAGGGCTTGCTGGTGACCCGTCACCGCACGCTTTACCCCGCCACGCCAACAATCCCGAGTTTCCCCTACGCAAGCTCGTGGTGTGCGAGTATTGCCATAAGCCCCTTACTGGCAGCACGAGTACCAGCAAAGGCAAGAAGTACCCAAACTACCATCACCATTTTCAGAATTGCCCCAACGCGAAGTCACGCCCCAAGAAGGAGTTTGAACGACAGTTTGTAGATTTTCTCAAGACTGTAACCCCAGACGCAAAGTACGAAAAGCTCATCAAGGCGCTCGTGCTTGAGAAGTGGGAGGCAAATTTTAAGGGGTTTGATAAAAGCAATGCCGGTGTACGGCGTGAGATTGCACTACTAGAGCAGGAACGCCTAAAAGTTTTCGAGCTGCACCGCATGGGCAAATACACTGATGATGAATTTCAGGAACAGAAGGCATTAGTTATGGAGCGCATCCATCAGAAAGAAAGCCAGATTCAGACAAACCGGCTGGAGGAGTTTGATATGGACAGTGCGCTTACGTTCTGCTTCAACTACGTGCGGCACACTGCCCGGACGTGGACGCAGCTTGAGAGCAATTATACGCGGCGGCTACGTTTCCAAAAGCTCATTTTCGATAGCTCCGTACATTTCGATGGCCAGAAATTTGGCAACGCCAAACTAACCCCTGTTTACAGGCTGAACCAGGAGTTTGGTGGTCAAAAGTCTAAGTTGGTAGCCCAATCCGCTTGAGTACGGGCGCGGCTTCGGCCGACGTCATCCAGCGCGGCTGGGCTGCCCGGTCTATTTTGACGATCTTCATCTGGATCTGCGCTACTTTGCCGTCACGAACTGTTGCGACTGCCACCGCGCCCTGCTGCGTCTCAATAGACCAAGGTTGGTCAAAGACGAGGTTACCGAGCGAGTACAGGACGGGCTTGCCTTTGTACTTCTCCACCGGCTGTACCCAATGGGGATGGCTGCCAACCACGAGGTCGGCGCCCGCATCAATGGCGGCATGGGCGAAACGCGTCTGCTGCAGGTTGCGCGTGAGCGTGTACTCGGTGCCGGCGTGCATGGAGACGATGACGAAGTGTCCTCTCGCTTTCGCAGCTTTTACCGCAATTTGCAGGCGACCAATGTCCATCCCCGCGATGGTCGGTTTGCTGAGCGCACTCGTCGGCGCCTTCTCGTTGTACGAATAGGCGAGCACTGCGACTGGCAGGTCGCCTGCATGCAGGTACCGTGGCGCATATGCTTCAGCTGACGACAAGCCAGCCCCCGCAGGAGCGATTGCATTCTTCTTTAGCAGGGCGAGCGTGGTCTGGATACCGGCACTTCCCTGGTTGCGGCTGTGGTTGTTGGCGAAAGAGACGACGTCGATTCCAGCCTTCGTGAGCGCTGTAACATGCTTCGGGTCAGCACGAAACACTAAGCTGTACCCGAGCGCTGGGCCGGGAGCAAAGGGTGACTCCAAGTTCACGAACGCCAGCTGCGCGTTACGAAAAACATCGGCAACCTTCGCCGTTGCCCAGCTGCCGTCATTCTTCCCAACCTTCACAATTTGATCACGTACCGCTCGGCCGAGCATCACGTCGCCGCCGAATACCATGGTGACATCCGCAGCGGCAGCAAAACCCGGCAGCAGGATGAGGAGAAGCGCGACGCTGGCAGAAAACTTACGCACGCTTCTGCAGGACAATGATTTCCCGGCCAACAATCTGATCTGGTCGGCTATAGAGTACACTCCCCCGCGGCGTGGAGCGGAACCACGTGGCGTCCAGGAGTTGCTTCGGCGGAGCTACAACGAGAAAGCCTGCATCATGTGCTGCTTTCTGAAGCTGAAGGAAATACCCGTTTGGTTCCACTCGGTAGAATGGCCAGACCATAATGGCACGGCCGTTGGGTTTGAGGACTTTAGCAATGCTCTGTAGCCACGTCGTGTACTGCCGGCTCAGAGCCGAAACGAGCGGCAGCAGCACCCGCCCTTGCGGCGTCCCCCGCTGCGGCGGCCCCAGGTAGGGTTCAGTGACGACGACATCGAAGGCACTACGGCCAAATATTTTTTCGAGTTGGTTCGCGTCGAGCTCGCGGACTTCAAACTCGGTCGCCCTTGTTTCTGGCAAATGCTGCGTGAGCCAAGCAAAGTTCTCTTCGGTGTCAGCCACAGCCTTGGCGCTAATGTCTGAAGCCTGCAAGTGTTGCACGCCCAGGAGCGCGGCTTCCTGAAGAATTGTGCCCGAGCCACAGAAGGGATCCAGGAGCTTCTCGCCTTTGCTAACTTGGCCAAGGTTCACCATCACCTGCGCCACCTTGGGCGGGAGCATGCCCGAAAGCGTGTCTCGCGCTGGCCGGCCGACGTCACGGTCGCCGTACGCCGAAATGTCTTGCATGGTCGCGGTCGTGCCCCACGTCAATCCGTCGAGCTGGCAGAGGACGAGGAGTTCGAAGCCGCGTTCTAAAATTTTCCCTTGCGTGAGCGCAGCTGCGGAAAGTGTTGGCTCCTTCGATACAACAATGCGCGCCGCTCGGCCGGTCTCCATCATCTCGCGCTTGATTCGCTGGAGCATCGAGCCGAGGTCACGGCGGAACGTACGCGAAGGCACTACCCCGGCGTCGTAGGCACTGCCACCGAAAGCAATCCGGGCGGTACTGCCGGCAGGGATAAGGCCTGGCCACTGCTTCGCCAGGATGTGCTCGAGCTCGGAGAGGTCAACCACGTCGCCCCGCACGATGCCAACTTTTACCAAACCGCCGCTGCGGCGCTGGAGCTGCGCCGCCGTGAGCTCGGCGGGCAAGGGTAGGACAGCAAGCTCTCGGGTGAGCACTGGCACGGTGGTAGCGCGCGTCAACCGGAACAACTCCCACGCCGAGAGCGTTGGTTCACGACCGAATATGGTAATTGCTTGTCCGATTTCCATACAGTGAGTGTAGCGTGAGAATCTGGAAAACCATAGCCAGCGTGGGCATGGCGACCCGCTCTCGAGGCCTTGTTCTTGACACTCTCCTACCCCAGTGGTACTCTCCACCTACTTTTACACGTCTTTTCGCATGCCTACACTCCACTACGAACTCCTCGGCCTGGTCGGCGCCGAACACTCTCCCGAAGCTGCCCAAGCAATCCTCACTCAAGTCCGCGATGAAATCGCGAAGGCCGGGGGCGAGGTGCTCACCACCAACGTCATTGGCAAACGCAAACTCGCCTACGAGGTGAAGAAGGAGCGTTTCGGCACCTACTTCGAGCTGGATTTCAACCTGGATGGCAACGCCATGCTGGCCTTGGATCGCGAGCTGAAGCTCCGCAACGACGTCATCCGCTTCCTCATCATCAAGTCGAAGTTGAAGACGGCCAAAGAACTGGAAGAGGAAGTCCGCATCCAGGGCAAAATCCAGGCGCGCAAGTCCCGCGAGGAAGCTGCGGTTCGCCAAGTGCACGAAACCGAGCAGCGGACTGCCGAGGCGACGTCACCGAAGCGCAAGGATGAAACCCCGCTCACGCTCGAAGACATCGACAAGAAGATCGACGAAATCCTCGACGAAGACATTGCGAAGTAGCTCCCATTCGTATATTCGTACAGATTCGTAATTCGTAGTAGAAACATATGATGAACCTCAACAAAGCCATGCTCATCGGGAACGTCACCCGCGACCCCGACGTCCGCACGACTGCTGGCGGGCAGCAAGTTGCCCTCTTCAGCGTCGCTACCAACCGCTCATGGACAGACCCCAGCGGCCAGAAGAAGGAACAAGTGGAATTCCACAGCATCGTCGCCTGGCGCAAGCTTGCCGAGATCATCGGCCAGTACGTGAAGAAGGGCGGCAAGATCTTTGTGGAAGGCCGCTTGCAGACCCGCTCGTGGGATGACCCCAGTGGCGTGAAGAAGTACCGAACAGAAATTGTTGCCGAGAACGTCATCATGCTGGACCGCAAGCCCGGCACTGCCGGTGGTCCCCCCGCGGCCGACGCAACGACGCCAGAAGCCCCCACCACTCCTGCCGAACCAGAAGTGAACGTAGACGACATCCCGTTCTAGGTTCTAAGTTCTTCGTTCTAAATTGCCCCTCTCATGCCCTTGATGCGCCAGCAACGTCAGAAAGCCACCCCTACCCCCACGCCGAAGCACTGCCACTTCTGCATCTTGGGCGCGAAGACCATTGACTACAAAGAGACCCGCGGCTACCAGAAGTTCGTGTCGTCTTACTCCAAGATCCTGCCCCGCCGCCGCACCGGCCTGTGCATGCGCCACCAGCGTATGACTGCCGAAGCTATCAAGCGCGCGCGATTCATGGCCTTAGTCCCATACACCCCGAGGTAAGGTCATACGAAAGTAGCAAGCAATACGAACTACGAATCAGTACGAATATACGAATCCGTATATTCTGCATATTTTTTCCACGCGTGCCGCATTCCCATTCGTAATTCGTACATTCGTATCTTTTTTCGTAATTCGTATGCTATCAATGAATGACCTCCGCGTCGGGGTCGCCATAACCCATGACAACCAGCCCTACGTGGTACTCATGTCTGACTTCATGCGCACCGCCATGCGCAAGCCGGTCATGCGCACCAAGCTCCGTAACCTCATTACTGGCCGCACCTTGGAACTCACCTTCAAGCCCGACGATAAAATTGCCGAAGCCGACCTGGAGCGGAACAAAGCCAGCTACCTCTACGTCCAGAACGGCGAGTACTACTTCATGGATCAAACCACCTACGACCAGTTCTTCCTGAACGTTAACCAACTCGCCGACCAGACCAAGTACCTCAAAGAAGGCCTGGAGGTAGACGTCCTGCACTACGAGGGTAAGCCGGTCACCATTCAAATCCCCAAGAAGATTCAATACACCGTGGTCGAAGCCCCAGACGCGGTGAAGGGCGACACGGCCACGAACACCAGCAAGACCGTGAAGCTCGACAACGGCCTGGAGATCAAAGCGCCCATGTTCATCAAGCAGGGCGAGAACATTTTGGTGAACACCGACACCGGCGACTACAGCGCAAGGGCGAGCGAATAAACCCCAACCGAGCGCACCTTGGAGAAGGCGCGCTCGGGATTTATATTATCCACCAAGCGCACACTCTCTAGTGTGCGCGTTTCTATAATTGTCATTGCGAGCCCCGCAGCAGCGGGGCGTGGCCCGCCTGCCGGCGAGGCGGGCAATCTTGCTGTATTAACGGGATTGCTTAGTCGCTGTCTAGTTGCTACGGCTAACCAAAAGGCCTATAGTTAGCCATATTTGCCTGCCAACAAAAGACGGAGTATGCTAAGCATCCAACAAGAGGATGGACTTACCCCCATCACCATTAATATCTATACAATTTATGGCAACCCTTACCCAGGAACACTTTGACGAGAAGCTCGAACGCTTTGCGACGGCAATCCAACAAGACCTAACTGGCGTTCACCAAGAAATTGCTAGCGTTCGCACGGAACTAAAGGCCGATATTGCTGGCGTCCGCCAAGAAATACTCATCGTCCGCACTGAACTCAAGCAGGATATTGCTAACGTACAAGAGAGCCTGGCAAACCTCGTAACCCTCGTGGATAAGTTCACCAAGATCTACACCGAACTGAACCAAGAGCTCGTCGTCCTCCGCCAACACGTCCGGGACATGGAGCTGCGTATTGAAAAACTGGAAGTCCACGCAAAGGCAGCGTAAATTATCCTTTGATACAAAGAGTCCCGCACGTGCGGGACTCTTTTTGGACTCAACCTTGTGATGTAATTAGCCTGCTTTCTTATCTTCCGCCTCTTTCTCCTTCACTCGCTTCACAATTGCGGCGCGGAGCTCTTTGGCAAACTTCGGGTTTTCTTTAATGTACGTCTTGGATTGCTCTCGGCCTACGCCGAGCTTGAGCTCACCGAAGCTCACGGTGTTACCGGTCTTCATGAGCACGCCCAGGTTGAGACCCAGGTCGACGAGGTCGCCAGAGGCGGAAATACCTTCGGCGTACATGATATCGAACTCGGCCACGCGGAAGGGCGGGGCCACTTTGTTCTTCACGATTTTGGCTTTCACGCGGTTGCCGACGATTGCCTCCCCACTCTTCAACTGGGCAATGCGCCGCACGTCAATGCGCATGGACGAGTAGAACTTAAGTGCCATGCCGCCGGTGGTCGTCTCCGGGTTGCCGAACATGATGCCAATCTTCATGCGGGTCTGGTTTATGAAGATGACCACGGTCTTGGTCTTGGAAATGACGGCCGTGAGCTTGCGGAGGGCTTGGCTCATGAGCCGCGCTTGCAAGCCCATGTGCGAGTCCCCCATCTCACCTTCAATTTCGGCTTTGGGGGTAAGGGCGGCAACCGAGTCCACGACAATGACGTCCACGCCGTTGCTGCGGACAAGCGTCTCCACAATTTCCAGCGCTTGCTCGCCGTTATCGGGCTGGGAGATGAAAAGCTCGTCGACATTCACGCCCACCTTCCGCGCATAGTCTGGGTCCAGGGCGTGCTCGGCATCGACGAAAGCGGCAATCCCGCCTTCCTTTTGCACCTCGGCAATAATGTGGAGGGTCAACGTAGTCTTCCCCGACGCTTCGGGACCGAAAATTTCAATCACCCGGCCGCGGGGCACGCCGCCCACGCCCAGCGCGAGGTCGAGCGAGAGACAGCCGGTTGGGATGGCTTCCACCCGCTGAACATTCTGCTTGGCCAGGGTCATAATCGCGCCTTCGCCGAAACGTTCCTGAATATTGGCAATAGCTTGGGCGGCGGCCTTGTGCTTGGCGTCTACTTCAGGGACTGCTGATTCATTAGCTTTCTTAGGCATACTAAATAGTGGTTATTTCGCCCTCTTGTTTACCCTCCGTAGCTTTAGCGCAGGAGGATCCGCCCACCCTCGCTCCGTTAGACGGAGCTTCGGCGGGTGAAACCTATTGTAGCACAGCCGGTAATTGCACCAAGACCCGCCGGATGACCGTGGCTGTACGGCTGCGCTTCCGGGCTGCGGTCACCGTGAGGGTATTCACGCCAGCCTGCAGGTCAATGGTTTCCTGGAAACTGCCCGTGCGGTCAACCTGCACGTCCTGCCCATTCACCTGCACGGTTACCTCGGGTTGCGTCGTGCCGTGGATAGTGATGCGCGGTTCGGAGACAGCAACGTCTGCTGCTGGATCGTCAACCACGAGCGGCGGCGGGGCGAGTATACCCCGCACTTGAAAACCGAAGTAGACGAGTATTGCAAGGATGACACCAGCGAAGGCGATGAGGCGAATGCTCTGGTAGCTCAAACGACGAGGCAGCGGGCGCATCGATGGTGATACATTTGACGGCTGCGTCGCACCGACAGGATCGGCATCAAAACGCGCGAGGACGACGTCGGGGGAGAGCTCCAGCGCTTCGGCCATGCGCCGCAAGAAGCCGCGCACGTAGGTGCGGCCAGGGGTGTCGTCGTACCGGCCGGCTTCTATGGCCTCAATGTATATTTTGCGCACGCCTGCACGTGAAGCGAGCTCGTCAAGGGAGATCTGCATTTCCTCACGGACGATCCGGAGCGCTTCGCCAAGCGTGTCGGGCGGGAGCTCGCGCCGACCGAACCCTGCACCACGCCGCGGGGATTGTTTGCCGTTATCGGAAACGATGGTTGGTTGCACAGGATTATCGTTCGTCCTTTACGCTCAGCGGGTGCAGGGCAAGCGTTGTCATGCTCGCCCCTCCTCGGGCGGTTCGTTACCGGCATCGTTCGGCTCGTTCTCCAAGCCAGGCACGGGAATGCCCGCATTTGGATCACCACCAACAAGCACTTCACGTGGCTTCGCGCCGTCGCCCGGGCCAATCACGCCCTGCTCTTCCAGCAAATCTAGGAGTCGAGCGGCGCGAGCATAACCCACACGCAATCGGCGCTGGAGTAGCGAGGCCGACGCTTTCTGCGCACGCAGGATGACGTCTTTGGCCTCTTCGAGCAGCTCGTCATCATCTTCGTCTCCCACTCCTTCGCCGAGCATGACGCCGCCGTTCGTGCCGATGAGGCCTTGCGGCTTATCGACAATGTCGGTCACATAATCTGGCTTCGCTTGGGCAGACAGCGCGTTTACGACTCGTTCAATTTCTTTATCGGCGACGAAGCAACCCTGCAAACGCTTCGGCTTAGAGAGTTCCGTTGACGAGAAGAGCATGTCGCCGCGGCCGAGGAGCTTTTCCGCGCCTGGTGAATCGAGGATGGTACGTGAATCTATAGCCGAAGCCACGGTGAAGGCAATACGCGTGGTGATGTTAGCCTTGATGAGACCGGTGATGACGTCCACGGATGGCCGCTGCGTGGCAACGATGAGGTGGATGCCCACAGCGCGTGACATTTGCGCCAGGCGGATGATGGCGGCTTCGACTTCCCGCGCGGCCACGGCCATGAGGTCCGCGAGTTCATCAATGACCACGACCAGGTACGGCAACGGGTCGGGGTGGCTCAAGTTGTACGCCTGGATGTTCCGCTTACCTACGCTCGAGAGGAGCTGGAAACGCCGATCCATCTCGTTCACCACCCAGCGGAGCGCGTTAATGGTCTTCGGCACTTCGGTAATGACCGGCGTAAGCAGGTGCGGGATGCCATTATAGTTGGTGAGCTCGACGCGCTTTGGATCCACGAGTATGAGCTTGAGGTCGTCCGGCCCGTTCTCGTAGAGCAGGGAAAGGAGGATAGTATTGATGCAGACCGACTTCCCTGAACCGGTGGCGCCGGCAATGAGCATGTGCGGCATCTTGTCGACGTCGGCCACCCATGACTCGCCGGTCACGCTTTTGCCAATGGCGACCGAGAGTGGCGAATTCCGGTCGGTGAACTGCTTGCTCTTCAGAATATCCACGAGCCGGACAATGGCGGCAGCCTGGTTCGGCACTTCAATGCCCACCAGGGACTTGCCCGGGATAGGCGCCTCGATGCGAATAGGGTGCGCGGCGAGAGCCAGAGCGAGGTCGTTGTGTAGGGCGGTGATGGAGTTGAGTTTTACCCCGTCGGCCGGCTTCAGCGTGAACTGCGTGACCGTCGGTCCCACATTCACGTCGCCCATCTCCACATCGATACCGAAATTCGCCAGGGTCTTCCGAATACGCTCCTGGTTCGCCACAATGTCGCCGCTCGTCGGCTTGGAGGTGGTGGCATCTAGCAAGTCCAGGTCGTAAGAAATCTTCCGGCGCACGCGTGGCTTAGGTGGTGGAATGATACTCGCCTGCACTGGTTCTCCACCTTCCGCAGAGAGCGGAACGTCGCGCGTCATAAAAGGCTCTGGCACTTCATCCTCAGCGCTGTCATCAGCTTCCAAGGGTGGCGGTTCCACCTCTTCCACTGGCCGGCTGGCGCGGAACTTGTCGGTCATGCCAAGCCAGCGCAGGCGAAAACGCTTGAACAGATTCCCGCGCTCGGCCAGGGTGTTGAGCGATGTGTCGAACATCACCAGCAAGCCAATGACGAACATGGCGAGGAGCACGACCATGCTCGCCACGTACCCCATGGCGCGCATGAGCGGCCAGGCAACCAGGACGCCGAACGCGCCGCCGCCGCTCCCGTCACCCAAGCGGTCAGCCATGAGACCAACCGGAATGAAGAGCTCCATGAGCCCAGCGAAACCAAACCAACCAACAAATAAGCCAACATAATTTGCTGGACGTAAGGTAAACTTTTGCGGCCGGAACAGGAAGCTCGCCCACACCACGAGTACGACCGGGAATGCGAACCGCGCCCAACCAAAAAGCCAGCGTAGGGCGTTGTCCAGACCTTGGCCAAAACCGCCGGCGAGCTGGATTAAACTCAAGACGCTGATGATAGCGACGGCAACCAGAATGGTGACCGTGACGCCTTGCCGGGTCTCCGGCTTCATTGGTGGCCGTGACTCTTTTGCCAATCGCTGCCGCCGCTGTGCCCGAGATTCAGAACGGCCGCGATCATACTTCGCGGGCGAACCCGCCTGCCGCGAGCGCTCGTCGGGCAGGGAAGTCTCCTGCGGTTCATCCTTCAGACGCGCAGGTTGGTCAGAATTTTTCGGACGTTGAGCCATAGCGTATGGTGGAGCGTAGCATTTTTTTCTTACTTTGACGAGTCCAAGGTGTACCAAAAAGCCCCGAGATTGCGGGGCTTTTTATGAAATCTGGATGGTTACTTCTTCTGCGGCTCGTCCGGTCGGTAGCCGGTCCCGGCCGGGATGAGCTTACCGATGATGACGTTTTCCTTGAGGCCGCGGAGCCGGTCCACCTTGCCCGAGACTGCCGCGTCGATGAGGACGCGCGCCGTTTCCTGAAAGGAGGCGGCGGACAGAAAGCTATCGATAGAGAGCGACGCCTTGGTGATGCCGTAGAGGAGAATGTCGCCCTTCGCGAGCTCCTTGTTCTTCGCCGCCGCTTTCTCATTCGCCTCTTCGTACTGCGCACGCTCGATGATCTCGCCAGCGATGAGATCTGTGCCTTTATTGTCGTTGATGTACACGCGGGAGAACATCTGCCGCACAATGACCTCGATATGCTTGTCGTTGAGCTTCTGGCCTTGCGAAGAGTAGATGAACTGCGTCTCCTTGATAAGGTAGGCTTGAACGGCGGCTTCGCCTTGGAGATGGTAGAGCTGGTGGAGGTCGAGGCTGCCGTCGGTGAGCTGCTGGCCGATGTTCACCAGGTCACCATCCTTCACGAGGATGGCATCGCCCGGGTGCGCGGTGAACTCTTCCACTTTGTCCGCTTCGCGTCGGACGGTCAGGGTGGTAGCTTGGAGGGTGACGATGCCGCCCTCGAGGGCGGTAACCGGGTCTTTCCCTTTCGCTTCTGCCAGCGCCTCGCCCTTCCGCACGGCCTGGCCATCCTTGACGCTAGCCTTCCAACCGCGCTTGAGCGGATACAGGTCATCCGTCTGCCCACGGTAGGTCAGCTTCAGCACCTTGTCCCCCTTCTCGCCTTCAACGATGGAGAGCGTGCCGCTCGCCGTCGCAAGGATAGCCGCTTTCTTCACGGGTCGGGCTTCAAACAACTCTTCCACGCGTGGCAAACCTTGAGTAATATCCTGGCCGGCAACGCCACCAGTGTGGAAGGTACGCATGGTCAGCTGCGTACCAGGTTCACCAATAGACTGCGCGGCGATGATACCAACCGCGGTACCTAGTGCCACCTGTTTGTTGTGACCGAGGTCGTAGCCGTAGCATGCGGCGCACAGGCCACGCTTCGTCTTGCAGGTCAGCACAGTACGGATACGGAGCTCGTCGAGGTCGAGTGGTTCGAGTGCCTTCACCACGTCTTCGGTGATGAGCGCGTTCTTATTAACGATGACCTTCTTGGTCTTCGGGTCAGCGATGCGTTGCAAACTTGTGCGGCCGAGCGCGCGGTGCGCCACGGAGTCGCCGAGGAGTTCGGAGTCTTCCTTCTTCAACGGCATGCCTACGTCGTCCGCACACTGCGCTTCGGAAATTACAATATCCTGCGCCACATCGATGAGCCGACGGGTAAGGTAACCAGCGTTCGCGGTACGGAGAGCCGTGTCGGACAGACCTTTGCGCGCACCGTGCGTGGAAATGAAGTACTCCAGCACGTCGAAGCCTTCTTTGAAGGAACCACGGACTGGTAGCTCAATGATGTCGCCGGCTGGGTTGGTCACCAAACCTTTCATGCCCATCATCTGAGTGGTCTGGCCCCACGAGCCGCGGGCGCCGGACTCAATCATGGCGAACACCGGGCCGAAGGGGTCAAGCGTCTTCTTACAGGCCTTCTGGATAGCAACCTTTGCCTGGTCCCACACCTCGATGATGCGGTTGTGCCGTTCATCATCGGTGAGCAAGCCCATTTCGTAGTTCTGCGTGAGCTCGTCAACCTTTGCATCAGCGATCTTCAGAATGTCAGCCTTCTCGACCGGAATGGTGAGGTCGCCCATACCCCAGCTAATGCCGGAGCTGGTGAGGTACTCGAAGGAAATGTTCTTCAGCTTGTCGATGGTCTGCACCGTCGCGTCCACACCGAGCTTCTGGATGAATTCACCAACGAGCTTGGAGAGCGACTTCTTGTCCTGGTGCGCGTTGATGTAGGGCCAAGATTCCGGCAGCACTGCATTGAACGCCAGCCGCCCGACAGAGGTCTGCAAGCGCTCGGCGTTGCGGCCTTGCCTACCGGCAGGCAGGCGCACGATGATCTCCTCGTGCAGGTGAATGGTGCCCGTGGCGAGAGCCATGAACGCTTCGTCAGCGCTCGTGAAGCTCTTTGGCTTCTCGCTCGGCTTCAGGGTAGTGAGGTAGTAACAGCCGAGGACGATATCCTGCGACGGCGTAACGACTGGGGTGCCGGTGGCTGGCTTAAGGAGGTTCTTGGAGGAAAGCATAAGCTCGGCGGCTTCCTTCTTGGCGGCTTCGGTGAGCGGCACGTGAACGGCCATCTGGTCGCCATCGAAGTCGGCGTTGAAGGCGGTACACACCATGGGGTGCAGCTGAATGGCTTTACCTTCGATGAGCACGGGCTGAAACGCCTGGATGCCGAGGCGGTGGAGCGTCGGCGCGCGGTTCAGGAGCACGTGAGAGGTCTTGGTAATCTCTTCCACAATGTCCCACACCTCACTGCGGTCGCTCTCGATGAAACG
>JAUYFT010000017.1 GCA_030689605.1 bacterium | reverse complement strand
GCCTGCTGTGCCTTGCGACCCGCCCGACTCGCTAGGCGAATCGTAGCGGGCGGGAGCATGGCGGGCAGGGGGACGGTCAGCGGGGTCTTGCCCCACATCGCGCGGTGCTTCTTGCATGGGTTCGGTGCGTGTTTGAATATGAGCCAGACTACCGAAAGTATCATTTCCCTATGCTCCAGGGGGCTCGAGATGGTCAGAGCATAGCAGAAAAATACGACTTTGTCAAAACACAAAACCATTACTATGTCAACAATCGGGATAACACCACCCTGCCCCTCGACGCACTCGGGGCACCCCTCCTCCGAGAGGAGGGGATTCTTCATGAAAATCCTCCCCTCTCGGAGGGGAGGCATTTGAGTCTCCCCTCCTCAATTGAGGAGGGGTAGAGAGTAGGCTAGTCATGAAGTTGAGGATTCATACAAATTGTGAGCATACACTAAGGTAAACACTCGGGGTGGTAATTGCGTGTCACAAAAGAAAAACCCACTAGTGTACAGGGTACAGAAGTGGGTTATTCGGATGAACAATTAGTTAAAATCGCGCCAGGATCGAACGCGAACCTGTAAGGTATCAGTTCCCGCACTATGACGGTCACCAGCATAGGCCCAAAAAACGATGAGCCGCACATCATGCGTGCCACCCCCTTCAAACCCGTACGAGAACCCGTAGAAGTTACGGTCGGTCTGCTGGCGGAGCTGGCCATCCACAAACCACTGCTCCATCGTGCGGTACGTCCCTTCGGAGTACGGCGGATCGTAACGGAGGTTGAGGTAGCCTGCAGAAATTGGCAAGTCTATAACCTTGCCCGAAGGCGGTAGCGGTTCGGCGGTGCCATCGGCGTGGATGCGCATGAGCCCACCGCTGCTCGTTGACCCGGAGGTGAAGGTGACGCCAAACACTGTCCGATGCTGGTAGGGGGCACAACTGCCGAGGAGCAGGATCGCGAGCAGAAGCATAGTACAAATTGTGAAGGTTTTCATTTCTGACCCTCCTTCTTCACATCCTCTTCTAAAAAGATGGTGTAGGTGCCGTCCTTGTTCGGGACGGTAAGTGGCCTGATGTTAAGTGAGCCGACGCTCACCCGAACGTCGAGCGCGGTACACCCGACCGGCACATTTAGGCGGGCGTACCCCCAGCGGATCTGCCACGCTTGGGTCGGCGGATAGGTAAGCCCCGGAACTTGCGTCACCGTCGCTGTGCCGTATTCCACCTCCCTGCCGCTCAAGACGAAGCGCAGGTCAATAGTGTGATTGCGCACGTACATACGTTCGGGAGCGCGCGTGAGCACTGCACCTCCCTGAATACTCTGGATGCACCCCACGCCCGACAAAGCGAGGAGCAAAAACGTCAACGATATGGTAAAGAACCGCATGGCTCTCCTCCTTCTTTTTATTGTTTATTGTTCCTTTTAACAAAAAATACTAGCAGTTTCTGCCAGTTCTGTCAAGTTGCGGCAATAATAATACAGTTGCGGCAATAATACGAATTACGAAAAAAGATACGAATGTACGAAATACGAATGGGAACATTCATTCATTGCTCTCTCACCTTGGGGAGAGAGTGCCCGAAGGGCGAGAGAGGGGTGGTAATGTCTCAGCCAGCGCACTCCAATCCTCTAACCGCAACTCTTGCGCCCGTACCGTTCGTTGCAGCTTACAGTGCTCAATTGCAGCAACTATCTGGTCCGCCGGCAGCCGCAGACCTCCACGTAAAGAATTGACTAGCGTTTTTCGGCGGTGGGCGAAACCAACCTTCGCTAAACGGAAACACTGGTCACGTACTTCGTCTGGCCAACGCGGTTTTTCGTGGCGGTCGATGCGCAGAATTGCCGAATCAACTGTCGGCACAGGCCAGAACGCCGTTTTCGGCACGGTGGCAACAACTGTTGGCTCACCATACACCTGCACACTCAACGCCAGCAGGCTCATGTCCCCAGGTTTGGCAGCAATGCGCTCGGCAACTTCGCGTTGGAGCAAGAGCGTGAAAGAACGTGGCGGGATTGAAAATTCCAAAAAATGCTGCAGAAAGTGCGACGTAAGATGGTAGGGCAAGTTGGCGACAATGTCGTAGCGGAATAATCTTGAATGCTCTTGCCCGAATGCGTGACGCAATTGCTCGGGTGTTAGACGCATGACGTCAGCCGAGATAAGCGTGAGATTCTTCGGCTCACCAACTGTTTCTTTAAGCAACGCCGTAGCACGCGTATCAACTTCCACTGCAACGACATGGCCAGCCCGCTGCACCAGCTCACGCGTAAGCACGCCCGTACCGGCGCCGACTTCCAGCACGTTGGACTGTGGCGTGAGGTTTGCAGTTTCGACAATTTCCTCCAGCACCTCGCGGTCAACCAAGAAGTTCTGGCTCAACTTCTTCGTCGGTTGCATCCCAAAACGCCGCAGGACGCTGCGGAGGGTGTTGAGGTCAGTGAGATCACCAATTGTCTGACCCTCCAACCTGCTAACCCGCTGACTTACCATATTCATGTCTTATGCAGCATCCCCAGCGGCCCGGGCGGGGTGAGCAGACGGTAGAGCAAGCTTGCTAGTGCCGCCAGGAAGAATGCCAGCTGAAAGGCGGCGGTTGTGGACGGAGCAATTGCGGCCACGCCAATGAGGACGGCGCAGATGAGCAGCTTCCCAATGGCAAGCGACTGTTCAAAGTACACGGCAATGGCCAACGGATCTTCCCGGATGCCGTGCTCGTAAGTCATGGACATGAGTGGAACCGTCACGGTGTTTTTCCCCGTCCGGCCAACGGCATCGAGCAGGAAGAGCCTAAACGGCGTGAGTGTTACGGCCGTCCGGACAAGCCAGACAATGCTCATGGCAATGCTGCCAAAGGTGAGGACGCCAGACTGCGGCGCGCGGTCGGTGAGCTTCCCAATGCCCAGCACCAGGAGCATGGTAACGAACGTCGCGGCACCAATGAGCAAGCCCAGCTCCGAATACTTCGACACGGTGAAGTATAAAAAGATTGGCCAGAACACCAGCGCCACCAGCTCTTCGGCATAACCGAAGTAGGCGAGGGCGCTCCGGCGGTGGCTGGGTTTCCACAGCAACTTCCAGTACTTGCTGTAGGTGAACGGCGCGGGATCGTGGATTTCCTTCAGCTTCAGCAAGGGCCGCGTAGAGGCCAAGAAAAGCGCGGCAACAATGAGGAAGAGTGGGCCGAAACCGAGGGTGTTGAGGATGAGGCCACCAAAAATCGGCCCGAGGATGGTGGCAACGGCACTCACAGTGAGGATGCCAGAAATTTCTTGCCCCCGCTGCTCCCGCGCCGAGAAGATGGTGAAGTCTGCATGGTAAGCCGGCCAGTACAGCGACTTCTGGATGGCGAAAAGCAGCGGCGCCACGTAGATGAGCCAAGAGAACTGCGGCAGGGCAAAAAGGGCTATATAATAAGCGATGAACGCGAACTGACTAGTAAGAATACTGTGCTCAAAACCAAAGCGCGCGGCAATGCGCCCGCCCAGCGGCAAAAGAATAGTGTAGAGCAGGTAAACGGCGCCGTAGAAAGCCGCAATCTGTGCGAAAGAGTAGCCGCGCGTCCACAGGTAAATAGGCTCGAACAGCGCCACCGCCGACGTGGCGAAGTCCATTATGCCCACAGAAAAGTACAGCTCCTTTAGCTCGTGGCTAGGGTGCTTGGAGAAGTAGTGCGGCAGCAGGGCGCGAAAACGGGTAAACATGTGGCTTACCGTTTCGCTTTTCTAACCGCGCTCGCTGCCGGGAAGTGCAACGGTACGCGCACGCTCCCTTGCCGCAAGATAACCGGCGGCGAAACCGAAAGGTCGACAATGGTCGTCGGCGGATTCTCGGGTATGTCACCGGCATCGAGCACCAGGTCGGGCTGCACAGTGTGCTGCTGAAAGTGCCGCACAACTTCCTGCCCGCTGTAGAGTACACCCTTACCCGAGAGGTTAGCACTGGTGCAAGTGATTGGCTTTCCCAAACTACGGACAATCGCTCGGGCAATTGGCACGTCCACCATACGCATGGCCAACGTCTGCAAGCCCAGGGTGAGTGACGTCGGCAGCGCCTGGCGGCACGGCAGGACAAAGGTGACGGGACCCGGCCAGTACTTGGTCAGGTACTTTGCCGCCTGGTCATCCACCATCGCGTACCGCCGCGCCATCCTGTCGCTATCGACAATAACCGGGAGCGGCTTCTGCGCGCGCTTCTTCATGACGAATATTTTCCCAATCGCCTCTTCGTTCGTCGCATCGACAGCTAGGCCGTACGCTGTGTCGGTTGGGTAAGCAACCACGCCTCCAGCCATAAGCACATCAAGTGCGCGCTTTATTGCCCCAGCTTGCGGTCGATTAAGGGAGATGGTGATAATTTCCATAGTAGTCGTGATTGTAGATTAGCTCGGCCGCTAGGGTCATGCCTTCCTATTGTACAGGCCTCGCGCACCTTAGAGAAGGTGCGCTCATTTTCTTTGCCTCCCCTCCTCGGTTGAGGAGGGGTGCCCGAGTAAACGAGGGCGGGGTGGTAACCCAGCACGTTTACACCACGATACTCACCAACTTTCCTTTCACCACAATCACTTTCTTCGGCTGCTTGCCTGCAAGCCAGAGCTGGATTTTCTTGGAGCCGAGCGCTTGCGCTTTCAAGTCTTCCTCGCTAATGCCGGATGCGACGGTGAACTTGTCTCGCACCTTGCCGTTGACTTGCACTACAATTTCAGCATTTTCGGCAACGAGTTTTGTTGCATCAAAGGTAGGCCACTTCTGGTCGTGCACCTGATCGGTATGGCCAAACTTACTCCAAAGTTCTTGGCCTAGGTGCGGCGCGAACGGCGACAGCAAGGTAAGAAAAACCTCAAATTCTTTTTTTGAAACTGATTCCCAAGCTGCCGCGGCATTCGTCCACTTCATAAAGTTACTCACTGCCGTATTCAATGAGAACGACGTAATGTCATTGCCAATCTGTTTCACTAATGCATGCGTCTCGCGGTTGAGTACGCCACCGTCCTTAACCTTATCTTGAAGGTGCCACACTTTTTCCAAGAATCGCCGCACCCCCACAATCCCACGCGTGCTCCAGGGCTTGGCGTCT
>JAUYFT010000013.1 GCA_030689605.1 bacterium | reverse complement strand
TGCACGCTGGGCGTTGATAATGTCCTGTTTGGTAGTCATGGTCATAGTACCAGCTACGGTAACAGGATATATGAGCTAACCGCTCATTCCTCGGTAACATTATTTGTGAGCTAAAGCGGCCATTTGACAGCCTAACGCACTGGCGTTAGGCTGTCTTGAAACCCCCAAAACACTCTTTAACAATCTGGAGGATAACGTGAAGAACCTGTACCCAACGTACCGGGGCAAGCTCGACGATGGCAGTGTCGTTATGGACATGGTCGATCGCAACGGGCGCACCTGGGCGACGGGAGTCGGTGCTGATCGCGTCCAAGCCCAGTATGCTGCTCGACACAACACACCCCCAAAGGGTGTCGTCCGCAGCGTACTCTCGTACGCACAAGCACATCCCATGAAAGCCGCGTTCGTCACGGCGCTAGCCGTCACAACGTACAGTGCCATTCGCTCTCGGAGCAGTGGCGCAGAAAGTGGCGGCGGTTTCGCCGACTCAGGTATGGGCATCGGCACATTCCTGGCGACCGCGGTCATTGCCTACCTCGGCATCAAAGTCCTCGGCTGGCTCGTCGGCGACGACAACTAGTCGCAACCCTGAACCCTCAACATAAGGAGTGCGCATCTTGAAAAAGCTGTACACCAACCGTACCTCGTAGAACGAACACCTGCTGGAGTCGCCCTTGTCAGTCCCACCGATGGCTCGGTGGATCGCTGCATGGTTGTATCAGCACACAGTCGTTTCTGCTAAAGGGCCTTGCCCGCCTTGGGTTAAGGTGCGATGGGTTGATGGCCGGTGGCCACACAATGTCTTGCCCGCGCATGTCCTGCGGGACTCTAAGCCGCATAGCGCACGACCCGTGATTGCTGGAGCTGTCCTCTGATCGCTTTCGATCTTGCACCTTGGGAGCAGAGTGGTTACCGAAGTAACCGATACTCTGCTCTCTCATGGAACATCGAAAACAGTGAACATTTTATGAAGGAGGTGGCTCATGCCACGCAATCGTCACCGCTCCCGACCGGAGCAACCACCGAAGCCAGACTCGACGCAGAAGAAAGCGTCGGTGTGGGTTCGCATTAAGATCTACGGCGGCAGCACTATTGACCAGCACGAGTGCACCGCCACTGCCGAAACGCAGCATGCTGCTGATCGTGCTGCCCACCAGCAGGCGCTCGACTACCTCGTCTCGTCTTTCAATTCGAGCGGTAAAGAGATGGATCCGGGGACGCGCGATGCGTACTTCGAGAGCATCACCAAGGAGACTGCCTGGCTCGACGCAGCGAAGGCTGGTCGTCAGACGGCCAGAGGATGCGGTGGGCACTGGCCTGACGACTACACGCTCCGCGCCGGATCCATGAGCGGCGAGGCGCACCACCGGTTCGCGAACATGCCACGCCTCTACGCTTGGGGCTACGGTGGCAGCGAGAAGGAAGCGACCTACTACCGTTATCACAGCGTCGCGCAGAAGCTTGCGCTTCGGATCCGTCGGGAGACCGACAAGAAGAAGCACACGCAGCTCCAGGAAGCCTCGCAGCTTCTCGCCGACATCATGCAGAAGCAGTTCACTATGGTGGCGCAGGAGCAGGCGACGTGGAAGGAGACGCAGCAGGCACTCCAGGATATCGTCGATCCGGAAGCGGCCTGGCACGAGGCTCCCCAGGTGCCCACCAGCGAGCCACTGAAGCCCGCGGAAACGCCCGAAACTACGACGACTTGACAGGTTTTCCAGATGGAGTTAGGGTGGTACCAGATAGGCAGTTCCTTAGCAGAAACGGTACAGCAACGCCTCATTGAGGCGGTGACTCATGACCCAGGGCGGTATGCCCTACATGACGTAGAAAACGGAGTCGCCCCCTCGTCAGGATAGCTGTACCGTTTTCATTTTGTCAGAATTCCACAGCAACTCCTTGAAGTCCTAGGAAGCCCGTAGTACACTGCTCTCATGTCAGAAGCCCTACCTACCCAGCCGAAGCCCAGCCACCGTGGTATTACCATGCCCGTTGCCCTATTCTTGTTGGTAGTCGCTGTTGTTCTGGTGATTGGTTCCAGTTTGTTCCAAACCTTTTGGGCAAACCGGCACCGCAGCAACGCCTATCAGGCAGTTTTTCTGACGAGCGGACAGGTGTACTTCGGCAAACTCGAGCAACTGACCGAGAAGGAGATTGTAATCGTGGATGTGTATTATCTGCAGGCCACTGATAACCCGCAGCAGGCGTCGGGGACAAAAACTGAAACGAATGCAAATATTAATACCAGTGCAGCCACAGCCCCACAATACTCGCTCATCAAACTGGGTGGAGAACTGCATGGCCCACAGGATCGGATGTACATTAACCGCAGCCAAGTCTTGTTCACCGAAGACCTGAAGGATTCTTCACAGGTGGTGACGGCGATTCGGCAACAGAAGTAAATTGCGTTTCCAACGGATACGACCATGAGGTCGTTTTTTGTTATCCACAGGGGCAAACCAATGAGTAAGTTAAGGTGGTTGACCCAGCACCACTTTCATTACTATTTACCCTCGTCCTTGCGTTCTTGACGTTCTATGCCGAAAGTGGTGCTGGGTTGACGAGAGCAGTAAAGTGGTGTAAAATGGTTGCAAAGGGTGAAAAGTGGATAAAAGTGGGGATAAGTCATTCCCCGTGTGGATAACTCTCGCATGTGTGCAGAAGCTATGTTCATCGGTGAATACCACCATGGAATAGATGAGAAGGGCCGGGTTGCCATTCCGGTGAAGTTTCGTGAGCGCTTGAGTCATGGCGCCGTCGTGACCAGGGGCTTGGATCGGTGCTTGAGCGTCTACCCCGCCCGCGATTGGGCGCAACTGGCAGATAAACTAGCCAAGCTGCCGATTGCCCAGGCAAACTCCCGAGCCTTTGCCCGCCTGATGCTAGCCGGAGCCATGGAGCTGGAAGTAGACAAGCAAGGCCGCGTGATTCTGCCCGACTACCTGCGCACCTACGCTGGGGTGAAGAAGAAGGTCGTGGTGGCTGGCCTCTACAACCGCTTGGAAATTTGGGATGCCGCGGTCTGGGCCAAGTACCGCACGGGCACCGAGAAGAGTTCGAGCTCGATTGCGGAAGCCCTGGGTTCGCTCGGCGTCTAAAGTTTGCGGGCACCATGCCAAGCCCAGAGCCTGTCACGAACCCTAATATAGCAACTGGTTCAGGGCACATCCCGGTTCTTTTACACGAAGTTATTCGCCTCACTGCACCCCAGCCAGGCGAACATGTTGTGGACTGCACCCTCGGTGCCGGTGGGTATGCCGAAGCATTCCTGCAGGCAACCGCCCCGGCTGGCCAATTACTGGGTATCGATCTGGATGCCGCGCTCGCACCAAGAGTAAGGGAACGCCTAGCACCTTTCGGGGAGCGATTCCGCCTGGTGCACGGATCGTTTGCAGCGCTCGCGAGTATTGCCAAAGGTTTCCCGATGCCTTCGATCATCGTCGCAGACCTTGGCCTCTCGAGCGTTGCCCTCGATAACCCCGAACGCGGATTCAGCTTTCAGCAGGATGGTTCGCTGGATATGCGCATGGATCAATCAAAAGGGGAGACCGTCGTGGATCTAATCCGTGAATCATCCGTAGCGCAGCTGGAGCACATTTTAAAAATCTACGGCGAGGAACCGCACAGCCATACGATTGCCCACGCGATCGTGGCGGCAGCGAAGCGCCAGCCAATCACCAGGACTATCCAGCTCGTCGAGGTCATTGATGCAGCGTACCGCGCCATCCTCCATGCCCCAGCTGGCCGGAAGCTGTGGCTCGGCCGCGGCTTGCATCCCGCTACCCGAACCTTCCAAGCGCTGCGCATTGCCGTGAACAAAGAGCTAGCCAGCCTCGAGGTAATGCTCCCGCAAGCGTTCGAGCTCCTCGGTGCAGGTGGCCGGCTCGCGATTGTAAGCTTCCACTCGTTGGAAGACCGCATGGTGAAGCAGTTCATGAAGCAGTTGTGCGCACGCTGCGTCTGTCCCCGCCCGACTGCTTCGCAGCTCGAAGCGGGCGTGGCGCCCGAGCAGCTCCAGTGCACCTGCAGCCGTATCCCGCGCGCGACGAGCATTACGCACAAAGCCGTGCAAGCTTCCCCCGAAGAAATCTCTATCAACCCTCGCAGCCGTAGCGCAAAACTCCGCGTCATCCGCAAAACCTAATCGTCTCTATGTCAAAGTTTGCCCAGATTTTCAAACGCCTCACCTCCCGCTCGGCTGACCGCAACCGCGAGTTTACTGCTGTGGGTGGGACGAACTCGGTTGTGCTCCTGGGCGTCATCATCCTGCTCCTCGGCGGCATTTACCTCTTCCAGCTCAATCGTTCTTCGACCAAAAGCTTCGCGGTCTCGGCGCTCGTCCAGCAACACGAGCAGCTCCTGCGGCAGAAGCAAGATCTGGAACTGCAGCAAGCGCAGCTTTCGGCACTCTCTAACCTGGAGAACGCCCCGGTGGTGAGCCAGCTCGTCGCGAGTACCAACGTTGAGTACCTCACGCCAGCCACGAGCGACGTGGCTCGGCGTTAATTTCACCTTCTTTTTCCCATGGTGCCCCGGCATCGAAACCGGACTACCACCCGCGGCCACGACCGCCTCTGGATTCTCCAGGCGGTCGTTGTTGCGATTGCGGCAATCATTACTATTCGGCTCTTCACGCTCCAAGTCCTGCGCCATGATGCCTATGCGGCGATTGCCGAGAACCAGCATAACCTGGGGGCAAAGCTCCAGCCGCAGCGAGGCGATATCTTTGTGACAGACCGGGCGAATGCTGACGTCCTCTTCCCTTTGGCGACGAACCGGGAAGAACCCACGCTCTTCGCTGTGCCTTCGAGTATTACCGACCCCGGCGCTACCGCCGCCGCGCTCGCCCCACTCCTTGGTATTACGACGGACGAGCTCATGCTGAAGCTGGCGAAGCCCGATGATGTGTACGAAGTGTTGCAGCGGCGGCTCGCGCCAGAAGTCCGGGCTGCAATTGAAGTGCTGCAGCTGAAGGGGATTCACTTTGAAATGGAACGGTGGCGCTTCTACCCGGAGAGCTCATTCGCCAGCCACGTCGTTGGCTTCGTCGGCTACAGCGGCAACGAGCGGAAAGGCTTGTACGGCGTGGAGTCGGCGCTCGATGACGAGCTCGCGGGCAAGGCCGGGAAAATTATTGAGACGTCGGCGGCGCGGGAGTTTCTGCCCGTGGGTGGGGGTTTACTCACCGAGGCGACTAACGGCGCCAACGTCACGCTCACGCTTGACCACACCGTGCAGTACCAAGCGTGCGCCAAGTTGAAGACGGCTGTCGCCAAACACGGGGCGGACGGTGGGGCGCTGGTCATCATGGAAGTGAAGACCGGTCGGTTGCTGGCAGTGTGTGGCCAGCCCGACTTCGACCCGAACACTTACGCGAAGACCGAGAACCCCAGCGCGTTCAACAACCCCGTGGTTTTTGCTGCCTACGAACCCGGCTCGGTGTTCAAGGCAATTACTATGGCGTCCGCACTCGACCTGGGCAAGGTTACGCCGAAGAGTACCTACGTGGATAGTGGCGCCGAGAAGATTGGTTCGTTCACCATCCGCAACTCGGATCTGCTGGCGCACGGCACGCAGACCATGACCCAGGTGCTGGAGAAATCTTTGAACACCGGGGCGATGTTCGCGGCGCAGCAGATTGGCATGCCGGCCTTTAGCCGGTACGTGCGCAACTTCGGCTTTGGGGAGAAGACGGGCGTGGAACTCTCGGGTGAAGTTGGCGGTAACCTGCAAGCCTTCTCCAAGAAAGGTGATATTTTCTTGGCCACGACTTCGTTCGGCCAGGGTATTACGGTCACGCCCATCCAGCTGGTGGCGGCATTCGGCGCGCTCGCCAACGGCGGCAAGCTCATGGAGCCGCACCTGGTGGACACCGTGGACTACCCTAACGGGCAAGAGAAGAAGATCGAGCCGAAAGTGGTGCGCCAGGTATTACGTCAGGATACCGCCGCAACCATTGCGGCCATGCTGGTGAACGTGGTGGAGAACGGCCATGGCACACGCGCGGGCGTCAAAGGTTACTACGTCGCGGGCAAGACCGGCACGGCGCAAATGCGCGCCACCACGGGGAGCGGCTATGATGCGTATAAGACCATTGGCTCGTTCGCGGGCTTCGCGCCCGTTGAAGATCCGCGCTTCGTCATGCTGGCTCGAATCGACGTGCCCAAAGACGTCCAGTTCGCCGAGAGCAGCGCCGCGCCGCTCTTCGGTGAGGTAATGGATTTCCTATTGAAATACTATGATGTTCCTCCAACGAGAACTCTTGAGTAGCTTCCCATACGTCTTCGGGGTTGCTAGGGTGTGGCTATGAAACGCTTCGTCCTTCGCATCCTGCAGTGGAAGCTCACCTTTCTGGCCAAGCGCGTCCTGCACCGGTACGCGCCAGTTATCGTCGGCGTTGCCGGATCGGTCGGCAAGACCTCGAGCGTGCAGGCAATTGCCCTGGGACTTGGGCGGGACTACCGCGTTGGCCAGACCTTGCGCAGTTACAACCAAGAGTTGGGCGTGCCGCTCTCGATTCTGCGGCAGGAAACCGGGTACCGGTCGCTGTGGCGCTGGATTGCTATTCTGTTCCGTGGTTGCTGGTTAGCTTTCGGTTCGAAAGATGCGACGTACCCAAACCTTCTGGTTCTGGAACTTGGCGCTGACTCGCCCGGGGATATTGATAAACTTATGACCTGGGTGCGGCCGCAGGTGGGCGTGCTTACTGCCGCGACCGTTGAGCACGTAGAGTTTTTTGGGAGCATTGAAGCCGCCATGGCCGAGGAGCGGAAGGTCATTATTAAACTGTCGAAGACTGCCGTAGCCGTCATGAACGCAGACGACCCGAACGTGATGGTTGCCGTCGGCTCGTGCAAAGCCCGCATCGTGCGGTACGGCCTGGGCGAAGGTGCTGACGTGACGCTGACGAACGCTGGTATTCTTGGCGCAGACGCAAATACCGTCCAAGGAGTAAGCGCCAAGGTCGTCGTGGGCGGAAGTTCAGTACCCATCGTTGTTCGCGAGACACTCGGCCGGCATTCGCTGTACGCGGTTGGGGCCGCTTTTGCCGTGGCGCATGCCTTGGGTGTGAAGCTCACGAACGCGTCCGAACAGCTGCGGACATACCAAGCACCAGCTGGCCGCATGCGCCTCATACGCGGCATTAAGAACACCGTCATTATCGACGACACGTACAACTCGTCACCTGCGGCAGCGAATGCAGCGCTGGACACACTCCACGAGCTCTCCACCCCTGGCCGGAAGTACGCGGTGCTCGGGGACATGCGCGAGCTGGGGCCGGTGAGCGATGAGGAACACGCGAAACTCGGGCGTTATGCTGTGGGCAAGACCGACGTCCTTATCACAGTCGGTGAGTCGGCCAAGCACATTGCGCACGCGGCCATTGCGGCGAGCATGCCTGAAGACCGGGTCATGAGCTTTGACAAACCCGATGGCGTCGGGAACTTCCTACAAGATAAAATGAAACCCACAGATCTCATTCTGGTGAAGGCGTCGCAAGGTACGCGGTGCGAGAAAGTAGTTAAAGAGATTATGGCCGAACCAGCGCGGGCAGGGGAGTTGCTGACGCGGCAGTATAGGCCGTGGATTTAGTAAATTCGTGCTGGTGTACCCTTGACGTGAGGGAGTATTTGCGCTAGGCTCCCTTGAAACCCAAACCAACCAATACGGAGGTTACTATGTGCGATCATTGCACAATTCCAGACGCGCTCATTGCGAATGTTACCGCACCAGAAGGGTCACTCATAATTCTTTCGAATAATGACGAGTGCCATATTTGCCACAACGCTTCGCCTGACCGAGCGCACTACGCGTGCCCCGACCCGACCTGCGATTGTCACTTTTGCGGCCACTGCGCCGTCATTGAGCCGCTCGCGGCTCGCATGGCCGAGTGCCCGAAGTGCCACAAGCGTTTCCCCTGGCCGAAGTGACCATGATCATTTGGAAAGCAGTCTCACTTGAGACTGCTTTTTCCTTTTTTTGTGAAGTGGTGTTCCACGATGAGCGTACCTAGGACGACGAGGATAGCTAATCCCGCAACGATCATGCGCTGCCAGCCCGAAGCGGTGAGGAGTTGCCCGCCAACAGTTGTCAGGATGATTTGACTGACGACGAAGCCAACTGTCATGACCAGCACGAAGCGGCGGAAGGGTATGGCCGAGAGGCCAACGGCAAAGGTAATGATGTCGATGGGGAATACCGGAACCATGTACACCAGCCAGATAAGCTTGGGGCTGCGGTGCAAAAACGTGTCTAACCGTTCCAGCGTTGTGGGTTTCACGAAGCGCGTGACCAGCGGCCGGCCGACGTACCGGGCGAGGGCAAAGGCGAGTAAGGAGCCAATGACATTGCCGAGCCAGGTGTAGAGCACACCCGGCCAGACGCCGAAGAGCGCGCCAACGGTAATGGGAATGAACCCGCCTGGGATAGGCGCGATGACGACCTCCAAAGCGATGAAGCCAATAATGGCGAGCGGGCCAGCCGCACCGAACTGCTGAACCCAGCGCTCGACCGTGGCTTGGGTGGGGAGCGTCGGCTCCCACACGATTAAGAGCACTGCCACAACTAGGACAACTGCAGCTATGCCAAGGTATTTTGGTTGGACGTGAAGCCTCGTATCCATGAATATAGTGTAGCGGAGGTGGCGACTTGCTTGTAGTGCGTCGAATCTGGAAATTGGGCTATACTTGCTTTATGAGACGAATATTGACCATTGCTGCATTCATCCTGTTTGTGCCGCTTGCGGTACATGCGCGGACGCCGTTGTTGAGCACGGAACAAATTAAGAATTTTTTCGCAGGCATCACTATCCGGGAAGACGGTTCGTTACAGGTGGTGGAGACTATTCAGTACGACCTGGGCACCTACCCCAAGCACGGGATTTACCGCACCCTGCCGTACCAGTACACGCGCAACGGCGCTGCGCACAACTTGCGGTACAGCATCGAGAGCGTCACGGACGAGCAGGGGAATGCCATCCCGAAGAAAGTCCAAACCACTGGCGGCTACGTGAAAGTGCGGATCGGGTATCCGAAAGCGACAATCACCGGCGTGCAGACGTACATTATTACGTACACGGTGCAGCGCGCCATTCGTTTCTCGGATGCGCAGGATGAACTGTACTGGAACGTCACGGGGAACGAGTGGACTGTGCCAATCCGAGCGGCGAGTGTCACGATTATTACTCCGTCAGGCGTAACGTTTACCAACACCGTATGTTACACCGGCGCCGTGGGGTCAACTGCCGCGGACTGTACGTTGAAACCGCAGAGTGATGGCAGCCTTATTGTTACGGCGGGTCGTACATTTGTTTTGGGTGAGGGTTTAACCTTTGCAATCGCGCTGCCACCAGGAACAATCACCCAGCCAACGCAGAGTCAGTTGGTTGGTTGGTTCGTCGCGGACAACTGGTACATTGCCATCCCCTTTGTGCTTTGGGCAATTTTCCACTGGCGGTGGTATAAGCGCGGGCGTGATCCAAGGGGGCGGGGTACCATCGTCCCACAGTACGAGGCGCCAGACGGCATGGCGCCATACACGATTGGGGCGCTCGATACCATGGTCGGCGGCAAGGAAATTAGCGCGACGCTCATTCACTTGGCCACGCGCGGTTACTTGACCATTGTGAGCCCGGACGCCAATGACTACTCGTTCACTTTGCGTAAACCCGTAGACGCGACACTCGCCAAACCCGAGTTGCTTTTGCTGGATGGGATGTTCGGCGCAGGCGCGAAAGTGGGGAGTACGGTAACGCTCGCGTCGTTGAAGAACGTCTTCTACACGCACCTGCCAGGCATCAAGTCTGCTATGTCGGAAGAGATAGTAACGCGCGGGTACTACGCCAAGAACCCTATGCTCGTTCGGGCTGCGGCTGCTGGTTTGTACCTTCTGCTCGTCGGCGTGTTCGCGGTTATCATCTTTGCATTGCAAGCAGTCGTCACTGTCACCAGCGTCGGGAGTATTGCTATCGCTGGTATCCTGGCCCTCACCTACGCCTGGCTCATGCCGGCTATGACCGTGCGCGGCGCCGAAGTGCTGGAAGAAGTGCAGGGGTTTAAGTGGTTCCTTTCGGTGACAGAGAAAGAACGATTGAAGTTCCACAACGCCCCAGCGAAGAAGCCAGAGCAGTTTCAGCAGTTCCTGGCCTACGCCATGGTGCTGGGTGTGGAAAAGGAATGGGCCGGCCAGTTCAAGGACATGATGCTGCAGCCGCCGGGATGGTACCGGGGTCAGCCGGGGAGCATGTTCAACGCCTTGCTTTTTGTTTCGATCATGTCGAACATGAGCACGAGTGTGAACCAAACGTTCGTCGCGCAGCCACGGAGCGCCGGGGGATCCGGCTTCGGCGGGGGTGGATTCAGCGGTGGTGGGTTTGGCGGCGGCGGGGGTGGGAGTTGGTAGAAGCTTATGAGTAATTACCTGGTTGACCAAACATTTCTTCATATTCTTGATACGCATAATGTGACTTCCATGCTGGATCTTGGCGCTGGAGAAGGCCGGCAGGTTCTAGCGGCCGTTCGGAAAGGTGCCAAGGTATTTGCGGTTGATAAGCAAGCAGTGTTGCCCATTGCTGCAACCGACCCCGCTGTCACTTGGATCCAAACGACAATTGAGGACTACGATATTCCAAAGGGCGCCTTTGATTTGATAGTGATGAAGAACGTTATACATTTTTTGAAAAGAGAATTTGTTCAACATTCACTAGCTTCGTCAATAGTCCAAGGTTTGCGTGCACACGGGACACTGTACATTTCAACTTTTGGGCAAAACGACATTGTTTTTCAGAAGAGTTTACAGGGCTACTACACTGATGAAGAGTTGCAGGATATTTTTCATCCCATAGTTTTTGAAGATTCCGTACAAGAAATAGTGCAAGATGACCACCCACCATATGGGTCGCATGAGCACTTACTGATGAAGTATATAGGCAGGAAGGCCTAGTTTTCAAGAAATGCAATTACCACCCCGAGTGTTTTGCTAAGTTTATCCCTTCAATTATTGATTAGTACTCGACACAGCGACTAGCTTCGTTTCTGCCCCTCCTCAACTGAGGAGGGGAGGCAGGGGAGGTAACCCTCACTATGCCCCAAGCAACCCACAATCATAAATCCCTCATCGAAGTAAAGGGCTAATTTATGTTACTCCTGGAATAGCTCTAAAAACCGTAAAAGTATAAAAAGCTTGATTTCATTGGGTTTCGTAAAAACAGCGCCGTCGCGACGGCGCTGTTTTGTCGTGGATAACTCGGTCAAAAAGCCTAAAAATACGTGCTAGCCTGTATGTATCAAAGAAAACCGCTATTCATCTAACCTGGAAAGGAGATGAGTAGCACAAACCATAATGTTCTTTCAAAGGAAGGAGGATCCCGTGAAACGGATTCTCACAATCGCAGCAGTGCTGCTCGCCATGGTGCTGGTGGGGTGTCAGGACACGGCTAACAATGCCATCGTTGGCGTTAACTTGGATGCGACTGGTATCCATTACGATGCAGCGACTGGTAAGGTTCTTATCAATGGCAATCCTGCCGAACCCGCGCAGATCGCCCACTGGCTTATTGCAGAGAAGCCAGAAGTATCTGGACTGAAAGAGCTTGAGTTGCTCCCGGATTCCATCCATCTTCAAATTTTGAAGGCGGGTATGGTCGAATTGGGTGTGAACCAAGACACGGCACAACAAGTCGTTTCGGCAATCAGCTTGGATGATTCAAAACGAGCGTCAATAACGGCTGCCGCTGGTAGTTGCCAGCAGGTTATCGAGTATGAACCTTGTGCAGGTGGTACGTCCGCATGGCGTTTCTGGGTTGATTGGTATTGTGATGGTGACCCAAAGGATGCGGAGTATGTTTTTCAGTACTACCCGTCATGGTCGGATAGCCCCGATGATGTGCGGTGGTATACTTATAATGCCTGGGTATACTATGCATTCTTGATATCATATCGCGCCAACCTCTTATCAATTGATGCTTGTTCACCTGGCATCTACTTATGCATCGGTGATAAAGGGGTATACTTGGCTGGTTCGCCGTACCTTGTTAGTACATCAGTGCTCATTGCTCATCGGTGAAGGATTGGGAGTGTGTTTCTGCAGCACACTCCCCTAAATATAATAAGATATTATTATCTGTAATTAATTTTAGTATATGGTCTCATATTTTTCTAAACATCCTCGAGTCTTCTTTTTTGTGACGGTCATTATCTACTACCTTATTGGCCTACTTTACGTCAACTTGTATATGCGTGGGCATAGTGAAGCGATGATTAATAGCCCCGGTATCGTCTCACTTTCAGGAAACTTTCCCGTGATGCTCGTTGAACTTCTACGCGTGTATGTATTGCTACCATTCCTTTGGCCGATTGATATCGTGGGTAATATTCTTTTCTAATCTGACCTTATTATCATAAGTGGCATGTCTATGAAGAAAAGTATTTTTATAGTTCTCACTACCACCGCCTTAGGAATTATTGCATTGTTACTTTTTTGGGTACCAAGTTTCTTTGCAGATGAGTTCTACAACGTCACTATTGCGTACGCAGAGAATGGTGTGACTATTACGCCTGCACCTGATGAACTCCAGAAAGCTTCGTTAAGTAAGTGGACAGACGTGTCAGCGACTTTCAAAAATGACAGCAACGACCAATGCCAAGTCGATGTGAAGTCTGCAAGTCTTTCGAGGAACTTCGCACTTGAGAAAAATGCAGAATTTGGCCTACTTCTTCCAAAGCAAGAGAACATCGAAATCTCTTTCTGTGGTGAGAAAAAAGATATTCGGATTGATTAATTATAAGACCCACTGCCCAAATCCTCAATTTCATGAGATAATGGTGGTCTATGAACATCGCCAAACTCTCACGTAAACCGAAAGTCTTTGAGCGTCTTATCGGCTTATCACCCCAGAAGTTCAACCAGGTAGTACAGGCACT
>JAUYFT010000002.1 GCA_030689605.1 bacterium | reverse complement strand
CTTTTACCCTTAGCCTTGAGCCAAGCCTGAAGGTGTTCCTCGAAAATGCCCTTTTTAGTTGCCATATTCATATGGCAACACGGTAACCGATTTCTTATCTACTCGGGGGTTTTCGGTAACCTTTCTTGTTATCTACAACGCCCTCCTCAATCGAGAAGGGGTGGTGATTTTCGCATCTTCATTCCCCAGCCACCTTCGATCCACAGGTTCTGATCAAGCTGGGGCATGGGTACATGATAGCACTCACGCCCAAGAGTCGAGCGCGCTCCTCTGTGGGCGTGCTCGAAAGTTTATGCGTAGCACTGCATGCCTAAAAAATAATACAAGCCGTTCTATCTATCGTAGTGATGGGATACGTACACCAATCCACTTCACGCTTTTTTGAATCGGGCCAATTTGAGTAGTCAAGGTCGCTACATCGACCAAGTAACTCTCCCTGGGGATTGAAACTTGGAATCCCACTCCAGAGTTGTGGATCGGCAGAAGGTTGTGGTGGGCGCTGTGTGCCGAAGTAATACGCGGAAGGAATACAACCACCACCGTTACAGTCAATATCATGCGTGCACTCTTGGCCCGCTAAAGAAGACTTCATAAAACACATAGTAATGTTCCCAGCGTTTTGCCACACACCGTCACGAAGTCTGCAGTCAAGTTGCGAAAGGCCCAGACCGTTTGAGACTATAGTGCTAAAAAGAATGTCTTCCCTGGTGGTAAAGGCAAATGTAATAGTCCCGAGTATGATGATGGCTGCGCAAACGAGGACCCAGACAATACGGTTGCGCCTTTTTTTAAGCGGAGAGGGAGGGACAGCCTGCTGTTGAGGAGTATCTTCCATATGAATGCAAAATAAATCTTGGTTTATTTCCTATAGAACTTCGCCGCGTCCTCCGGCGCTACGCTGTTGATGACTAGGCGTGAGCCGACTTCCACGCCGCCCCAGGTCTGCTGGCGCGGGGCGATGCGCAGGTAGAAGTGTTCGTCCTTCTCCGTCAGTGTCTGGTGCAGGTAGAAGTTGTAGGGCAGGTTCGTCCGGTTCACCTTCTGTAGGATGGTGCGTAGGGCCGTGGCGAAGGCCAGCCGTTCGGGTCGAGTAAGACGCGTGAGGTTGTCCAAATGCCGGGTGGGGAAGAGCCACGCCTCGTACGGGTAGTGGGAGACGTACGGGGCGATGGCGGTGACGTGCTTGTTCGAGAGGATGCGACGCGGCCCGTGCTTCTCCTTGGCAATTGTGTCGCAGTAGTAGCAGGTGCCGTGCTCAATTTTGTACGCGCTGACATTCACCAGCTTCTGGGCGATGTGCGGTGGGACAAAGCCCGTAGCGAAGATTTGTGAGTGCGCGTGGACGAGGGATGCCCCGGCTTTACCGCCGTGGTTCTTGAAGATGAGGATGTACTCCATCTTCCGCATATGAGCAATGTCCCGAGTCCGGTGCTGGTACAGGCCGAGAAGTTGGTCCAGGTGCTCAACCGAGAGGTCGGCGAGCTCCACGTTGTGAGCCGGCGTCTCAATGATGACCTCCTGGTAGCCGTAGGCTTTCGGGTTATCCTGTGTCACCGCTGGGAAGCCATTCTTGATGACCGAAATGGTATCGCTGGCGCGGCCGAAGCGCTTAACAATTTTCTGCTTGCGCATTGCCTCGGGGCAGAACGGGCAGTTGTGCGGCGCCACAGTAATTTCCTCGGGGATGTCGTGCGGTCGGGCGCCACGGTGCGGCGCCACGATGACCGAACGGTCGTGGATGGTATCAATGCGAAGTTCAGGCCGTTTTATTGCCATGTCTACTTTGTCAGGTGTGTGAGGAGTTTAGCGTAGTCATCGACCATGCGGTCCAAAGAGAAGCGTTTCTCCGCTTCCTTCCGGCATGTCAGCCGTTTGATGCGGCTAATCTTCCGTACGGCCGCAATCATCTGGGGCACGGTCTTCACAATGTACCCGGTTTTTCCATCCTGCAAAAGCTCGGGCACGGAACCGCGCTTGAAGGCGATGACCGGCGTGCCGCAGGCCAGTGATTCGGGAATAACCAGGCCGAACGGCTCTTCCCAGCCAATGGGAAAGAGCGTGGCGAGGGCATGCCCGAGGAACGCGGACTTCTGCGCGTGCGTGATTTCCCCGAGGTACTGGATTTGCTTGTTGAGTGCTGGCTTCACAAACTTAGCGAAGTAGTCTGCGTCGCCGATTGGGCCGGCGATTTTCAGTGGCACGCGAAGTGTCTGCGCTGTGGCAATTGCTTCGGCTACACCTTTGTAGTCACGGATGCGGCCGAGGAAGGCGAGGTACGTGCCGGGGTCTGGCTGGTAGCGAAGCGACTTCGTGTCCACGCCGTGGTAGATAGTGGCGATGAATTTGGCACCCTTGGCGAGTTTACGCTGGTTGTTGGAAATCGAGATGTAATTTTGCTGCGGCGCGCTCGCCATCACCTGACTGTCGGTGTAGGTGGGCGGGCTGTGGAGCAAGGCGACGGTGGGGAACTTGGTGAACTTGGCGAAGTGCGCGCTTACCATAGGCACGTGCGAGAGCATAACTTTCGCGCCCCAACGGGTGGCATCGCGGTAGGCGTTGCTCGTCTGGATGAACTCGTAGGCCTTGTGGTTCGCCATGCCAATCTTTGGGTCGTTGATGGATGCGCGTTTCGTCACACTCACCAGCCGCGCGTGTGTTCTGGCATCACCCGCGGCGTAGAGCGTGACCGGGAATCCGCGCCGTACTAAGCCTTCAGTTATCTGTGACACAATAAGCTCCGCGGCAGCAGTAGCGCGGGGCGGAATGGGGTAGAGGTTGGAGGCGAGGATGGCGATTTTCGGTTTCATCGGTATTTGCGTGCAAGTGTATGGTACACTGCCTCGTAGCCCGTTGCCATTGCTTCGGTAGAGAAGTACTTGGCGACGCGCTCCCGGCAGGCGGTGCGGCTAATCGTATGCAAAGATTTTACGGCACGCACAGCGTCGGTAACATCACCCACCACGAAACCGGTTTTGCCGTCAGCCACAATCTCTGGCACCGAGCCGCGGTTGGTGGCAATGACGGGCGTGCCGCAGGCCATGGCTTCGGTCATGAACAAGCCGAACGGCTCTTCCCACTGGATGAGCGCCAGGAGGCCGACGGCACCTTGGAGGAGCTTCACCTTGCCGGCGTGGTCTACTTCACCAATGAACTTGATCTGCTTGCCGTCGATGTGGGGTCTCACTTTTTTTGCAAAGTACACTTCGTCGACCGTATCGACCTTTGCCGCCATAATCAGACGCATACCGCTGCGTTTGGCGGCTTGGATGGCTTGCACCGGGCCTTTCTCGGGGCTCATCCGGCCGAGGAAGGCCAGGTAGTTCCCCTGACCCCGGCCGAGCGGTGAAGTTTTTAGATCAATGCCGTTGTAGACCGTTTTGATGAAGTTGAGTTTAGGCAGTGGTTCACGTTGGTTGTTAGAAATGGAGACAAGCGGGATTTCCCGGTAGGCATTGTGTACTCTCGCGGCTTCGGACGTGTTGAGTCGTCCGTGGAGCGTGAGCACGCAGGGGGTCTTCACAAGCCGAGTGTAGGGGAAAAAGGTGGAGCCAATGTGGAAGTGCATCACGTCAAATTTTTTGGCCCGTTCAAACGCCCAGCCCAGCTCGAGCGTCTGCCAGAAGTTAGGCACCATGTAGCCGCGGGAGGCGTAGCGGGAGCGGGCGCGCGGGTCCGGATGGTAGAAGGAGACGAGCTTTGCTTTGGTGTGTGAATCGGATCGCGCCAGGAGTGTGACGTGGTGGCCACGTTCAACTAAACCATTGGCGAGGTTCGCGATGACGAGTTCGGTGCCCCCATACTTGCGGGGCGGGACGCGCTCGGCGAGCGGGGCGACGAGGGCGATGCGGAGGCGGCGTTTGGTCATGAGGTTTTCATTATGGCGGTGAAGCCGCGGAGGCTGGCGCGGTAGGTGCGGACGTAGTAGGTGAGCAAGCCGCGGATGATTGCCTTACTTCGGCGGTGGTGCAGCCGGTGGATGATGCGGTCGTGCAGGATAATGTCACGTAGGCAGAAGAGCAGCGTCTCGATGGCGAAGAGGTTGGCGAATGCGGCTGGATCGGGCTGGAGTGTGGTGACGCGTTTTACGAGTTTGTTCCGCCAGGGGGCACGGCTGAACTCTTTCATCCAAATTTCCGCCACGTCGTAGGCTGGCGAAGCAATCTGTATGTGCTCCCAGTCTAGGACGGCGAACCGGTCACCATCCACGAGGAGGTTGTTCGTGCTCAAGTCGCCGTGGCTAATGCCCAGCCCGCTGCGCCTTCGCGCTAGCGAGGCGAGCTGGCGCTGCGTGTGCTTCTCGGTCTGGTGGAAAGCGATAATCCGTGCGGCTGCTTCCAATTCGGCTTCGGTGAGGTACTGCCGAAGCACCTGGCCTTTCTTGCCCCGGGAGTACAGTCGGAAGCGGGCGGTGAAGTCACTGGCTCGGTGGGCGTTCAGGTGTAGCAAACGGCGCGTGGCAGCCGGGATTTTAAGCTGGCTGTACTGCGCCAGCATGCGGGCCAGGCTGGCAATGAGCTTGGGTGGGACATGGTTCCGGCGGCGGCGGAGGTAGGTGGTGAAGAGGTCGCCGTTGATGTATTTGTAGAGGATCCACGGGTGCGCCCGATTGCGGTCGCCCGCCACCCAGCGGGGGAACTGCGCCAGGTGCGCCTGGCCGGTAAAGTGGTAGAAGGCAATTTCGTGCTGGAAGTCATGACGCGTCGTGGGCACGCGAAGCAAGTACACTTTGAAGGTGTACTGCCTACCCTTGGCATCGACGCAGCGCGTGCGGAAGAAGCGCCGCTGGTGGTTTAGGATTTCTTTCACGTCAGCGTCGGGGGTCAGCCCACGGCCGGCCAGAATGCTGCGGACGTGTTTGAGGAGGGTCGTCCGGGTCATAGGCTACGAATTACGAATGAAGTACGGTTGCGGTTTCGAGGCTCGTTATGGTTTCGAAAGAAGGTATCGACTTAAATCCTGACGTTTTTCTATACCGTATGACGTTACGAGTCTCGATACCCATGCCGATTCTCGCCAGGCTAAAAACTTTGATTTATTTTTTGTGCTTCCCAATAAGTTTCCGGTAGACCTTCACGTAACCAGCAACCATTGCTTCTACGGAGAAATGTGTTTGGGCGCGAGCGCGGCAGTCTTTGGGTTTAATCAGCCCGAGCTTGCTCACCATGCGTGCCGCTTCATCGGTCGAGTAAACCAGGTACCCGGTCTTCTTATGGGTGATGAGCTCGGGCGCGGCACCGCGGGCCATGGCGATGACTGGTGTGCCGCAGGCACTTGCTTCAACCATGAACAAGCCGAACGGCTCTTCCCACTGGATGAGCGCCAGCAATCCAGACGCGTGCGAGAGTAATTTCGATTTCCCAGCATGGCCAACTTCACCCAGGAATTTAATTTGCTTGCCATCTATGAGCGGCTTCACCTTCTCGTTGAAGAACTTCACATCCACGGCATCCACTTTGGCAGCCATAATCAAACGACGCTTAGTTTTTTTGGCGACCTGAATTGCCTGCACTGGGCCTTTCTCCGGGCTCATCCGGCCGAGGAAGGCGAGGTAGTCATCTTTCTTCTCAAGGTAGTCGAAGGTGTTCACGCGGATGCCGTTGTACACTGTCGCCGCGAAGTTCAACTTCATCGGCTTGCGCTGATTGTTGGAAATCGAAACGAACGGCGCCGTCTTGTAGTGGCCGTAGACGAACTGCTGGTACGCAATGTCCAGCGGGCCATGCAGCGTGGTGACGACCGGGGCGGGGATGAGATCGAGGAAGGGGAGTACGCGCCAGCCAATGTGATTGTGGACGACGTCGAACTTTCCTTTCCCAACCATGGAGAGCACCTTGCCCACGCCCATGAACTTCAAAGATTCTCGCGCTTTCAGGTCTGTGCTGTGCATGGCGCGCAAGGGGCCGGGGAAGATTTTTACCAACTTCGCCTTGGTTTTGGAGCCGCCAACCGAGAAGAGTGTGACGTCATGACCCTGTTTCACCAGGCCGTCAGACAGGTTTGATGCAACCAGTTCGGTGCCGCCATACTTGGTTGGCGGGACGGTTTCTTCGAAGGGCACGAGCTGGGCAATCCGGAGCTTGGGCATAGGGTTGGTGACACAAGGTGAAGTGCTAGTAGTATACCGTGCATGAGGAATTGCGTCAGCTTAATATCATGCCCCCTCTCCCGGCCTTCGGCCACCCTCTCCCACAATGGGGAGAGGGAGATATTTAGCACACCCTCTCCTCCGGTAGGAGAGGGTACGCGAAGCGGGGGAGAGGAGGAAGTAGAGCTAGACACATTTAGAAAAGAGTATACTAACTTTATGTCGTCGCAACCCATAACCCTCGAAAACCACCTAATCATCGAAGCTAAACGACAGGCGCTCGACGTGCTCCGTCGCTGCGTCCATACTTTGGGCGTGCAGGCTTCAGCGAGCTCGGCGCTGTATAAAAAGGTCTGGGCGCGGGATAGTATGATTACCCTGCTCGGGGCAGTGCCTTTTGCCGATGCCAAGTTACGCCGGGCATTTCGCCAGAGCTTGCGTACGCTCGCCCGCTTCCAGACGCCGCTGGGGCAAATTCCAAATTACGTGGACACGGTAACCGGCAAGGCCACGTTCCGCGCCTACGCCGATGGCGGTCTGTGGTTTGTCATTGGGGCGTCGGCGTATGGCCAGCACACCAAAGACTGGGCGTTCGTGCGGCAGCTCTTCCCGAACATCCAGCGCGTGCTGGCGTGGTACGCAACCCAATCGCCCGACCGCAGCGGTTTTGTGACCATGGACGAAGCCGCGGACTGGGAAGATATTTTTGGCGTGCACGGCAAAGGCCTCACCGTAAATGTCTTGTACGCACACGCGCTCCGCACCGCCGGCAGCCTCGCCAAGAAGTTTAACAAGCCCGCAATGGCCAAGACCTGGACAGCGCAAGCGCGGCAACTTCAAGCCATGATCCGTGACCGATTTTGGTACACGCCCAAGCGCGATATCTTTGCCATTGTCCAAGACAGCTTTGGCATGAAGACGCGGCTGCGGCGTCAGCAGCTGGCCAAGCATGGACGCAAAGCGTTCATCGAAGACCAAAAGTTCATGAGCCGGAATAGCTTCTTCCTGCCGTACATTACCTTCCTGAACTTTGGTGAGTGGTTTGATAGCCTCGGAAACCTTTTGGCTATTCTCACCGGCATTGCCACGCCGAGTCAAGCCCGCACTATCCTGCGTTTCATTCAGCAGCACAAGCTGCACCGGCCGTGGGCTGTACGCGCTACCTGGCCCGTGCGCACGCCCGGGAAAAAAGATTGGCAGCACTACTACATCTTGAACAACCTTAACTTGCCGGATCAGTATCACAACGGCGGCGCTTGGCCGTACCTGGGCGGGCTGTACGTGGTGGCATTGGCAAAAGTCGGCTGGAAGAAAGAGGCACAGCAGGAGCTGGTGCGCCTAGCGAAGATGGCCAAGCAGGGGATGCACAACGAATGGGAGTTCAACGAGTGGTTCCACGGCCGCACGGGTAAGCCCATGGGTAAAGCCAGCCAGGCGTGGTCAGCCGGGATGTATTTGCTGGCGTATAGGCTTGTGCATCGTAAACTTTCTGATTAATATCTGCTGACTATGTACGAACGAAACGAGTTTATCCCCCCTCATGATCGAGAGCAACATGAACAAGAGTCGCAAGATGTGTACGAAAATTCTCCATATGCCCTCATGCGCGCCGAGCAGGCCGAACGCGGAGAAAAGTTTACCGTAGCGTTTTCGGACGTAGACAATACCTTCCACCGCAAAGATCGGCAGGAAGCGTCAAATGAACTCTTTGCGTCGGCAACCGAACATGGCTACCCCATAGTTGCCGTGACGGGGAATGACCTGGTGGGGATTGCCAAGCGGCAAGCAACTGGCGAATTGCCAAAGTTTCCCATTCTCATTGGCTCGGTCGGCACCGAAATTGATGTGTTGCAAGCCGACGGCACGTACAAGCGGGATGAGGCGTACCGGCAAATGCTACTGAAGGAGAAGCACTACGACCGGCCGACCATCGCCCGCTCTGCAGCCGAGATGATTCACGATCTCGCTGATCGCATACCCGAAGCCGATCTGCACTACCAGGGCACGGAGCAATCACCGTACCGTCAGGCCGAAGAAGCGTATTTGGAAAATTCAGAAGCTAACGCCCACAAAGTGCAGGAGTTTAAAGTGAGCTTTCACTTTTTTGCCGATTCGCCAGAAGGGGTAGAGGCTATTGCCAAGGAGGCGGCGCAGCGATTCCCTGGCCAGGAACTGGTCATCTGCGAGGAGATTAACTACAACAATCAGCTACCACCTGATGAGCAGCGGAAGAAGTACTGCCTTGATGTCGTGCCGATTACCAAAGCCGGTGCGGTGGAGTACGTGGCCAAGCACACCGGCGTAGAGAAGGGGATTGTTGCGGGTGACAGCGGGAATGATACGGACATGCTCATGAAATCTGGCAAGCTCCAGGCCGTGGTTGTTGGCGGGGCAAAGTCGGAACTTGTTGGCGCAGCAGACCAGGTGTCGCAAGAAAAACCGGGGAAGAGCAGCTTCCGCCGTGTGCTCGGGGAAGATGGCACGCTGAAGGCTATATACGTGGAGCGCGGTGAGCGCAAAGGCTCCGAGAGTATTGCCTACGCCGGGGAAGTGCTCAAACGGGCGGAAAATATCAAGAAGATTCGGGGATAGCGTAAGGCCTCTTAAACATAAACTTTTTGTAGAAGCCGAAAAGCACCCCGCAACTGCGGGGCGCTTTGGATAATATTGAATGGTATTTTACGCTGCCTTCACTTGAATTTCAAGTTTACCAATTCGCACTTCCATGTCTCGGACGTGTTGGCGCAGGACAATGAGCTCTTGGTTGAGTTCCGTGTAAATCTTAGTAAACTTGTCTACGAGGGTTACCAAGTTTGCCAAGCTCTCCTGAACGGTCGCAATATCTTGCTTGAGTTCCGTGCGAACGATGAGTATTTCTTGGCGGACGCCCGCAATGTCTCGCTTCAGCTCCGTGCGGACACCTACAATATCCTGCTTGAGTTCCGTCCGGACGTCAACAATTTCTTGGCGAACGCCAGTAAGGTCTTTTTGAATTGCCGTTGCAAAGCGTTCGAGCTTCTCGTCAAAGTGTTCTTGGGTAAGGGTTGCCATATAGGTAGAGATAGCAATAATGATGGGGTTAATCCATCCTCTTGTCGGACTTTCAGGTTACTCCGTCTTTTGTTTGCAGGCAAATGTGGCTAACTACAGCGCTTTTGGCTAACCTTAGCCATGCCTACCACGCAGTAGATAAATAGAAACGGTTACCGAATTCCCCTCCGTATTCTCGGTTCTCCGTGTCGCTCTTGGAGAGTAAATACCATCTTTAGACGTCGGTCAATCTCGGTATGCAGAAGCAG
>JAUYFT010000001.1 GCA_030689605.1 bacterium | reverse complement strand
CACCGATTCAGGAGCACCCTCTCCGATTACAATGATATCTTCAAGACGGTGGTAGGTCTCTACAATCTGCGGCACGCGTAAATCAAGCAAGCACCCGCTTTGAGGTGTCTGGCGGAATGGGGTTTGGGCAGTGGGTCTTATATAAATTTTTCACTAATAAGTCAATGATTTGGGAGTTCCTTGCCCGCCCGCCTACGTCCACCCGGGGTGGACTACGGACGGGCAAGCGTACTTATTTTCTTTAGGCAAGCCTGTCCGCTCAAGCGTAGCGAGATGGCGGAGGCAATCCTCTCTCTCAATGCGGCACACTCCGCATACACGGAGTACGAAAAATCTAAAGCTTTTTCGGGAAATCCCCCAAATGAAATTTCGGGAAAAGAGCTGGCGGGGGAAGAAGGAATCGCCCTTCGGGCCGGGGTGCTACGCTCGCTCGCACCCGTTCGATTCCATTTTCCACATGATCCTGCATGCGCCCCTACCAGGCACCTGCAGTACTGGCGAGGGCAGAAGGAATCGAACCCTCCTCTACGGTTTTGACTGCCCGCCGTACGAAGTAAATATTTTCCTTCAATTTGTACAGCATTATTGTCGCTAGTTGGCGGGGGCGGAAGGTGTCGCACCCTCGTTACCGGTTTTGGAGACCGAAGTTCTACTGTTGAACTACGCCCCCATCAACTAACGACTTAATGTTATCCCTGTACTCCGGCAGGCGGGGAGACCGTCGTTCTACCGATGAATTATTCCCCCAGGCGTGGAAAACTACTTCGTTTCCTTGTGCAAGGTGTGCTTGCCACACCAGGTGCAGTGTTTCTTCAATGCTAATCGACCTTTAAGCGTCTTCTTATTCTTCTTCGAATGGTAGTTCACATGCTTGCAAACCGTGCACTCCAGGTGGATCAGGTTGTCTTGGGACATACAATAGGTATTAGAGAGGAATAATGAGTGGAGCCACCCGTCCCGCCGTGGCGGGACGACCTTCGCTTTATCCCGAAGTTCTTACAAAATCTTGCCGATGGAGCCGGAGAGAGGACTCGAACCCCCGACCTTCGCTTTACCAAAGCGTTGCTCTACCAGCTGAGCTACTCCGGCAAGATTTTGAAGAACTACGAGGATCCCGCGTCTGCCTTCATGATAGCAGCAAACGAGCGGGACAAAAGCGTTGTGCCGATAGCCCATCGGGCTATCGTGCATCCTCGATCTGCTTCACAGATCGGGACTCTACCACTGAGCTACTCCGGAAAATTTTCCAAAATTGTCAGATTTCCCTGGGGTCAAGCGAGGCTGCGGGGCTGCCCTGTACCAGTCGTCCCGCGGACGGGACTCCGGTGCAGGGCATGAACCACATTAGCACTTTATATTCAGGCAAGCCTTGTACACATACGTGGCTCGCCATGAACCCGAGCGAAGCGAGTGGTTCATGGAGCCGATGGCCGGAATTGAACCGGCGACCTACTCCTTACCATGGAGTTGCTCTACCAGCTGAGCTACATCGGCATACGATTTGGAAAAACTGTAACGTACTTGTGTGTTCGATTCCGCTGATTCCCGATCCCGAAGGGATCGAGGATCCTCGTCTCGCTAGCGCGGGACGGGACTACAACGGCATGTAATTGAGAACGTACAACACTACAACTTCTTCACGGCTTCTGCAAGTTCGGGTAATTTCTGATTCTCTGGATTTGCCTCGCGGAGCCGTGCTAGCGTTTCACGGGCGATGTCCTTACGAGTATGCTGGATAGCGAAGGCGAGCAATGCATCCAGGTACTTTGGGTTTGCCGGTTCAAGCTTAACCGCCTCTTGAAAGGCAGTTTGGGCTTTCTCTACATTGCCAAGCTTCACTTCAATATTTGCCAGTTCAAACTGTGCGGTAGCGGTCGACGCATTCAAGCTAACAGACTTAAGATAGTCTGCTTCGGCTTCGGAGAATTTCCCTTCATCAGTCGCAATGCGGCCGAGCCGAGTATAAACCGAATCATTCCCCTGCTGGAGCTTGAGCACGAACTGGAGTGCCTCACGGGCATTCGTATAATCCTTTTTCGCCATGGCCACATCCGCAAGCCCAATATACGCTTCGACGTTCTTCGGATCGAGGGCAACGATATCTACAAAGAGCTGTTCGGCTCGAGGAAAGTCTTCAGCCGCCATGGCCGTCTGCGCGTCGGCGAGCCCGGTCGCGAGGCGAGAACGCAGCACTTCGGGATTCTCTATGGATTGCTGGGTGACTACTTTGCGCCGGTACTCACGTTCAAGTTCACGCAAACGGCGAAGCAGCACCTGAAGTCCGCTCCACATTCCTTGAAAGCCCTTGGTCAGCGTTCTCACAATGGCCGCTTCGGCATTCCCGAGCTTCTGCTGAAGGCGCTTATCCAAGATCTGCTGCTTTCGAGCTTGTTGTTGGTGCTTGGGGATAGCGTCCGTACGGATACTCGCCAGCTGCGGCAACTTCCGCCACACTACCACCGCGCAGGTAACCACGCAGGCACCAAATACTCCTAGGAATATCCAATCGGTGAGCATGGGCTACACGCTTAAACGAACGAATTCCTTAACCTGGATGTTCTCGCCGAGCTTCTGCATGGCTTCTTGAACAACACCGCTGACCGTCTTTGTATCATCCTTGAAGAACTTTTGCTCCATCAAGCAGTGCTCCTCGGCGTACTTCTTCAATTTCCCCTGAATGATAGACGCGAGGATCTTCTCCGGCTTGCCCTTAGCTTGGCTGCGCGCAATATCCTCTTCCGTGGCCAGGACATCAGCGGGGATATCCGCAGCCGTAAGGTATGTCGGTGCGGCTGCCGCGACGTGCATCGCCAGCTCATGCGCCAAGGTTTGAAAATCCTCTGTCCGGGCAACAAAATCTGTCTCACACGCCACGGCAACTACGGCCACAAGCTTCTTGTTGCTATGCTCGTACACCCCCACCACGCCTTCCCGCGTCACCCGGGCAGCTTTCTTCTCCGCAACCTTCTGTCCAGATTTCCGAAGGGTAGTCACCGCAGCATCAATGTCGCCACTTGCTGCTTCGAGAGCATTTTTCGCATCGAGCATACCCACGCCAGTGCGTTCGCGGAGTGCTTGGATATCGGCAACGGAAATCGTAGGCATAAGAAATCGTTAGAATTATACTGATACAGTTGCCGGAACCACAACCGGGGCGGGCGCCGTCGCTGCTTGACGTTGCTTCCCAGCATTGATGGACTCGGCAATGACGCTAGTCAAGAGTTCTACAGACTTCGTCGCATCATCGTTCCCAGGAATTGGGTACTGCACCAGGTCGGGGTTCACATTCGAATCGCAGATGGCAATAATAGGTACGTTCATCTTCCGGGCTTCCCGAATAGCCGTTCGCTCTTTCGCACAGTCAACGACGAAGAGGGCCTGGGGAATCTTGTCGACCAGCTCAATGCCGCCAATCTCGGTCTGGAGCTTGGTTATATCCTTCTGCAAACCAACCTGCTCTTTCTTAGTGTATCGGTCTAGTAAGCCAGCCGCTTGCTCACTCTTCAGCCGACGAAGTTTCTTAATAAGTTCATGGATGGTACTGAAATTCGTAAGCGTCCCGCCAATCCAGCGCTCGGTCATGTAGGGCATGCCGCTCGCTTCGGCCTGCTGCTTGACGATGGCTTTTACCTGACGTTTCGTCCCGACGAAAAGAATAGTGCCACCCGCCTGGACAAGTGATTCGGCAAAGGCCGCGGCAGCTTGGAGCTTGTCAAGGGTCGATTCCAGGTTGATGATATGCACGCCATTCCGAGACGTGAAAATATAGGGCTTCATCTTCGGGTTCCACCGCGATTCTTGGTGGCCAAAGTGCACGCCCTTCTGGAGCATTTCGAGGAGAGTAACCTCGCGCATACGTGTAGTCCTTTCAAGAATTAACCGCTACGTCGCAATAGTTGCGGGAACCCAGGCATGTGCATGGGTCAGGATCCGCACCAAGTTTGCCAAAAAGGCAAAACGACGTATGTGAGATGTGAGCGTCGTGACTCTACCATACGAATTTTATCCTGACAAGGGCAACGCAATATATGCGCTTGACCCAGCGCCACTTTTAGACCCAAAAGTGGTACTGGGTTGACGCTCCTTGGGAACGTGGTATAGTACGAACCTATGAAGGACAAGATCCACCCAACCTACTACCATGACGCGGCTGTGCGCTGCGGTTGCGGCAACAAGTTTGTTACTGGTTCCACCCTGCAGGAGCTAAGTGTTGAAGTTTGCTCAAACTGCCATCCGCTCTATACGGGCAAGCAGAAAATGGTAGACACGCAGGGTCGTGTTGACCGCTTCAAGCGCCTGAAGGAGAAATCTTCTGCGACGGCAACCGCTCGGCTATCGGTGAAGAAGTCGAAGAAACGCAAGTAACAACCCCACCCAACTCCCCTTCCGCGTTACCCGCGTAGGGTTTTTCCCCATGGCAGTAGACCGAATCATTCTCACCAAGCGCCGCGAAGAGCTCGAACACCAGCTGCAGGAAGCAGCCAGTGCTGGTGATAGTTCGCGTCTCGAGAAACTCTCGCGCGAACATTCGCGCATCGTTGAACACCTTCGTCTCTTATCCGAGCGCGACCAAATGCAGCACCAACTCTCCGATGCGCGCAGTATGCAAGCAGACGGTGACGCAGACATGCTCGCGTTAGGCAAAGAGGAAGAGGCGCGCATTCAGAAAGAGTTAGTCGATCTGGAAATGCAAATCCAAGATATTGAACGACCCCGCGACCCACTCGACAGCCGCGATGCGATCATTGAAATTCGTGCCGGCGCCGGTGGCAATGAGTCCGGCTTATTCGCCGCCGAACTAGCCCGCATGTACACGCGGTTTGCGGAGCGCCGCGGTTGGAGCACGAATATTATCGATACAAACCGCACTGGCATTGGCGGATACAAAGAGGTGATATTCGAAATACACGGCACGGATACCTACGGCATGCTTAGGCTTGAATCCGGCGTCCACCGCGTGCAGCGCGTCCCCGACACCGAGAAGAGCGGCCGTGTGCATACCTCCACCGCAACCGTAGCAGTCTTGCCCATCGTGGAAACCGAAGATATTACCATCAAGCCAGAAGATATTAAGCTTGAGGTCACAACCTCGTCGGGGCATGGCGGGCAGTCGGTGAATACCACCTACTCTGCCGTCCGCATGACGCACATCCCCTCCGGCATAATGGTGAAGATGCAGGACGAGCGCTCGCAGAAGCAGAACCGGGAAAAGGCCATGGAAATTTTGCGCGCCCGTGTGTTCGCCATGGAGCAAGAGAAGCGCGTGCAAGCCGCCTCTGAACTCCGGAAGAGCCAAATTGGCACGGGTGACCGCAGCGAGAAGATCCGCACCTACAACTTCCCGCAGGACCGCATGACCGACCACCGGCTGAAGGAGAACTACCATGGCCTCACTAGCATTATGGACGGCGATATTGAAACCGTACTTCTCGCGCTCATGAAAGCTCGCCGGGATGCCACGCCGACAGCAAACGTCTAATATCGAAACAGTACTGCGTCAAGCTGGCCTTGATTTTTGCGAATCAAGAGACTTGCTCGTACACGTCCTGCGTAAACCACTCAGTTTTCTGATTGCGTATCCCGACACGATACTCACGCCAGTACAACTCCAAAAGTTTCGTGGCCTCGTGGTAAAACGACGTCATGGAGTCCCCTTTGCCTACCTAACCGGCCACCAAGGTTTCTATGGTTTGGACTTCATGGTGACGAAAGACGTGCTTATCCCCCGCCCCGAAACTGAACAGCTCATTGATTGGGTGCTCGCGCACACGGATCGGAAGGCACCATCAATAATTATTGACGTTGGCACTGGCTCTGGCTGCATTGCAGTGACCTTGGCGAAGTACCTGCCCACGGCGAAAATCATTGCCTCGGACGTTAGCGAAAAGGCTTTGGAAGTTGCACGGAAAAATACGCGTACTCACAAAGTTTCAACCCGCATACAATTCCGTCACGGCTCGCTATTATCGGTTCTCAAACCAAATGAACTTCCCGACCTAGTGGTTGCCAATCTCCCCTACCTCGCCAAGCCGCAGTTAAAAAATGTCCCGCACGAACCCAAGCTCGCTTTGCATGGTGGCACTCGGGGGCTTGAGCTGGTTGAGAAGATCGTTGCTCAAGTAGCGGAACGCAATATCCCCAAAGCCATTCTCGAAATTGACCCCGCCCAAGAGCGCTGGCTGACAGGTATTGGTGACCGGCTAACTGGCTACCATTACGAATTCCTATCTGACCTTGCTGGACGAACAAGATTCTTCGTTCTGAAAAATCGCTAGTCGGAATCTTGTGGATCGTAGTACTCGACCGTACCACCAAAATGCTCAATAGCTTCCTGGACTGTGGTAAACGACTCTACTTTCGTTGGCTTTACCTTTTCCGCTGATTCAAAGGTATGACCAGTCCCCTCACCTAGGGTGAATCGAAAACCAGCGCCCGGCAAAGTATAGACATACACAGGCTGGCTTAGTCTTCCTTTGAGTACTCGTGGCACGCGGAAGAGCACTTGCCCAGCCACTACCCCCAGCTCAAATCCCTCATCTGAACCCCAAGGAAACCCATGAGCCGCAGCAAAGGCAGGTACATCACCAGCGTACACGAGTTGTGGCTGGGTTTCTGGGTTTGCTCCTCCAGGTATGCTGCCGCGACGTGGTTCTAACTCCTGAACGTCACCACTTGGTGAAGCGTGGTACACGAATTCTGGGGCTTCCTTCTGCTCCCGTGTAGAATCTGGATTGAAGTCTACTTGTTCTGACATGTAATTACGCCTTCCTTTCCGCCACCATAGGCGGCGGGGCTGCGGCACCGAGCTGGGAACGCTCGAGAATTTCTTTTTCTACGGTTTCGCGGGGGACTCCAAACTGTTTGCGTGAGAGCTGAACCAAGTGTTCGACGAGTCCTGGCGTCGGCTGCACCAAAGGCAACGTCTTCATGGTGAATGGCTTCGACATGGTGTTGTCGATGAGGAGCTTCACAATGGCCGTGTACTTCTCCACATTCGTTACATCGAAGGCGCTGAACGTCGGGGCAAAGGTCTGGGCAAAGGTCTCGGCATCTTCCACACCCACGCGGAAAGCTACGACTGTGCCGACGTTGCCAAACACGGCGTCACGAATCTTCGTGTCTGCGCCCTGCACCAGTTGGCCAACATACTGATGCGCGATGGTTAGGTTCAGGCGGTACTTCCGCGCTTCGGAAAGAATGGTGGCAATAGAATCGGTAATGAAGTTCTGGAACTCATCAATGTAGAGAAAAAAGTCTTTGCGTTGTTCTTGGGGCAACGACGCACGGCGCAGAGCGGCCATTTGTAGCTTCGACACAATGATGAGGCCTAGGAGGTTGGCATTCACTTCACCTGTAGTCCCCTTCGACAGGTTGACGAGGAGAATCTTGCCTTCGTTCATAATGCGCTGGAAGTCAAAACCGCTCTTGGACTGGCCAATGACGTTGCGCATCATCGTATTCTCCACAAACCGACCGACCTTGCTAATGAGGTAGCCCAGCATTTCGGACTTGTGGAAGTCACTGGTTTTCGCCATTTCCTTTTCCCAAAACGCCCGGACAATGGGGTCGGTCACTTTCGAAACTTTCAACTTCTGGAACACCGGGTCAGTAAACATGCGGGGAATTTCGACAATGGTGCCTGGATTTTCCGGATCGGCCATGAGCGTGAGCATCACGTTGCGCATATTGTGCTCGAACATTGGGCCAATCATCTCGGGCGGGAAGAGCTTCATGAAAATGGAAATCATCTCCTGCACGGCGAAGTCTTTATCTTCGGGGTTCTCTGCATCTAACATATTCAAGCCAACCGGTGCTTGCATGTCCGAAGGGTTGAAGTGGATAACGTCCTTCAAACGGTGGGCAGGCATCCGACCCATGATATCGATAATGAGGTCACCGTGCGGATCCACGACGCAGACGCCGTCACCATTGGCAATATCCTGCAAGGCCATCTGCGTCATAAGCACCGACTTGCCAACGCCAGACTTCCCAATAACGTACACATGGCGGCGGCGGTCTTCCCGCGCCACGCGAATCTTCGCCTCTTCCCCGCGGTAGTGGCTGGTGCCGAGCAACACGCCGGTTTTCGGCAAATTGACCGGCGGCGGTGCATTGCGGGAGAGGACCCAACGGATATTCGGGGTTTCGGTGGTCGCCAACGGCAGGTGCCAGAGGCTGGCGAGCTCCTCGGTACTTAACGTGGCATACCGAGGGCGCAACGTCAGACGGTTCCCGTCGAACATCCGGTATATGAAATTCCGAATGATCGTGTCGTTGGAGTGCCAAGCATTCTTCCAAAAACGATTTCCGGTTTCGGGGGACGCATACTGGCCAAAGGCAGACATAATATTCTGCAATCGCGTGGCGGCTAATTGCTGCGTGGCGCTACTCACGACGATGCGGATGTTCACATCGAGCGCGGGCTTAGTGTTCTTCTCTTGCAACCTTTGAATAAGCTCCTCTTGCACAGGGCTGACGGGCTTTGGCATTTCCTCTTGCTGCGAGCTTTTTTTGGTACTGAAAAACATGCTCCAAAGTTCGCTAATAATCTTGCCAACCATAGAGGGGTTCGCTTTGCCTCCGGCACGTAAATTCCGAATCGCTGCTGCTGCCCGCGTGTGCCAGCGAGGGTGCGAAGACCGACAAACGTACTGGATAACGGCAGACTCATCAGCACTTAGCTTCGACAATGCATTGGTCAAGCCACTGAGCGGGTCCACATCCATGCGTCGGTACGAGAGAATTGGGAAGAGCGACCGTTGGCGTAAACTCAAGGCGGCTGCCGCGACGTGCGAGGTCGGGCGAAAAGGGTTGTACTCGGGCGTGACAAGAATTTCGGCGTCGGCGTACTGGGCTTGAATCTGCTGCTCCATGAACTCCTTCATCGGCTCCGGTACCACGACGTAGAAGGTAATAAGCTCACGGTCAGCGACGATTTCTAAGCTGAAATGGTCGTTGCGCCCGCGGCCGAGTGTGTGGTACCAGCGCTGCGCCCGCATGTTGCCCAGGAACGATAAGAATGACTCCCCCACGCTAATCTGCTCCTGCATCTGCTGGATGCGCGACGAGCCTTTGCCCGAGTCTTCCTCCTGCTGCTCTTTTGGCAAGGTTACCATTAAACACACGAGTTTTATGGTAGATGGTTTTGCCCGCCGTCTGCGGACGAGCAAGAAAACAACCACGATAGCAAGGACGACCCCAACCGCAATGATTAGTGGCGCCCAGGGAAAAACTGTCACATAGTCGTTTTCGAGATTTCCAGCTTGCGCCTGAGCCGCGTATATGAGCTGCAGCATACTATTCTTCTTTCGCTACTAACCGGACGAGCTTCTCGGCCTTAATTTTCGCCTCCTGCTCGACGAAAAACTTATTAACGCCTGGCAGAGTGCCCAGCCACCGCCGCAGTACGGCAATGACTGCACCTAGCTTCACCTTAACCTGCGCCAGGAGACCAGACACTTCGCGAGCGGCTAGCTCCCCTGCTACTTTGAACTTCTGCTGCTCGGCGGGTGGCAAGGCAACGAATATGTCGTGGAGCCCTTCGGAAAGCACGGTTTCAATCTGCTTAAGCTGTTGCTCTTCGGCGCCCACTGGCAGGGGCATGGTGACGAGTGGGACTTGGCTGGGCAGCTCTTTCACCTGGGACGGAACTTCGGGGTGCTGCTCAAACCTAGACCCGTGCTGCTCTAAAGCTTCCCGTACTTTCTCGGGCTTTACCTCTGGGGCGTGTTCCGGAACCCGATCAACGACCTCAAAAATATCTACGGGTTCCTGTTCGGGTTTGGGGGCAGTTGGCTGTACGGGCATACAAGAAGTATACCACTTCTATTCGTGTTTTTCTGACTTCCCTTGCTATACTAATTTTACCCTAATATTTGCCATCGAACACATGAATCGACTCATGATACTCTTCATTCTCACGGCGACGGTGATCGTCATCCTGGGGCACCTAGGACTCTACGGGACGTGGGTAAAATTCTTCGGCATTCATGCCGGTGGCGCCCGTCGGAGTTTACTGACAATAATCCTCGTACTCTCCGTGAGTTTCAGCATCACGTCCGTACTGGTTTTTTGGAAAGAAGCATTCCTCACCAACCTGCTCTACACCATTTCCTCGGTCTGGCTGGGTTTCGTTTGGTATGCATCCATTGCGGCAGCGCTTACCTGGGGGGCATGGTTGCTTGGTAGAATTTTTAGCGCGAACGTGCCCATGATGGCCGTTACCGTCGTCCTCCTGGCTGCAGCCCTGGGCGTTTCAACGTACGGAGTATGGAACGCTTGGCACCCTGTGGTGCGTCAGTTCAGCGTTACCATCCCCAACCTTCCAGAAGCGTGGCGGGGGCAGAAAATTGTTCAGCTCTCGGACATTCACCTCGGGCCGGTACACCGGCAAATTTTTTTGCAGGATGTCGTGCAGCAAGTCAACGATCAGCAACCAGCTGCAATATTCATCACCGGGGATCTCTTTGATGGGGGTGGCCGAGACTTAAACGCGCTAGCCGAACCGCTGCAAGACCTGCGGTCAACCAATGGGACTTACTACATCACGGGGAACCACGAGACGTATGTTGGTGTTGAACGGTCGCTCGCGGCGATTAAAAACTTACCCCTAACAATTCTCCGCGACCAAATCGTTGATGTTGCAGGCATCCAAGTACTAGGCATTGACTACCCCATTGGCACGACCACCAAGGATGTTACGCCTCTGCTGGAAAAACTCGAACCCGCCAAACCAAGCATCGTCCTGTGGCACGAACCAAAGTATGTGGGTCAGATAAAAAATGCAGGGGTAAACCTGCTCCTCGCTGGTCACACGCACGATGGCCAACTCTGGCCGTTCGGGACAATAACCAAGTGGGTGTACAAGGGTTTCCACGATGGTCTGCACACCGAAGGTACATTCAACGAGTACACGTCCCCTGGCGTGGGCAGCTGGGGCCCGCCCATGCGTATAGGCAACCGCCCAACAATTGCCGTATTCACGCTGCAGTAGTGGATGTTATGTACAACTACTCTCCTAATGCCTGGCCGACCTTGCCGGAGATTTTTAGGTCTGGCGTGAGATCTTTGCCATTGGTATCCCAACTAACCGGGCAGGCATGGCCAGGGTTATTGCGCACATAGGTCAAAGCCCGGAGCTTCCGAACTATTTCGCTTGCCGATCGGCCAATGTTCTCGGCCACGACTTCTGTAGATTGCAGATAACCATCAGGATCGACAATATACACGCCCCGATCTGCAATGCCGCTAACTTCATTGAGAATACCGAGCATCCGGGCAAGGAGGCCGGCGTGATCCGCAGCCAGCGGGAAACGCACATCTTTGAGTAACGCCTCGGTTTCGACCCACGCTTTATGGGTGTAGACTGTGTCTGTGCTCACCGCAAGAACCTCTGCACCAAGTGCCTGAATGTCCGCGTACTGCCTGGCAATGTCGCGAAGTTCGGTTGGGCAGACGTACGTGAAGTCAGCCGGATAGAAAAACACCACGAGCCACTTCCCCTTGAAGGTAGCTAGCGTCACATCCTTCCGGCTACCGTCGTTCGGGTGGTAGGTATCAAGGTTGAAGTCAGGGAATGCTTGTTCAATCTTGGGCATAGAGTACGTATTAGACTAGACCGGCCGCAGGGTTCCCGCGAACACCTGCCAGGCTAGCAGCGACTTGGCGACCAGACTTAAAATAATATACGTGCGCTCGCCGTAGAGGTAATCTTTCCACTTCCCAATCTTCTTGTATTGCAGGATCATGCTAATAGCAAAAACGTTGAAGCAGAGGAAGATGGAGAAGAAAATCCAGTACACGAAAGACGGTGCGCGGGCACCTTCACCCCCTGCGTTGAAGAGGTAGAGTGCGACGATGAGCCAAGGGATGAAGCCGGCAATACTCCCGAAGATGAATGACGTCCAGTCGGTAGTCTTGGTGGTTTGGTTGTGCAATTCCATAATCCAGCCGAACAGAATCATCATCATGTTCAGGAAGAAGATGAGGATAAGGCTGGAAAGGTCGGCCATGCCCGTGAGCATGACGACGATGACTATCATGAGTGAACTGGAGAATGCGTACTCAATCCAGCGCGCATAGTTAGCGCCTTTCTTCAGGTTGGCCTCGTACCAGGCGCGGACGGTCGGCAGGCAGGACACGGCAAAATGCGCAAATGCCGAAAGGAAAAAGAACCCCGCAACGAGTGGGCCAATTTGCAGGTCAGCTATGGTCTTGAGCACCGGGGTGAGCAGTTGGGTTACGGAATTCATTTCGACATACGCCGTCGTCACCGGCAGGCTGAAACTGCTGCTGGCGTATAGCATAATCACGCCCTGCCCGAAGTGCAGACAGGCCATAATGATATTGAATCGTCGGAGCTTCTTTATCTTTCGTTGTTCTAGGGTGAGGGCAGGCATGTCCATACACACTGGTTTTACTTGAGGAAGATGGGAGTTGTGTCACCCATGGAAACAGTATACATCTAAGTCCCGAGCGTGTCTGGGAAAGCAAAACTGCCCACATGAGTAGGCAGTCTGCAAAGCAGGTAAAAAATTAGTTCGTTGTCGGCGCGTCAGGTGTGGTATCGGTGTAGGTATTTATACTCACAACAGTAGCTGTCTTTTCTGAATTTTGGCCAATGGCTACTGTCACTGAACGCTTCGCTTTCGTCGCCATGACAGACGAAGAACCCTGAATATCCACGTTTCCAGTTATTGTCCAGCCGTCAGCTTTGAGTTCGGTTTGGTACAAAGCCTTCGCGTCGCTCACCGATTTGCTCGTTTCCAGCGAAACGGTGAAGCCTTGATCCGCATCATTGGCAATAGCCACTTTCAACGTACCTTCGACAACGTAAATGTCATCAGGAAAATTAGCCGGTAAGCTTACGGCGTCGCCGGTTTCCCAGCTCGTACCATTCACGTTCACCGAGACTTTATTCTGACTCGTATCCACGTCTACAGCCCCGCCGGTTGTGTTTTCAACAGCCTGCTCAACGGCTTTATCGGTTACAGACTTGCAGGCGGTCAGGCCGAAGCCAAATGCTACAGCGAAAATTAGTAGGGCGCTAGAGCGCAAGATTGTAGGTAGGCGCATAGGCATAGCGGTTAAGAGTGTAAAGAGATGCAAGGTGGTGTAGTCCCCTAATACCCCAGGAAACGATGCCTAAACTATACCTTTTATCTTGAAGTTCCGCAACTGCGCGAGCCTGGCACACCAATCTCTCAATACTTGACAGGATAGAGATGTTCTGTAACTATGTACATTCGAAAAAGAAAAAACATCTACTATATTTGGAGAAAAAGTGAACATTAAAGACACACACATGGATTCGCACATTGGGAAAAAGGGGTCACTCATCGCCGGGATTGTCCATGACGATCCAGATGCCATCGAGGCATACGTGAAAGAAATTCGCGAACGCGCGAATTCTCCACACATCGACTGGTACTACATCGTCAAAGACATTGCTCTAATAAAGGCAATTGGCGATCTGCCACACATCCGGAACACTGCTAAGGTAGTACTCCCTGGCCAGCGGACAACACTCCTCGAGGCTGTGGCGTAACATCCCTTTCCAGGAATGCCCTATAAAAGCAAACACCCATTCACGTTGAATGGGTGTTCTTCTTGCGCCTCGTCGTACGTTCTCCTTGACTATCGGCTGCGGTTAAAGCTCCATTCCCCGGTGCATACCCATCCCGCGCATACCTTTCCCAGGACCTTCGCCAGACGCAATGCGGTCTTCCATAACTTTCAAGCGCTGGTCGGCTTGCGCTTGGGTAATAACGCCCTTATCAACGAGTGTCTTCAGCTGTGCTTGCATCTTGGTCTTCCGGGAAGCCTGCATTTTATCCTGCAGCTGCTCGTCGGTAATGCCCTTGGCATTTGCCAGCTCTTCCAGAGTCTGACCCTTTGCCCAGGCATCCTTCACCTCATCGACCTTTACCCCCAGCACATCGGCCTTATACTGGAACATATCAGTCTGCTGCTGGGCGATTTCATCGGGTGTGGCATTACTACCCATGCCAAACCCCCACCCATTGGCGAACACTGCACTGCCGCTGGCTGCGGCCAGGGCAACGCCTGCTATCACTGCTGCGAGTACACGTTTCCTCTTCATACGCACATTTCGTTAATGCGAAGCCTAACGAAATGCAGCATAAAATAACCTTCTGAAAAAAGGCTGAGAAGGGTTCAGGGACTTAGCTCCGCCAATTACTCCGTCGTCTGTCCGTCGAAATCCGCTTCGTTGGCAACTGCTTCGGCCTTCGTAGTGCGTACAATCCCGTCCTTGTGGTGTGCCGGGCTATAGAGGGTGTAGAGCTTCAACGACTCGGTTACTGACGTGTTGATGACGTTGTGCTGGGCACCTGCCGGCACAATGACGGCAGATCCATCCTGCACAACATGCTCATTGCCATCAATCAGCACTTTCCCCTGCCCGGCTTCAAACCGGAAAAACTGATCATTGTCCGCGTGCACTTCCATGCCAATCTCCTCGCCCGGTTGCAAGGCCATGAGCACGAGCTGGCTGTGCTTGGCCGTATAGAGCACTTTGCGGAAGTAGGTGTTGTCGAGCGTGGCTTGCTCAATGTTCTGGTTGAATCCTTGCATATACATTGGGGATAAAGACGAAGCCTCTACCTATAAACTAGCATAAAATGGTATTTTTAGTACTTCCTACACCTTGAGCGTCGCGAGGAGCATCTGGATTGCTTCGTACTTCTTTGCAACTAGTTTCTTAGCTTTGGGTAAGGTAAGCTTCTTCTCCCAGTCACGTTTCAACTTGTCTCCAAGCCAAGTTACGATACCAGGGAATGAGTCTTGCTTCGCCCGCCAGAAGAAGAACAGCGGCATGATATCAAAGTGCGATATGGCGTCTGCATTGGCCAAAATTTTAGCTTCAATGGTTCTTGGTAGAAAATCTCTGTTGCCACGGTGCGCCTCAATGCAGTGCACGACAGCTGCTACAGTACTCGGCGAGTATTTCAACCTGGTTAGGAGTTTCTGTGCGTACTTCGCGCCGATGAGGTGGTGGTTCTCGTCGTCGTGCTTGTTCTTGGCCCGAGCTACATCGTGGAGAAGCGCAGCGAGTTAGACGACTTCTCGATTGGCTTTGTATGCCTTGGCCAATGCCAATGCATTTTCGCGCACCTTTAGCACGTGAAAATTCCAATCGTTCGTATCAAAATTTTTCTTGGCAATCCTAGTGACTTTCATGATTTTCGTCATAAGCATTTATATCACCTATTCTTCCAATCATTCTGTGGTATTCCAGATTGAAGAATAATACTTTTTAGTGTTCGAGGTTTAATTGCCCCCGCGCCGTGAAATGGTACATGCACTTGTCTTGGCTGACCTCCGATATGGCTCTGATAGTAATAATGACTTCCTTCGGTTCTTACATGCACAAAACCTCTCTCCTTAAGAAAGTCTGTGATGTCCCTAAAATTCCAATTAAACAAGCCTCTCGGCATTGCTTATGCGGGTTGTGGGAAGAATCCGTAAGTCGCGACTTGAACGGGCGTTTCTTCCTGGTCTTCTTTTTCTGAATATTTCCTGAGTGTCGGCATTTTTTTCCCACTTTCAAGATCACTCCAAAGTTGTAAGTACTCTGGACTTACAGTCTGATTCAAAACAGTTGGTCGAATTTTTCTTGACCTCGCGGCGGCTAAATAACCTCTTACTGCATCAACAAGATTCAAATATATACTTGCCTGATCATCACCTTCAACAACAATATTAAATTCAAGGGCAACACCATACCAAGTGCCGTCCTCATTAAAAATTACATACCGTACGCTTCCTTTATCGAGAGTATTTCGCTTTTTTCTAAACAGCATATCTATGTAATAGAGTACAATTTCTTCTAGAATTTGTAAAGCTTCCCTACGAATAGTATAGTTATTACACGTTTTTCCGTTTCTTTCTAACAACCTTCAACCGCGCCAGCTCCTTGGCCATAGCAGCCTGCGCGTCAGCGAAGCCGACGTCGTCTGTGGCGCGCTCGGTCATGATTTGCTGGGCTTTCTGCCGAGCTTCTTCCGCGCGTTGTTCGTCGATTTCGTGGGCGTGTTCGGCGGTGTCGGCCAGGATGACTACCTGGTTGTCTCGGACTTCTATAAAACCACCAGACACTGCCATGATTTGCTCTTCCCCTGCTGTGGTGACAGCATGGAGCTCACCTGGGGCGAGGAGCGAAACCAGGGGGATATGATCGGGCAGTAAACCAATTTCCCCATCCACTGTGGGCACGTTCACGCTGCTGACCTCGGATTCGAGGACAATGCGTTCGGGGGTGGTGATGGTGAGGTGGAGGGATTTGGGAGAAGACATATATATTTGATGCGAGCCTGATAAACCTCACCTGCCCTTCGGGCATCCTCTCCTACGAGGAGAGGAGGATTTTTTATTGCCCCTTCTACCGCTGGGAGAAGGGCCGCTAGGCGGGCGCGACCCATTGGAAGCGCCCCGGAGGCCGAAGGCCGGATGAGGGTGAAAAGATTCTTACGCTCTTACTTCGTCAATGGTGCCCTTCATGTAAAAGGCCTGTTCGGGCACGTCATCTAACTTGCCATCGAGAATTTCCTTGAAGCCCCGGACCGTCTCGGCGCGGGGTACGTACTTGCCCGCTGAACCCGTGAACTGCTCGGCCACAAAGAATGGCTGCGAGAGGAACTTCTGAATTTTTCGCGCGCGGCTGACGGTGAGTTTGTCCGCGGGGGAGAGCTCTTCCATACCGAGGATGGCAATAATATCCTGCAGGTCTTTGTAGCGCTGCAACACTTTCTGCACGCTGCGGGCAACAGCGTAATGTTCCTCACCCACAATCGCTGGGTCGAGAATGGTTGACGTGGAGTCGAGCGGGTCAACTGCTGGGTAAATACCTAGTTCAGCCAAGCCACGCGCCAGTACCACAGTAGAGTCCAAGTGAGCGAAGGTTGTTGCTGGTGCTGGGTCGGTAAGGTCGTCCGCTGGGACGTACACGGCTTGGACGGACGTGATGGAGCCCTTGTTGGTCGACGTGATGCGCTCTTGCAACTCACCCATTTCTTCAGCCAGCGTCGGTTGGTAGCCCACAGCGGACGGGATGCGGCCGAGCAAAGCGGACACTTCAGACCCGGCTTGGGTGAAACGGAAAATGTTGTCGATGAAAAGGAGAACATCTTTTTGCTCCTCATCGCGGAAGTACTCGGCCAGGGCGAGGCCAGAGAGGGCGACGCGCGCGCGGGCGCCAGGCGGTTCGTTCATCTGGCCGAAGACCATGGCGGTCTTGCCTAGCACGCCGCTGGCTTTCATTTCGTGGTAGAGGTCGTTGCCTTCCCGGGTACGCTCGCCGACGCCGGCGAACACCGAGTAGCCACCGTGCTCGGCCGCAATGTTGCGGATGAGCTCCTGGATGACGACGGTCTTACCCACGCCCGCGCCACCGAACAAGCCGACCTTGCCGCCCTTCACGATTGGGCAGATGAGGTCGATAACCTTGATGCCCGTCTCGAATACTTCAGCCGTTGTCGTTTGGTCCTTGAAGGCTGGGGCGGCGCGGTGGATGGGGTACTGCTTCTTGGTCTTCACCGCAGCGCCGCCGTCCACGGGCAGGCCAACCACGTTGAAGATGCGGCCGAGCGTCTCGGGGCCGACCGGCATGGTAATTGGTTTGCCGGTGTTCGCCACCGCAATGCCGCGCTCTAAGCCGTCGGTGCTATCCATGGCCACGGTGCGCACGACGTTCGCGCCCGAGTGCTGCTGCACTTCAAGGACGAGAGGGCTTTTGCCCTTCCGATCGATGGTGAGGGCCGTGTAGATGGGCGGCAGGTCCTTGGCGAAGTGGACGTCGACAACTGGGCCAATGATCTGGGTAACTTTTCCGTGGGTCATACAATAGTATTCCTTACGAGATAATGATTAGTTGAAGAGGTGGGTCAGAAGCGAAATTGCTTTCGCTTCTCACGTTTCCCTTCAGGGAGTTGACAGGAACCTTAAGCTATTGATAATGTATCTTCATAAACCAAACTAATTGATAATCGAGGTTCTCTTGAAAGCACTGCCGCTCATTTTCATAAGCCTTTGCTGTTGTGGGCTTGGTATTTACCTCAACAAGGGTTTATGGAGCTTTATGTTCTTTGTCCTTGGTATCTGGTTACTGACGATGGTTATTCTAAGTCATTTCCAAAAATATCGATTAGGCAAAGTTGGTGACCAAGCGCTGCGATAACCTCGTGGCGCTTTTTAATTTTGGAATGGACGATTTTTGTTTTGGTTTATTACTAGAGACTAAAGTCTCTATTCCTCTAGGAGTAGAGGCTTCAGCCTCTGTATGTAACAAAGAAGCTAAAGCTTCTACTCCTCCTATGAATTCTACTCCTTCAATTTTTCAATATTCTTTGTTCCGCGTACCCCCAACCTATTTCATAATATTTTCTTTTTAAGAAATCTTTATAGCTTGAGAATGGGTAATCTTCGGGATGTTCTGCAAAACCATGCTTTACGGGATTATAATGAATGTAATCGCAATGAGTATTGAAATCCACGTCATCCCGTAAACAACGATCCCAGTAGTTGAACCATACCTTCCGGCCTTCGATACCATCCATAAGGTTCAATGCGCGAGAGGTGCCGCCGTGCAATGCTTGCATGAACTTCGGCAACTTGGCACCCTGGTTCGTCTCAAAGATAAGGTGGTAATGATTATCAAGCACAACCCAGGCATAAAGTTTATACTGATACTCTTGCAGCAAATCATTTAACTTTTTAACGAACAATTGTTTACGTGTACCATCTTTAAGGTACAGCTGGGCTTCGAATGTTCTCGCACTTACAAAGTATAGTGATTGATCAAGGTACAGGTGTGGTGGATTGTGGTAGGGGTTCATGTTTCCGGCGGAGTAGAGGCTTTAGCCTCTTCACAGTTGATAGACAAGAGACTAAAGTCTCTACTCCGTTTATTCCAACGCCGCCCTACCAGCCGATATTTCCGCGATCTCTCGCGTAATGCTGGCTTGACGCACTTGGTTATAAGTGAGATTGAGATCTTCGATGAGCTCTTCGGCCGAGTCCGTGGCGTTGCGCATGGCGACCATGCGGGCCGCGTGCTCGGACGCGAGCGACTCCAGCACCACCTGGTACAGCTGGCTCGTCACCAGGTTCCGCAGCATCTTCTCCAGCACGGCTTCGGCATTCGGTTCGAAGAGGTAGGGGTTCTGGAAGCCTTCAATTTCTTTCATGCTAATTGCACTATCCACGTCATCCAACACTTCTTTGAGCTCCTGTTTGCGGATGGGCAGGACTTGGCGGCTCCAGGCTTTCTGTACGAGTGTGGAGCGAAAGTCCGTGTACACCACGAAGATTTTGTCGTACACACCAGTGATGTAGTCATCGATGGCAATCTTCACCACGGGCTGCAGGTCAGCAACGGTTGGATGGGTGTGCGCGTTCGGGAAAGCTGCAACGATATTCACGTTGAGGCGGCGCAACGCATCAGCCGCTTTCGTGCCAACGGTGATGATATCGACTGGTACTGTCTGCACTTTCAAGACTTCGAGGGTTTGGCGGACGACGTTCGTGTTCAAACCACCGGCCAAGCCACGATCCGAGCTAACCACAATAACCGCGACACGCTTCACCTCACGCTCAATGAGCAACGGGTGGAGCTCACGGTTCGTCACCGCACTCACGTTGGTGAGCACGTCCCACGCCGTCTTGGCGTAAGCGCGTGTCGCCAAAGCCTGCTGCACCGCACGGCGCATCTTAGAAGCAGCCACGAGTTCCATGGCTTTGGTGATCTTCTTGGTATTGCCGACGGACTTGATGCGCCGCCGGATGTCGAGCGTGCTGGCCATGTTTAGCTTTTCTTGAAAGTGGTGAGCGCGGTCTTCAGCTGCTCTCCCAGTTCAGGCGTGAGCTCGCCTTTGTCGTCAATTGCCTTAATCCAATCGCTGGCACCCGTGCGGAGGCTCTTGAGGAAATTCTTCTCCCAGTTTTGGACGTTCTCGACTTCCACATCATCCAGGTAGCCCTGCGTGACTGCGTAGAGCACCGCCACTTGCTCGGGCATAGGCATGGGCTGACCAATCCCCTGCTTCAGCAACTCGGCCGTGCGCTTGCCGCGCTCTAGCTGCTGCTTGGTGGCGGCGTCCAGGTCAGAGCCGAACTGCGCGAACGCGGCGAGCTCACGGTACTGGGCCATGTCCAAGCGGAGCTTACCCGCCACTTTCTTCATGGCTTTGCGCTGGGCACTGGAACCCACGCGGGAAACCGAGAGGCCAACGTTCAACGCCGGGCGCTGACCCTGGTAGAACAAGTCTGATTCCAGAATAATCTGGCCATCAGTGATGGAGATGACGTTGGTGGGAATGTACGCACTCATGTCGCCAGCCTGCGTCTCGATGATTGGCAAGGCTGTGAGTGAACCGCCACCGTTGTCCTGGTTGAGCTTGGCTGCGCGCTCCAATAGCCGAGAGTGGAGGTAGAAAATGTCACCGGGGTAGGCTTCGCGGCCGGGGGGGCGGCGGAGCAGCAGCGAGACTTGGCGGTAGGCCCAGGCGTGCTTAGAGAGGTCGTCATACACCACGAGGCTGTCCTTGCCCTTACTCATGAAGTACTCGCCCATGGCACAGCCGGCGTACGGCGCGAGGAACGAGAGCGCAGCAGGGTCGGCAGCGCTCGCCAGGACTATGATAGTGTGATTCATGGCGCCATGCTTCTCCAGCTCGGCGACAATGCGCGCGATCTTACTCGCCTTCTGACCAATGGCCACGTAGATGCAGATGACGCCGCTATTTTTCTGGTTGATAATCGTATCAATGGCAATGGCGGTCTTGCCGGTCTGACGGTCGCCGATGATGAGCTCGCGCTGGCCGCGACCGATGGGGATGAGTGCGTCGATTGCCTTGATACCCGTCTGCACGGGTTGCTTCACCGACTCGCGGGTAATGACCCCAGGCGCCACGCGCTCTACAGGAAAAATGTCGGTGGCTTTGATTGCACCTTTGCCATCAATTGGTTCGCCCAGCGGGTTCACCACGCGGCCAATGAGCGCATCGCCCACAGGCACGGACATGACCTGGCCAGTACCGCGGACTTCTTCACCTTCGGTCACGTCTGTCGCGCCGTTGAGGATCATGATGCCGACCGTGTCTTCCTCCAGATTGAGCGCGACGCCAGTGGCACCGGACGCGAAAGTAACTTTTTCACTAGATTTCACGTTACTTAAACCTTCCACGCGCGCGATACCATCGCCGACGTCAATGACGTGGCCAACCGTAGCAGTGCTGGCTGCGGCGGTGTATGACTGGAGCTGGGCTTTCAAAACGTCGACAATTGTATGGGGCATAGGAGTGGTTAATGATGAAAATATTGTATTCTGTCATTCCGAGCTCAACGAGGAATCTTGCTGTGCTGCCTTCCGGGCAAGATCCTCCCGCCTGCCTCGCCATAGCGAGTTCGGCGGGCAGGTCGTCCCGCACATGCGGGACTCAGGATGACAATTGAAGAGGTGGGTCAGGGGCGAAATTCCTTTCGCGCCTAGCATTTCCCTTCAGGGGTTGACAGCGAGGGAAAGAGGGAATATGTTTTAAGCAAACAAACCGAGATTTTGGAGGAAAATGTGAACACTGACAATGCTTCAAATGAGCAACTTCAGGGCAGCGAATCCGATAAAACTGTAAACGTAATTTGTGATTGGATCTCTGGGCTCTTCTGTTGTCTCGTCCTAATAGTCTGGCTAGGAGTAGGCATTACTTTTGTAGTGCTTGGCGTCCGTAACCATGATGTTCGTTTACATGCTGGGATAATAACACTGATCTGTTTCTTAGGACTTATCGTTGTACTCACCATTTCAACGATACAGGAGAACCGCTCGAAAGCGCTGCGATAACCTCGTGGCGCTTTTTATTTTTCTCTAGGAGTAGAGGCTTCAGCCTCTGGTATATAACCAAGAAGCTAAAGCTTCTACTCCTCATCCCTAATCGCTACTGCAGTAAATGAGCTTTGAGATTTGTTAATCGGCTAGACAGAGCGTTATCTATGAGGCGATCCCCCACCTGGATCTTCACGCCTGCGAGGAGCTTGGCTTCATGCACATGCCGGATTTTCACTTTCTGGTTCAAGGCTTTTTCTAGGTTTGCCGTGAGTTCGGCGTCTTCAGTTACTGTGAGGGCCTTCGCGCTCCGCACTTTCACGATCAGGGGGCCGCCCTGCTCGGCGATGAGTCGTTCGAGCTCGGCAGCAATGCGCGGGATGAGCCGCAGCTGCCGCTGACGAGCCAAGGCGCGTACGAGCCGGTCGGCCACCGCAACGCGATCCTTCACGGGCGCAACTTGCGCAGCGCTTAGGTAAGCTTCGGCGTACTGGCGGACAGAGGCTTTACGCATTGCCCACCTTCGCGTTAAGGGACGAGAGTGTATGCATAAACAGGTGGGCAACCCTCCGAAGCTTTAGCGTAGGAGGGTGCGCTTCGGCGGGTCGAAATGATTGGAAGAAGTTTGTATTAAGCATTTCGACTTTCTTCAACAGCTTCAGCAACTAGTTTCTTGTCGAGGTCTTTGGTTGTGCCTTGCGGTACTACCTTTTGCGTAGCACTAATCACCAGGTTCACGAGCTCGGTCTTCGCCTCGGTGAGCGCCTGCAGCTTCTCGGCGGCAATTTCGTTCCGCGCGTGCTTCCGTATGTTCGCGAGCTCGGCATCAATTTCCTCAATACGCTGCTTGCGGTACCGTTCGCTCTCTACCTCCACCTTCTCCATAATGTGCTGCGCCTCTTTCCGAGCTTCCAAAATTTTCACCTCTTTTAACTGTTCAGCTTCAGCGAGCTTCTGTTCCACGGCCTTGGCATCCTTTAAGCTCTTCTCGATTTTTTCGCGGCGCTCGCGCATTGCATTCAGCACGGGCTTGTAGGCGAACTTCCACAGCACAAAGAGGACAATGCCGAAATTGAGCATTTGCGCCAGGAGTAGCGCGGGTTCGATGCCGAATTTCTTGACTAACTCTTCCATAAATTTGAGGTGTTACTCGCTAGCCTTCCCCCGCCAGCATTGGCGAGGGATTCGTCAGCGAAGAACTAGACGAACTTAATGATGAGGGCAACGACCAGCGCGTACACGGCAATGGCTTCGGCGAACGCCATGGCGATGAGCATTGGCACCTGGATCTTGCTCGCGGCTTCGGGGTTGCGGCCAATGGCTTCCATAGCCTTGGCGGCGAGCTTACCGATGGCGAACGCTGGACCGAATCCACCGATAGCAATGGCCAGTGCGGCGGCGAACAACTTTGCTGAAGCTTCTTCCATACTACTTTCCCTTTCGTACCTGCGCCCCGACGAGGGTTGGGTGTTTAACGTCGGACGGTCGGTACAGTTAGTGGTGAAACGTTGAGTTCTGACTTTCAGGATTCAACGCTTCATCGCTAGGTGCTGCCTCCCCTCCTGCCGGAGGAGGGGTGTCCCGCAGTAGCGGGACGGGGTGGTGGGAGCTAATGTTCGTGCGCGGTGGTGGCGACTTTTAGGAAGACCAGGGTGAGCATGGCGAAAATGAACGCCTGGATAAAACCCACGAAAATCTCTAGGAACATGAATGGGATAGGAACGATGTACGGGATGATGAGGCCGATGACGATGAGTAGCACTTCCCCGGCGAAAACGTTGCCGAACAACCGGAAGCTGAATGAGAGGATCTTGGCAAACTCTGACATGGCTTCCAGTGCGCCGACGAAGCCCATGATGGGATCCTTGAAGTTAATGTACTTCTTCAAGTGCTTGGCAATACCGATGGTAAATACCGCAATCACCTGTGTCGCCACCACAGAGATGAGCGCGAGCGCCAGGGTGAAGTTCAAATCTGCTGCTGGACCACGCAAGATTGGCACAAAAACTTCTTTGCCTTCGTGCACTTCGTGGAAGCCAATCGTCCCTACCCCCGGCAAGAGGCCAAGCCAGTTGCCAATGAGGATGAAGATGAAGAACGTGAAGATGAAGGGGAAGAACTTCTCCGATTGCGCCCGGCTCCCAGTGACCGAGTCCATTATCCCCAGGGCGCCGTCGAACAAAAACTCCACCAGGTTCTGCAACCCATGCGGCACCAGCTTGGCCTTGCGGAGGAACGATGCACCAATGATGATGAGTACGACGACAATCCAGGTAGTAAGGACGCTGTTGTTGATGGGGATTGGCCCCAGGTGGAATACGGTTTCGGCAGCGAGGGAGACTTCGGCCATTTACTTCTTTAGTGATGTGGGTGGCGTGGTTTCCTGCTCGACATCTTTGAGCAGTTTTTTGAACTTCCAGACCAGCCCGAACGAGGTGAGAACGATAGAGAGGAGGACGCCGGCCAAGAACAGCCAAGGCGAGGTATCGAAGCGCTTATCCAGGAATCGCCCCCCCAAACCCAGGATAACGATGGGAATGGCGATGATATAGCCCAACTCCCAGGCCATGCCCAGGGCTTGCCAGAACCCCTGTTTCTGCAGTGTATCAGCCATAAACCGAACGGAAAATGCGTGGTTCTGCGGGAATTCCGCCGAATCGGCCAAAAATATGGCGCGCAATAATTGTATGAATTGAAGCCAAAATGTCAAGGAAGGGGCTTTCCTGCCTATGCCGAAAGCTCTCGAATGAAAGCACTTTGCCAAGCCTAAATCTCCTCAATAGTGATTGGATGCATTCCCAACTACAGCTCTATGGCTTTAGCGCTTTCTGGCTCCCCCCCGGCCCCAACACCACGGTGAACTCCCCTTTCACGGCGTCGTCACGCAGCGCGGCGAGGGCGTCGGCGGGTTTGCCGCGGTAGAGGTGCTCAAAGGTTTTAGTAAGCTCGCGGGCAACAAAGACTTCCCGCTCGGGGCAGTTATCAATAAAAAATTGAAGGACTTTTTCAACCCTATGGGGTGACTCGAAGAATACTGCTGGACGCTCATCGGCTACCATATTCTTGAGGATAGTCTGCCGACCGTTCTTCAGTGGCAGGAAACCGTAGCCCGTGTACTGCTGAAGCGGAAAGCCACAAACCGAAAGTGCTGTTGCCATGGCTGATGGACCTGGAATTGGCACGACCTTCACCTCGGGGCACTCTCGGTACACCCGCTCCACCAGCCGCCCACCGGGATCGGCAATGTTCGGCGTGCCGCGGTCGGCCACGAGCGCAAATGATTCACCTTTCCGGAGACGGCCGATGATAGCGTCTTCCCGCGCGCCGCGGGTATGCTCGTCGTAGCGGATCAGTTCTTTCTGGGCGCCAATGTGCGTAAGAATCTTCGCCGCCTCGCGCGTATCTTCGGCCAGGATGGCGCTCACGTGCGCCAATGTCTCCTTCGCGCGCACACTAAGGTCATCCAGATTACCAATGGGCGTAGCGACAATGTAGAGTGTGCTAGACATTTATGATTGCTTTCACCCCGCGAATGGCTTCGGGTAAGAGCGGCATGAGACTGCTGCCGATTGAACCGAGCAGGCTGGCGACGCGAGAGCCCTCGAGGTATGCCGTGAGACTCGCGCTAACTTCTAACCGTTGTGCTAAGCCAACGAGTAAGCCGAGGATGAGTGCACCTTCCACCAAACCAACAATGGCACCGCCGAGACGGTTAATGGATCCTACCCCAGGAACAACCTTCACGACGTTCAGGATTTTCCCGACGCTGCCCGTAGCAATTGCCACCGCCCGGTTGACCATTACGAAAATAATAGTAAAGGCCAACCACTGACTCAAGCCTAACCGATCACCGGCGCCGCCGAACCAACCTCCAGCAATCGTGTACGTCCGGCCGGCGATAATCGCCCCGGCAATGACACCCACAACCCCGCCGAGCGTCTGGATGAGGCCGTACCAAAATCCGGCCCACACAAAGCCGAACCAGAGGATGAGGAGGACGATATCCGCGGTACTCATACGACGCGTTGGAATAGTGGTGGAGCTTTGACGATCTTCTTGGCTCGCAGCGCCTTGGTCATCGTCGCGCTGGTGACGGGTAGGTACGGCGTGAGCGCGTGGCTGATTTCCAATAGCTGCGCAACGAGCTGCGCGAGGAGCAGCGCGAGCTTCTTCGCGTCCGCTGGCTTTGTGCTCTTCGCCAGAGCCCAAGGCTTCGCCCTATCAATCGCCTGATTAGCCCACGCAATTGCTTTCCACGTCGTAACGAGCGAGCCAGTGAAGTCGTATGCGAGCGTTTGCTGCTCGGCCTTGGTAAGCGGCTTCGGCGCGTCCACAGATTTCACCACCCCCCCGCAGTACTGCTCCACCATGTTAGTGGTTCGTGACAACAAGTTACCCAGACCATTCGCCAGGTCGGCATTAAACTTCTCGATGAAACGCTGCACAGGCAAATCGCCATCCTGGCCGAACGGAAACGGCGTGAGCAAAAGGTACCGTGTCCCATCCACGCCGTACTTGCCAATCAGGTCGACTGGATCGATAACATTGCCCAGGCTCTTGCTCATCTTGCGGCCATCAATGGTGAAGTAACCATGCGCGAACATGGTTGCCGGCACCGGCTCACCGATGGCCATGAGCAGAGCCGGCCAGTAGATAGTGTGGAACTTCAGGATATCGCGCGCCATGAAGTGCACCACTTCGCCACGCCACCACTGCCGGTACTGACGGGCATTCTTGCCGTAGCCAACACCGGTGAGGTAGTTCGGCAGCGCGTCGACCCACACGTACGCCGTCTGCGTCTTGTCCCACGGCAGTGGAATGCCCCACTTCACGTTTTCACGCGAGATAGAGAAATCCTGAATCCCTTGCGTGAAGTAGCCAAGCACCTCTTGCCGGGCAGCCGATGGCAAAATGCGGAGGCTATTCGACGTGAGCGCTTTCTTTAGCTTCGGCAAATAGTCGGTTAGACGAAAAAACCAGTTATGCTCCACGAGCTCCTGCGGCACGGTGTTGTGCAGGGGGCACCTCCCATCCACCAGCTCCTTTTCGGTGAGAAAACGCTCACAACCCTGGCAGTACAAACCCTTGTATTCACCTTGGTACACCGCAGGACGGCCAAGCGGCGTGGTAGCAGCTTTAAGTTTATTCAAAAAATCCTTAACGCCAACAACGTGGTCTGCCTCGGTAGTGCGAATGAATCTGTCAAAACCAACGTTGAGCTGCTGGAACACGTGTTGGAAGGCCTTGGCTTGCGTGTCAACAAAGGCCTGGGGCGTGACGCCGGCCTTTGCCGCAGTATCGGCAACTTTCTGGCCGTGCTCGTCGGTGCCGGTAAGCAGAAAAACTTTCCGGTTCTGCTGTTTCCAAGCACGGGCAATAACATCGGCTGCAATAGTCGTGTACGCCGAGCCAACGTGCGGTGCCCCGTTGGCGTAGTAAATAGGCGTCGTCAGCAAGAGCGGGACGCGTTTGGGCATAGGATTCGGATTTACTGTTCCAGCTGGAGTTCTGCTTCTCGGCGCTTCCCGAAAATGTCCTGGTACACCGTCATGACGATGAGCGTAACCGGAACGGCAAGGATAATCCCCAGAAGCCCGGCAGCCTTTGCCCCAATGAGGAGGACGACGATGGTCACAATAGAGTGCAGGCCAGTTGTGCTCTTCATGACCTTTGGCACAATAAAGTTGTTCTCAAGCTGCTGCACCACGATGAAAAGGATAATCGTTAGGATACCCTTCGTTGGACTTTGGGTAAACGCGATGAATGCCGCCGGCACCATGGCAATGGTGGAGCCAATCATGGGAATGAACTCCATCAGGCCGGCAAATAAAGCCAAGATAAGGGCGTACTTCACGCCCAGTAGTAGCAGGCCAATGTAACTCATGATCGCCACGATGAGCAGCAATAGGAGCTGACCCCGAAGCCAACCACCCATCTTGAATTGGATTTTAGTTATGAGCTCGTGCAGATAGGGTTGGAACTTCAAGGGCGCAACGGAACGGAAAAACTTCTTCATGCCGCTCTCCTCGGTCACCATATAGAAGGTGATAATGAGCACGGCGATAAAAGCAATCACCCCCCCGAAGAAACCACTAAGCGCCGAAAACACACTACTCCCTGCGCTGGTGACGCTGCCCTGAATGGACTGCAGGACGCCGCTAATGTTCTGCTGGATGCCAGCTTGGCTGGAGAGATCCCGAAGGGCTTGGAACTCATCAATGAACTTCTGGTAGATTGCCGGGAAATTCTGGGTAAGCTCGTTGAACTGCGTAACCAGCGGCGGGATAAGCAGGCCGAGAATAACGCTAATGCCGCCGAAGAGAATGATAAATATAATGATGAGGCCGAGGCTTCGGGGTACGCGCCAAGATTGCAGCTTGTCCACCCAGGGATCGAGCGCTGTGGCCAAAACCACGGCGACGAGGAAGAGAATAAAAACGTCGCGGATGGCGTACGCAAAGGCCAAAAGCAAAACCACGCCGACCAGCCGAAGCATGGTTGCGGTGGAAATGCTGACGTTGACGTTTCGGTTGTCTCCAATATCCATGTGGGCAGTATACCGCCTGTAGCCTAGCCGCGCAAAAGCCGGGCAAACCGCGCCTGGTCGGTGTAGGGACCCACAATGGCCAGCCGGAACGCGCTCGGACGCAAGACCTGACGAGCAACCTGCTCGACAGAGCGTCGCGTTACCTTTTCGAAGTCAACAATCCTTTCTGCGTCGGTCTTCACTTGCCGCTGAAAAAGGGCTTGCTTGCCCAACCAGCCCGCGACATTTTCGGAATCTTCCAAGGAAAGAATAAACTTGCCCTTCACGTACTCTTTTGCCCGGTGGAGCTCTTCTGCTGTCACCCCAGAACGTACAACTTTGGCTAGTTCAGCAGTGATAGCGGGAATTGCCTGGTCAATCCGTTGCTTGTCGATACCGGCTTGAATGGCGAAGTGCCCTACCTGCTCGTACGGGTTCACGCTGGCGCGGATGTAGTAACAGAGGCCGCGACGCTCCCGAATTTCGATGAAGAGCCGCGAGCTCATAGTCCCGCCGAGGATAATGGAGAGCAGAGCCAATGCGTCATTCCGTTTGTCCAGGTAGCCGAAGGTCGGCATGCCAATGGTGAGATGGACTTGCTCGGTGGCTTTCTGCCGCAGGACGACCCCAGGCTTGGCAAAACCTGTTTGCGCAACGAATCGTTTCCCTACACGTGTGCTGGGATACTTCTGGAAGTACGAGGTGATAAGAGGACGAACATTTTTCGGCACGCTACCCGAAACGATAATAGTGGTGTTGCTGCCGACGTAGTAAGCATCTTTGTACTGCAACATAGCTTTGCGATTCATGGCTGCAATCCCCTGCTTGGTACCAGCAATGTTCCGGCCGAGCGGCGTGCCGCCGTAGAGCTGCTTTTCAAAAACATCCTCCACCAACGCCATGGGATTATCCTCATACATATTAATCTCCTCGATGATGACGCCACGCTCGCGATCCAGCTCCTTGGCGTCGAACTTGGAGTTGATGAGCATGTCCGAGAGCATGTCCAAGGCGAGGTCCAAGTGCTGCTTGCTGGCCTTGATGTAGTACGCCGTGTGATCCTTGCTCGTGAACGCATTGAACTCCGCGCCGATGCTATCCAGCTCTTTGGAAATGGTTAGGGTGTCTGGCCGGCGCTTGGTGCCCTTGAACATGAGGTGCTCCAAGAAGTGCGACGCGCCGTTCAGCGGCACGGCTTCGTACCGTGAGCCAACTTTGACGAACACCATGACCGTGACGGCCTGCGTGTCTTTCCGCGGAGCGATAATGACCCGGGCGCCATTCTTGAGGTGGAAGGAGGTGAACATGGTGGTTACTGATTATTTTTTCTTCGGATTCCGATTCGCTAAGATCCAATCGATCGCTTCGGCCACCCCATCCTGGTCGCACGAGGCAACGACGTGATCCGCGGCACGCTCAACTTTTGCCGCTGCATTCTTTACGGCGAACGAAACGCCTGCAGCTTTCAGCATGGGAATATCATTGTAGCCATCACCAATTGCCGCGGTTTGAGCCATTTCCAGGTTGTAGTGCTCGGCCAAGTACCGCAGGGCGAAACCTTTATCCACGTGCGGGTGGAGGAACTCTAGCAGGTTGGCACGGGTTCGGGTTATGTAGAGCTTCTTGCCCCACTTCCGTTGCGCCAAGGCTTCCAGCTTAATAACCTGCTCCGGCCGGGTGACGAACATAATTTTGATGGGCGGGTGCGAGAATGGGAACGTGCGGAGGTTAACCAAGCTTATTTGCCGCACCTGCTCGATGCGATCAAGGTACTCCTTGCCGTACCGGTCGAGCGGGCGCTGAAAGAACACCGTATCGTGGTCTAGCACGTAGACGCAGACCTGCACCTTGTGGCGCAAACCGAATTCGACAACGTCTAGAAAGTGCTGGGGCGGCATGGTGCGGGAGGTAAGCACCTTGCTCTTCCCGCGCAGCAGCGCTCCCTGGAAACACATAAGCGTGTGCTTTAACCCGAGCTGCTTGGCGAAAGGCAGCGTGGTGGTAAACGTCCGACCCGTGGCCAGCGTGACGATCATGCCCGCCCGAATCGCCCGATGCACCGCCAGCTTGTTGGCTTGGGATATACGAAAATTTGACCCAATGAGCGTGTCATCAAGGTCAATAGCCAGAAGTTTAATACGATGGCGCACGCTTACTGGACGGTTAGCGTGCGATCTTCGGGTAAGACTTCAATCCAGGTATTGCCCGGGAGGAAAGTCGCTGGAGTTCCATCAGCCAAGGTGAACACTGTTCGGTCTTCAGATTTCACTTTACTCCATGTCACGTCCAGAACCTGTCCTTGCTGAAAAATTTTGGCTTTCCCAGTACCCGTAACCGACATCGTTAAGCGCCCTTTTTCACCGACTGCAATCTTACTGGAGATGCGCTGAATGACGAGGTTGGTGACGCCAATAGTTGCTTTCGTAAGCCGATCCTGGTGCTCTTTCCCGGCTTGGCTACGCAGCCACTGCAGTTTGGTTGCATCGTACGTGTAGCTCACTTCCGTACTCTTCGTCCGACCGGTGAAGTAGAAGGTGACATTCTTGGCAGCGACACCCGTACTGACGGTTGAACCGAATGTCCACGGCGTAAGCGTGACGTCAGAGTACTTCAGGTTGTTCGCCCGCGTGGTGAGGAACATCTTCATCCCGGTCGTGTACAAGTTGTGCGGTGCTGGACGAGTACTATCCCGGAAAAACGCCGTCGAAGCGCTGCCAATGCCGTTGATGTCATGGATACGCTCACGACGGATATTCGAGAGCGCCTCGGGCGAACCACCCGCATGGGCGTAGGCGGCTTCGTACTCTGCCAGCCACTCCAAGAAGTACTGGCGCGCAGAACGTACCGGCCCAATTTCCTTCACCTCTCCTTGGTCAAACACCGCCATGAAACGAGTAATGCCACCTTCGACGAGCGCTTCGTACACCACCGACGCTGCTTGGAGGGATGACTGGGGTCGCGCGGTCGCTGCGTTATCAATCATGACCGCCACAGGGTAAAAGTGCCCATGGGTGTAGCGATTGCCGCCGGTGAGGTCAGGGGCAAACTCCGTGGGCACGGTACTGACGGGCTTGGCGATGACCGGGGCGGGACTCGGGGCAGCTTTACGCGTGAAGTGGATGAATGTGACGAGTGACATGCCTAGGGTGACCACGAGGATTGCAGCCAAGGTTAGGTAGGTCCACCGTGTCCAGTGGTGGTGGGAGAACGGCGCCAGCCCAAGCAAACCCACGGGGGTGGGCTGGGCAGGCTGCGGCTTTACTGGCGGGATGACGGATTTCACGGGGATAACTTTGATATTCTCATTTTTCTTCAACGCTGGTTTTGCGTTTGATTTTGATTTTGGCATAAATTTTTCGTTGATTAGGATATGAAACGAATGAAAGAATTAGTAGGTAACGTACTTCTCCGGTAAGTCTACCACTTCTACCCAGGTTTGGCCGCGGTTGAGTTGCAGGACTGCGCCGGCACTATCGAGGAGCTGTAGTTGGGACTCGGGCAAAGACTTTTTCCACGTACCCGTGACCATTTCGCCATCCCGGAAAAGGAGGAGCTTCCCTTCGCCAACGACAACAATGTCCCGCCGGAGCTTATCGAACAACTTCGAGGTGGTGAACATTATGGCGACGTTCTTAGGTTCAATCGCGCCGCTTTCTTTGTCCGTGGCAACTGTCCCGCCTTGGCTACGTTTATACACGTTCCTAGCAGTGTCGTACGTGTAGGAAACCCGATAGCTCGCTGTAGAGAAGTCAACCACAATAGGCTTCGTGGTCGGGGTTGCAACCGGAGCTTCGTCTTTGAAAGACCAACTCTCGTAATCGCCTCTATCCTTAAGCTTCATTGCCCGCCACCCAAGCTCCATGAGGTGGAGGTTGGTGAAGAGCGAGTGCTCTTGCGCGCGGCCAGAAATATTGTAGAAGTTGTACTTCTTATAAAACTGATTGAAATCTATAATCTTGGTCTTCGTAATTTGCTCGGCCGCCTGCGTGGATTGGCCAGCGTGGACAAAAACGCCATTGTACGCCCGGGCGATTTGCACGAAGTACGGCCGTGCCGAACGGATGGGGCCGATGTTGAGCGTCCCATTCACGGCAAAAATTGCTAAGAAGCGCGTGATGCCGCCTTCGGCAAGCGCCTCGTAGACAACCCCGGCTTTTGAGAGCCCACTCTGCGGCCGCACCGAGGTATGGTTCTCGACGACCATCATGAGCGGCAGGTGGTTAGACTTCTCTGATTCCACGAGAACGCCGTCGAGCTGGCGGCTCACCAGCGTAGGGGTGTCTAACTCGCTGTTCGTGTTCGCGCTGTCGTCTTGCGCTGCACTCCCACGGAAAGTCAAATAGCCACCAATGCCAATTAGCACCAGCGCCCCCGTGCCCGCAGCAATCAGCCAGGGCCAGCGCAGCTTGCGCTTGCCGAACGTGTAGTCACTTGGCCGATCGGTGAGCTTCTGACCCATGGGTTTACTTTTCCTTCTTATCTTTAGCTTCTTTCTTCACTTCTTTCTTGGCTTCTTTCGGCTCCGCGACTTCTTCAGCAATATCCTCTGGCTTCTTCTCCTCCACCACCTTCTGCACTGCTTCAACGTTCTCCTCCACCTTCTCATCAAGTGCTTTCAGCTCTGCTTCCGAACGTGGGGGCTCAACAACGGCAATAATCTCTTCGGGTTTTGCCAGAACTTCTACTTTCGGTGGGACGACAATGTCTGCGACCGTGAGACGGGATTCAAAATTTTCCAGCGCAGTTATATCAACGGTAATTTCATGGGGCAGGTCGGCTGGCAAACACTTCACCCGCAAGGTTGAGAGGTTCTTCACCAGAATACCACCGAGTGCTTTGACGGCGGCGGATTCTCCGATGAACACGAGCGGTACGTCATTCGTGATTTCCTCATCCATGCGTACCTGGTAGAAATCCACGTGCAAAATGGCACCCGAAGTAGGGTGACGGTCGACGTCTTGGATAAGTACCTGCACTGGCTTCTTGCCCGTGATATCCAGGGTGATGAGCGTGGATTCGCCAGCTGTTTGATACGCTTTCTCGAAAACCGGCCGTGGAACAGCGACGTTCTCGTTGGTGATACTATGGCCATAAACGACCGCCGGGATCATGTCTGCTTGACGAAGCGAGGCGCGTTCCTGCTTGCTAATCGAACGGGGCGTGGCGGTGAGCTGCAAGTTCATGACGGTCAGTAAAAGAAGAAAGAAAAGACCCGAGGGGTCAGGCAGGAAAACCAACGCGACTATACCATCGCCACGGCCGGACGTCAACCCTACCCCGTAGACCGCCGCCGTACGGCCACGCTCTGGACCAGCCCAAGCCCAATGATGCTGGCGACGAGCGAGCTGCCGCCCGAACTCACGAACGGCAACGGAATGCCAGTGACCGGGAACAAACCCATGTTCATACCGACGTTGATGAGGAGATGGATGGCGATGCCAATGCTAATGCCCGTGCACAGGAATGCCCCAAAGTCGTCGCGTGACTGGCGAGCGATGACGATGGTGCGTGTCAGCAGCACGGCGAAACTCCCGAGGAGTACGAGCACACCCAGGAAGCCAAACTCTTCGGCGAGCACGGCAAAAATAAAATCTGTCTGCTGCTCGGGGAGGAAGTTGAGTTGGCTCTGCGTGCCTTGGCCGAAGCCGCGGCCGAAAAGTTGGCCAGAGCCTACCGCGATGATTGCTTGCGTAACATTGTACCCGCTGTTAAGTGGATCAGCACCCGGATCCAGCAGCACGCGGATGCGATCCTTCTGGTAACCCTGGAGCAGGAACATGTAACTCACTACCGCCGCAATAATGAAGAGTACGAAGAGTAGGATAAGCTGTTTCATGCGCACGTTTGCGGTGAGGAGCAGGCCAACGTAGATGCCGGCAACAACCACGGCCGAACCCAGGTCTGGCTGGCGGAGGATGAGCACGATGAGCCCGAGCGCGAACGCCCCGCTGATGCCCAGGTGCCGCCACTGGTCGAACGCCCGAGCGTAACGGGCTAGGTAGGCGGCAAAGGCAATTATCCAGAGTACTTTCACTATTTCCACGGGCTGGAAGCTAACGCCCGCAACGACGAACCAGCCCGTTGTGTTCCGAATGGTCGTGCCGAAGAAAAGCACGCCGACGAGCAGGATGGCGGCCGCGACGTACGCTGCCGTGCTCCAGCCCCGAAGGGTACGGTAGTCCACCAACACAGCCACAACGTATAGCACGACGCCGAGGGCGAGGAAAAGTAACTGCCGGGTAAAGGTGCTCCACTCGGGCGGGGACTTGGCAATGGTGACGCTCGCTAGTGCCACTAACCCGACGATAACCAAGATGCTGCTGGCGCCAAACAGGAGCCAGTCAACCTGAGCCAATGACCGGAGGTTTAACCGCGACATTGCCTAGCGCGCAATAATATCCCGGTGCACTTCGGGGTAGACGTCAGCCTGCTGGACGTTGGCTATGACCGTATCCCACTCGACGGAGAATGGAAGCGATTGCTCGGCGTTGATGTGGGAGAGGATGGTGCTGCCAACGCCGACAGTTGCCCCACCTCGCGTGAGCACAACGGACACGCGCAAACCATCGAGTGCAACGAACGCGCTGTTCATAATAGTGCCAGTAACCTGCGTGACCGTTCTTTGCTGATTGTCACCGGTGACGAGCGTCCGTAATCCCGTTGTAACATTCGTTGCCTTCACGTCGATCTTCTCGGCAACTTCTGCCGGGGTCAGGCGCGTCCACGTGACGTCAGTGATGCTCATGGTTCCGCTTGGTATAGTCACATTCGCTGACCCTTCCACGTTGAGCGCCATGGCGTACCGCACGCTCTTCGGGGGCAGGATGACGCGGACTGGGGTGAGCGGCTTCACCCCCCCAGCAAACTGCACAGTCACCACTGCCGACCAGGTGACATTCGTATTCTCGAGGCGTGAGGAGAAGTCGAACCGGGCTTGACCGTGCGGGGTCGTCGCAACCGTCCCGGAGGAAATAGAGGTAGGCATAACTGCTCCTTGAGCCTTGCCGACTGCGACGGTGCTCGCGGCAATGGTCGCCACGACGTTCGAGGAATCTCGGAAACGGAAGACAAGGAGCATGCCCTGCGTGAGGAAGAGCGCGAGCAGAAAAACGTCCACCGCCATGAGGACTAGCACCCACCACTTGCGGAGCTGCTGGCGGTTGGTGAGGTACCAGTAGTTGAGTTTGAGCCCAAGATCGGAGAGCGTGTCTGCCATAGGCTGTAGTATACGCGCCCGCTCGCTCCCCTACCAGCGGGATTACAGTATGATATACTATTTCCCTATGACCACCGGGGACATCCTCAACATCGTAATCGCCATTGTCCTTCTTGCAGTAGGCGGCTTTACGGTCTGGCTGCTGTACTACCTAGTACAAATTGTGAAGGATCTGTACAAGGCCATTGAGGACTTCCGCAAGATGCTAGATAGTGTGAAGGAGCGGCTGGACCACATTGGCGATTTTCTGGATAGCATCCAGAACAAAGTGACCTCGTCCGCCTCGGCCATCGCCAGCATTGTCCGCGTCGTCGGTGATTTAACCAGCCTGGTGAAGAACCGAAAAACCAAAAAGGCTACACCGCCCGCTGACGATTTAGAGTAGTTGGATTACGAATTACGAATCAGTACGAATATACGAATGACTACGAATTCGTATATATATTGTTTACTCACATAACCATCTATTCGTATATTCGTAGAATTTTATTCGTAATTCGTAACCGTGCCATTCGTCCACCTCCACGTCCACTCCCACTACTCCCTCCTCGACGGCCTGCCGAAGATTGATGATTTGATTGCGCACGTGCAGGAGCTGGGGGCGCCAGCCGTTGCCCTTACTGACCATGGCGTCCTTTACGGCGCGGTAGAATTTTACCAGAAAGCTACGAAAGCTGGCATCAAACCTATCATCGGGGTGGAGACCTACGTCGCCCGCCGCACCCTGCACGACAAGGAAGCGCGCATTGACGAGCGACCCTTCCACCTCGTGCTCTTGGCGACGAACCTCACGGGCTACAAGAATCTCATCGCGCTCGTTTCAGTCGCTCACCTTGAGGGCTTCTACTATCGCCCGCGCGTGGATCACGAGCTGCTGAAGAAACACAGCGAGGGTCTCATTGCCTTATCTGCTTGTCTGCAAGGTGAAATCGCCAACGCCATCCTGGGCAAGATTAACGCCACGCCAGACGAGGTGGTGGAGAAGTACATTGCGACGTTTGGGAAGGAGAACTACTTCCTCGAAGTCCAATCCCATCCAGACATCCCCGACCAGGTGAAAGTCAACGATGCCATTTTCACGCTCGCGGAGAAGCACGGCGTACGGGTTGTGGCGACGAACGACGTACACTACTTGAAAAAAGAAGACGCCGAGATTCAGGATGTGCTGCTGGCAATCCAGACGAAGACCACAATGGACGACCCCAAGCGTATGTCGTACAAGGGTATAGACGTGAGCATGCGCACCGAAGCCGAAATGACCGCTGCATTCCCCGACCACCCCGAGGTCATCACCAACACCGTTGTTATTGCCGACCGCTGCAACGTCAAACTAGAACTCGGCAAAACGCAGCTCCCCCACTTCGAAGTGCCGAGGGGCGAGACAGCAGAAACGTATTTACGACAGCTTAGCGAGAAAGGCATACCCCACCGCTACCCTGGACGCGAGCACGATTCGGTCGTGCTGCAACGTTTGGAGTACGAGCTTGGCGTCATTGAGAAGACGGGCTTCGCGGGCTACTTTCTCATCGTGCAGGACTTCGTGAACTGGGCGAAGGAACACGGTGTAGTCGTGGGCCCGGGTCGTGGCTCGGCGGCCGGTTCCATCGTGTCGTACCTAACGAACATCACGAACGTCGACCCCATTGCCTACGACCTGCTGTTCGAACGATTCCTAAACCCCGAGCGTATCTCCATGCCGGATTTTGACTTGGACTTCGCCGACACCCGCCGAGATGAAGTGCTCAAGTACGTCGGCGATCGGTATGGCCATGACCACGTCGCGCAAATCATCACCTTTGGCACCATGGCCGCCCGCGCCGCCATCCGGGACGTCGGCCGAGCCCTAGGCTTCCCCTACACCTACTGCGACCGCGTGGCCAAGCTCATTCCCATGTTCACCACGTTGCAGGAAGCTCTGGATACCATCCCCGAACTCAAGGAAATCGCCGAGCACGACGAAGACGGTCGCCGTCTGCTGCAAACTGCCATGCGCTTGGAGGGCGTGGTCCGGCACGCCTCGGTGCACGCGTGCGGCGTGGTCATAACCAAAGGCCCGCTCATCGAGCACGTACCCATCCAGCACGCCGGCCCGGATGATGAGACAATTATTAGCCAGTACTCCATGCGCCCCATTGAAGACCTGGGCTTGCTGAAGATGGACTTCCTGGGCTTGCGCAACCTCACGGTGCTAGAACAGACTATTGAGATTGCCCGCAAGGGTCGCGGCCGCATGTACGACCTCGACAAGTTACCCCTAGATGACAAAGGGGCGTTCGCGCTGCTACAAGCTGGCCACACCACGGGTGTCTTCCAGTTTGAATCTGGCGGCATGCGGCGCTACCTGAAGGAGCTAAAACCCACCGAGCTCGAAGACCTCATCGCCATGGTGTCCCTGTACCGTCCGGGGCCGATGGAGTTCATCCCGGACTTCATCGCCCGCAAGCATGGCGAGCAGAAAGTTACGTACATCCACCCCAAGTTGGAGAAGAGCCTAGCCAAGACCTACGGCGTAGCCGTGTACCAGGAGCAGATCATGGAGCTGGCACGCGACCTGGCGGGCTTCACCCTGGGCGAGGCGGACGTCTTGCGCAAAGCCGTGGGCAAGAAGATTGCCAAACTCCTAAAAGAGCAGCGCGACAAGTTCATAAATGGTTGTGTGCAGAATGGCATTGCTAAAGTGACGGCCGAAAAGATCTTCGACTTCATCGAGCCATTCGCCCGCTACGGCTTCAACCGATCGCACGCGGCCTGCTACGCGCTCATTGCCTACCAAACAGCGTACTTCAAGGCAAATGAGCCGGAAGCATTCATGGCCGCTTTGCTCACCGGCGACCAGGGCAGTATCGACCGTATTGCTATAGAAATTGATGAGTGCCGGCAGATGGGTATGACCGTGCTGCCGCCGGACATAAATGAGAGCTACTCAACATTCACCGCAGTATACAATTCTGAGACGAAAGCGCCGACGCGGACGATCCGCTTTGGCCTCAACGCTATCAAGAACGTGGGCGACAATGTCGTGCGCGCTATCGTGCACGAGCGGAAGGCCAACGGCCTGTTCGCGAGCCTGGAGGATTTGCTCCGCCGCGTCCAGGTAAAGGACTTTAACAAGAAGTCTGTAGAAAGCCTCATCAAGGCTGGTGCTCTGGATCGCTTCGGCGAGCGCGGCCAGCTTTTAGCGAACATCGATACCATCCTGCAGTACAACAAGCACGCCACCCAGGCCGCGAACGCCAACCAGGACTCACTCTTCATGAACCTGCCCGCAGCCAAGGCTCCGAGCTTAAGCCTGAAGCCAGCCGAACCAATGGCCAAGCGCGAAGCCCTGCAGTGGGAGAAAGAGCTTTTGGGTCTCTACCTCTCGGACCACCCCTTAAAAGAGTTCCAGGACCAGCTAAACCTAATCACCACGCCCATGAGCACGCTGCACGAGCATGGCAAGGACGAACGTGTACGCGTCGGTGGCATCATCACTAAGGTGCAGAAAATTATGACCAAGCGGCAAGAGCCAATGCTCTTTGTCCGGGTGGAAGATGCTGTGGGTGCTGTAGAAGTCGTCGTCTTCCCCAAACTCTACCAACAGAGCCAAGCACTCTGGACGCTCGAGCGTCTCGTGATCGTGGAAGGTAAGACGTCAGATAAAGACGGCGAGACGAAAATCCTGGCCGATGCCGTGCGCGAGCTCGACACCGTCGCGCTCCAAGCCTACGCCACGACGCACGAAGTTGGCCGGCCGCTGGTCATCCACGTGCCAGCCGACCTCTCCCGTGCACAGCTCGCCGCCATCCAAGCCATCCTCGACAAACATCCTGGCCCAACGCCGGTGGAACTCCACGCTGCCAATGGAAATGGCCTGCCCGCCGGAGCGGCGTCGCAGACGGGTGGGAAGCGCGTGCCTCTACCAAACAAAGTGAACAGTGGTGCAGCCTGGAGCGACCTAGCCAACCTAGTCGGTGCCTCGGCTCTGCGGCGGTAACACCGAGTAGGAAAGACCACGCAACGGTTCAGTGCTACAATAACCCCATGGCCAAGCACGCCGAAAAACCCGAAACCCACCACTCCCAGCAAAAAATCATCCAACATATGTGGATGATTTTCTGTTTTTAGACACTGAGGCAAGTTGACAAAATGTAAGCTGGTGCTACTGTGCATATAGCTGATTGTAGCTCTTTGACAATCCTAACCCGCCTTTACAAGGAGGCAAAAACCATGCACGAATCCGTGTATATCCGTGCTGCTGAGATATGCACAAATGAGCATATCTCGCCAGAGGGCGCCGTTGTACTCGCTGCACGCGAGCAGTATACCCCTCTGAAAACACTGAAATGAACAAGGAGGCGACATGAAACGAAGTCTCGTGGTACTGCTAGCAAGTATCCTTCTAGTCATGGGGATTATCATCGCTTGCCAGCGGCACGCGCCGACAGCGGTGCAACCCCAGATCAACACCCCCGCAACGGCAAGCGCGACTACGCTTCTCATAGCCGGAGCGTCATACTCCGATTTGCACCGAAATGCGGTACTCATCCCTAGGGGTGACGCCGATAGTGGCGCATATCTATTCGATATACGAATTGATGGATCCCATCAATTTCAGGCCGTAGTTTCTTTAACGGCATTCCAACAGTTTGCTGAAGCGCTTGACCTTCAACAAATCGAAAATGCCGGCGCACTCAAAGAGACGTCGTGTCTTCCAAACACTCGTGCCATTCCGGGTACTACCTGGAAACATCGTACCTTAGACGCCTGGATTACTATCAGAGGCGCGGAGGGTGACGTTTTCACCTGTGATATCCGCATCAATGGTTCGAGTCAACTTTTGCCGATCAAGGCACATATTGATGCTATTCAGCAAACCGTATCAATGACATTTTTTACTGATCTTTGGGCGGAAAATTCAGTCCAATAATTCCCCGCCACTACAATCAGCAAAATGGGGGGCGCACACAATGTGCCCCCTTTTTGTTTTGTATCAAGCCTCTCCCACCATACTATCACGCGCCGCAAACGGGACTAGAAGTATGCATCGCAAACGCGCCAACCAGCGACAATCCACGGCCAGCGAAGCTTGCGCTTGCCAAAGGTGTAGTCGTTCGGTCGGTTCGTGAGCTTATCCCCCATGCTCGCGGCGGTAACACCGAGTAGGAAAGACCACGCAACGGTTCAGTGCTACAATAACCCCATGGCCAAGCACGCCGAAAAGCACGAAACCCACCAGCACCACACCACCACCCCCCGCCAACGCGTGTGGGTCATTGCGTTCGTGGTCGCGGCGGCCGTGCTATTCGCCGGTGTGCTCTTCCTCGCCACGGGCAAGAGCCGCATTGCCTTCACCTGGACGCCGCAACCGGTCGAGAGTACGACGACCCTAACGGTAGCCGCAGCGCCAACGGGTGACGATATTCCTGCTGCGTTCTTAGAAAAGAGTGTTGAGGTGAGCAAAATCTTCACCGCCGAAACCAAAGCAACGACACCGCAACCAGTACCATCAACGCCAACAGTTACGACCTTCACCGGCAAAGCACGCGGCAAAGTTACTATTTACAACCGTTACAGCAAAGCCCAGCCGCTCATCGCGGGCACTCGGCTTAAGTCACCCGATGGCCAAATCTTCCGCACCCAGCAACGCGTGGACGTCCCGGTCGGTGGCTCGGTCACCACCGAAGTTATGGGAGACGTTGCCGGTGAGAAAGGCGCGCTTCCGAAAGGCACCACCTTCATCCTGCCCGCACTGTGGGCTGGGTTGCAGGATAAAATTACCGGCGTATCAACAGAAAACTTCCACGGTGAAAGCCAGGCGGCAACTACATCAACAACTCCGGGTCTAACCGCTAATGAACTGGCAAATGCTGAACAAGTACTTCTGCAAGAAGCGATCGCCCAAGCTCTTCCCGACCTCCAGAATCTCGTCCCGACTGGTCGCACGCTCTACCCCGGCATGGTCGACGCCACGACGGTGAAGCGGACTGGACCAGCCATTGGTGATAAGGCAACGACGTACACACTCACACTCACGGTTAAAACGACGGCCGTCACCGTGGATTCCACGAAGCTTACGGACAGCGCGACTGCCCTGCTAACGACTTCCCTCTCCCCCGACCTGCAATTGCTCTCCGTAAACCCATCGACGTTCGGTTACACACTGAAGAGCACCGACACAAAAAAACAACGCGCCGACGTGACGCTCATCGCTCGTGGAACAACAGTCCCCGCTCCTGCCCACCGGCTCCTGCAGCAAGCAACCTTCGCTGGCAAAACCGCCGACGAAGTGCGTGCACTCCTTGCCCAGGAGAAAGCGGCGTCGAACGTCGTCGTCGCACTCACGCCATTCTGGAACCGCCGCGTGCCTTCCAGTGCCAACGACCTGCAACTGGAAGTAACGCGGGCGAAGTAGTCTCAATTGTCATTGCGGGCCCCGAGCCAAACGAGGGGCGTGGCAATCTTGCGTAATCCAATGGTTAGCAAGATTGCTTCGGGTCGATTACGCCCCTCGCAAAGACAAACAAAACCCTCATGCAACGCACGCGAGGGAATTTGAGAATTTGCCAATATTCAGGCTATACTAGCAATCTATGGCTAACCAACTCGACCGCATTCGCCATTCGCTCGCCCACCTGCTCGCCGCCAGCGTGCTGGAGCTTTTCCCAGACGCGCAGTTCGGCGTCGGGCCGACCATTGAACACGGCTTCTACTACGACTTCCTGCTCCCCCGCCCCCTAACGCCGCAAGACCTACCCAAACTTGAAAAACTCATGCGCAAACGCATTGGCCAAAACTTGGGGTTCGAGCGTGAAGAGCTTACCGAAACGCAGGCCAAAGAGAAATTCGCCAAGCAGCAATTTAAGCGTGAACTTATTCACGACCTGGTAACGAAAGGCACGACGGTTTTTGATGAGCTCCAGAATGCAAATAATAAACCCAGTGCAACGATTACCGCCTACACCACCGGCACCTTCATTGACCTCTGCCGCGGCGGGCACGTAGAGAGCACAAAGGACCTCCCAGCGGACGCTTTCAAACTGACGCACATTGCGGGCGCGTACTGGCGCGGCAGCGAGGCAAACCCCATGCTGCAGCGCGTATACGGCGTGGCCTTTTTGACGAAAACCGAACTCGACGAGTACTTGAAGATGCAAGAAGAAGCCAAGAAGCGCGACCACCGCAAGCTCGGCCAAGACTTGGATCTGTTCACGTTCTCGGACAGCGTGGGGAAGGGCCTACCCCTCCTGACGCCCCGGGGCTCGGTCATCCGACGCGAACTGGAACGCTACACTGTGGATACCGAGCTCGCCCACGGCTACCAGCACGTCTATACCCCGCCGCTCGCGAAGACGGAGCTGTACAAGACCTCGGGCCACTACCCGTACTACAAAGACACCATGTACCCAGTCATGAAGGTGGACGATGACGAGCTCATCCTGCGGCCCATGACCTGCCCGCACCACTTCATGCTCTACAATGACAAGCCGCACTCCTACCGCGATCTGCCCTTGCGCCTTGCCGAGCTAGCTTCCCAGTTCCGCTACGAAAAGTCTGGTGAGCTAACCGGCCTCATGCGCGTACGCATGTTCACCCTGGCCGACGCGCACATCTTTGTCGCGCCCGAGGACGCGGAAAAAGAAATCAGCAACGTGCTCAAGCTCATTGACGAGATGAACCAAACCCTGGGCTTGAAAAAGGGCGTGGACTACCGCTACCGCCTCTCCCTGGGCGATCGCACGGATACGAAAAAGTATTACAAGGACGATGCGGCGTGGGAACGCGCCGAGGATGCTCTGCGTAAAGTGCTAAAAGGCCAGAAGACGCCGTTTTTCGAAGCCCAGAATGAAGCAGCCTTCTACGGCCCGAAGATTGACGTGCAGATGAAGAAAGTGAACGGCCAAGAGGAATCTGCGTTCACGGTCCAGTACGACTTCGTCATGCCCGAGCGCTTCAACCTGGAGTACGTGGGTAAGGACGGGAAGATGCACCGGCCCATTGTCATCCACCGCTCGTCCATTGGCTGCCTGGAGCGCACCATTGCCTTCCTCATCGAGCACTACGCGGGCGAGCTGCCCTTGTGGCTTTCCCCCGTGCAGGTGGTCGTTATCCCCGTCGGCCTGAAGCACGAGAAAGCCTGCCAGAAGCTGGGCAAGGAGCTACGCGAGGCAGGATTGCGCGTCGACGTATTCACGGCTGACCAGTCTGTGGGCAAGAGCATCCGCACGGCCGAGAAGCAAAAGACGCCGTACATGCTAGTGATTGGTGATAAGGAACTGAAGTCACCCAAGCTCCACGTCCGCGAGCGGGGCAAGGAAAAACTTGCTGTGGTGGCAAAGAAGTCATTCATCGCCGAGCTGCTAAAAAAAATCCAGACCAAGACGAAGAAGTAGGTGCCGCTTGTCAGTACGCTAGACTAACCAGAACGCCTGCCCCATTCCTGGGACAGGCGTTCTGCTTTAACATGAGTCTAGTTGGCGAAACCGCCGAGGTAGACCGCAAACCCGAGGGTTACACCCAGGGCGACGACGGCAATGACGGCAATGCCGATAGTCACCTTGGCACCCACGGTAAGCTTCGTGCCTTGCTTAATTTGGGTAGTAATACTTGGCATAGCGATAGTATTACTGCACTGCCTTTAGGGCGTCAAGGACATTCCCATTCTTAGGGTTAACCACAATCGGCGCAAGCTTCGCCTCTAGTTGCTGCACGGTGAGCGTCGGCGTTTTCCCGAGTGCCAAGGCAGCCGCCCCGGTTACGTACGCAGAGCTAATCGAAGTACCTTCAAACTTCACACCGCTAGCGCTGCCAGGAGCATATACACGAGCACCGGTGTTACTGTACGCGGCCAGTGACTTCCCATTCGCCACCGTTGCCCCGACACTTAACACGCCTGCGATGCTGCCCGGAAATACTCTGGACATAGCCGTCGCATCGTTCCCGGCCGAGCTGATGACTAGCATGCCCTGCGCTTTCGCGTACTTCACCACATCCGCCAGCAACGCTGATGACCCAACCCCGCTAAGCGGCACTAGACTAAGGTCAGCCCCGCGCACGGTGGCATACACCAAGCCTTGCGCCACGGTGAGTGCGGTACCACTCCCTTTACAGTCCACAACTTGAACCGGGAGGATACGGGCAAATGAGGCAATGCCCGTTTTCCCGGCGACGACCGTGGAAATCGCGGAACCATGCCCGTGGCAGTCCTGGGTGGTCTGGCGACCGGGAAGTGCCGTGTACCCACCAACGTCATCAATGTAGCCGTTCTTATCATCATCTTTGGCATTCATTGCTGTCTCTTTCGAAGGGGCAAGTACGGCCCGCACATCAGCATCCTTCACCTGCGCGCCACTATCCAGCACGGCCACCAGGATATCACCCGACCGGACGCCACCCCCGGTTGCCGGGCAGGCACGCTGCGCCAAGAGGATTGCATCGGCGAGATTTGCAACGCCATCACCATTCACGTCTCCTCGAGTCGCCGGGTTGGGCGCAGGCGTTTTCTTAAAGTACACCCCATGCAAGTACTGCACGTCGCGGCAGTCCACCAGGTTGTCCGCGTTGGCATCGCCCGCGAGGACACTCGTCGTAGACTGCTTGGCACCCAGGGCGCTTACGAACGAGAAGGCATCTGCGGCGTCAATCGTCCCGTCGCCATTAACGTCAGCGGTGCTTGAGAGCGCCGCGGCGCCCGAGGTGAATACGCCATTAACGAGAATACGTGCATCAGACCAATCAATCTTGCCATCTGCATCAAGATCCGGCAGCGCGTTCATCACGCGATTAAGTTTAAGTAATTTCACGAGCGTGTACGTATCACGTATGTCTGCACTGCCATCACCGTTGACATCCGTGGGCGTATCCTCGCTCACCGCAATGTCGCTGGCGTTGACGGCACCGTCACTATTTGCATCACCCGGGAGGGTAAGCACTGCAGTATTATTCAGCCGGGCATCGAGCGCCAGGACATCCGTCGGGGTTACCACTTTGTCACAGTTGACGTCTGCACGCTCCTGTAGTGTTGGCATGGCTGCATTCGCGTAAATAATGCTACCCAGCGCGTTGAGGTCGGCCGTGGTAACGCTGCCATTCGCATTCACGTCCCCATTCAGGAACGTAGTTACTCCAACGGTGCGCACGTCTGCGCAGACAGGCGGAGTAGAAGTTTGATAGACGAATTCCCCCATGATCGAAAGGTCGGTAAGGTCGACGCGCCCGTTCGCATCAACATCGGCTTTCGTTAGGTCTGGGGCTGGACCTTTGCCGGTTAAGTAGTTCGACAAATACGTAAGGTCAGCATTATTCACCACGCCGTCCCCGTTCAAGTCGGCCAGTGCCACGCGTGCTTTCAGCTGGTCGAACACGAGCTTTACCATGCGGGAAAAATCAGAGAGATCGAGCACGCCATCAAAGTTTAAATCTGCACGGCCAAGCGGGTTTGGCATTGAGCCTTTCTGGTAGATGTACGCAGCCAAGTAGGCCACGTCAGCCGTACTCACGCGACCATCGGCGTTGCTATCGCCCAAAAGGTACGTCGGCAAAACGACTGGTTGCACGCTTACTCCATCCGCAGAAACTGGTGCGACGCTCGTTGTCGTACTATCAGAAATGATGATAACTGCTGCGGTAACATCGTCAGTATCAGCAAACAAGATGCTCATGAGGTAACTTAAGTCAGTCAGGTCTACTTTTCCATTAAGATCCATGTCGGCTAAACCGAGCGGGACGGGAGCCGGACCCTTGCCGCTAAGATACGCGATGAGGTAGTCAAGGTCGCGGTTGTCCACCACCCCGTCTGCGTTCGCGTCGCCTTTCCCGTAGTTCAGCGCCTCGTACCCCGAACTGTTATAGACCATCCCAATGAGGCGCGCTAAGTCCGAAAGATCAACCACACCGTCAGCATTGTAATCAGCTTTCGAGAGTGGACTCGGCGCAGGACCCTTCGAAACTACATACTTCGTCAAGAAATTAATATCATCTGCGTTCACAATGCCATCACCAGTTAGGTCGCTTGCCGGCACGCGGAACAGGGTGGCGAGCATATCTACCAGCGCAGATAAGTCCGCAATGTCAATTGCGCCGTCGCGGTTCACATCCGCACCGGCCAAGCTCGTCGGTTGGATCCCGGTCGAGGTGAGGTAGTTCGAGAGCAACCGCAAATCCTTGCCATCAACTATGCCATCACGATTCAGGTCGCCTGGCAGGACGCTTGCTGCTTTCTGCGCCTCGGCCAGCTTCACGGCTGCACCGGCGCTGGTGCTAGAGAGCGAACGCGTGGCAGCAACGTTGACGCGACGGTCAGTCTCCACCTTCTCAACCCCAGTTTGCTGGCGGAGGGCTGTAGCAATTTGATTCAGGTCGGCAGTGGCCGGGGTAATCCGAAGCACATACCACTGGCGGAGGGCATTGCTCGTTCCCGCAACGTCGGCAGTGACTCCACGTTTCGCCCGTATGGCATTCGACGTGCTGGCGAGCTGGATCGCGCTGCTAACAACCGGATTTAAGCTCTGCAACGATGCTACACGCTGGGCGATGGTTTCAACTGTCTGTGTGACTGTCTTCAATCCTTGTCGTTTCTTAACCGTTGTGAGCGTACTTACGTTCACTGGTTTCTGAAGGGCTTTCTGTACCGCCTGCGTGCGCGAAAGTTGTGTGCTATTCGCGGCAAATTTAACCAGCAGTTCTCCGGTGACGTACCCATCGGCAGAACGGGAAACTTTAGCGCCAGCCGCTCCCGAACTTCCGCTGTCTTTCACCGGCACCAGGCGGATGAGGAGCGCGGCTAAAATAACGCTCGTGCTAACCATGGCGAGCGCGGTCATGACGACCATTGAGAGACGCACCGCCGAATACGTTCCAACCTTTGTTTTCACTTCAACCTTCTTACCCTTACCCTCGGGAACCTTACTTGGCGTTGGCATATGCGCGTTATATTACGACGAAAGCTCGAACGCTCCCTGGGGAGCGCCGAAATTATAAGTTTAGTTAGCGAAAGCCATTCCCTACCGCTTGGCTGTGCATGGTATGCGTATTACTTTGATTTCTGAAGCTATTATACCACGTCTTAAGAATTTTTGCAATAGCAGCGTTGTAGATAACAAGAAAGGTTACCGAAAACCCCCGAGTAGATAAGAAATCGGTTACCGTGTTGCCATATGAATATGGCAACTAAAAAGGGCATTTTCGAGGAACACCTTCAGGCTTGGCTCAAGGCTAAGGGTAAAAG
>JAUYFT010000033.1 GCA_030689605.1 bacterium | reverse complement strand
CGTGGGATACTCGACGATGCTCGCCCCAGCCCGACGACAGAGGAGCAGGAGTTCAACGTCAAACGCGATATTGCGAACCGTAATGAAAGGGAGAATTCTCTGGATGAGCTCACGACGAAAGATTTTTGCCCCACACTGCGTGTCACGGTATGGCATCCAGAACAAGATTTTTACAATTGCTGCAAAGGCGTAACTCGCCAACTTCCGAAGTACCGATCGATTCTCGACTTTAGCACCGGGCGCCCACCGGGAAGCAATGACGCCATCAGCATCGCGTCGGGCACTAAAGATGTGCTGGAATTCCTTCGCACTTGTCGAACCATCAGCATCCAGGAAAGCTACCCAATCCCCCTTCGCCCGTTCCCAGCCTGCCCGCACGGCCATGGCCTTGCCCACCGCTTCGGGAATGACGTGGGCGCGCACATTTGGGAAACGCTTCGCGTACGATTGGGCAATGGCCGGCGTATCATCGGTGCAGCCATTTGGCACAATGAGGAATTCCGTATCGCCTTTGAACTCGGCCAGGTACTGGTCCAGCTTCGTGCCAAGGTACTGCGCCTCGTTGTACGCCGGGATGATGATAGTGAGCAGCATGGTGTTGAAAAAACACCCACGTTTGGGTGCATTGACTGTACCACTTTTAACTATGCCTGGCAAGCCATTGTCATTGCGAGGAGTAGCAGCGACGACCTGCCCGCCATACTTCGTAGTCGAAGGCAGGCGGGAGCAATCCCGCTGCAGCAGTAATCAGTTCTATCACCGAGTTACACTCGGAGTTCATCGGGATTGCCGCACCCTCGCAAGGCTCGGGCTCGCAATGACAGATGAAGGTGTGGTAGGTGGAGGTATATTTAGTAAAATACACCCCTCCCTACCCTTCCGGTCGCTTCCGATGGGTCGCGCCGCCTTCGGCCCCTCCGAGAGGGGAGGAGTTTATTATTGTCCCCTCCTCTCGGAGGAGGGGTGCCGAGGTCAACAGACCGAGGCGGGGTGGTAATTTACTTCTTAAACGCGAACTTTCGGCCGGCGAAGTAGTTCCAGAACAAGGTGAGGGCGACGGCGGTTGCTTTACTTATGAGCCGGGAAGATGTTACGGCGTACACGGTGCCGAGGATGGTTTGGCTAATCCCCAATCCCGCCAGGTTTATGAGTAGGAAGACCGTGAGCTGCCTGCCCACCCGAGCGTCTTGGGACTTGAAGGTCCAACGCCGGTTGAAAATGTAACTGTTGGTAAAACCAAAAACGAATGAAATGGCATTCGCAATAAGAATGTGCTGCGTGAAGAACGGCACCCAGCTGGTGAGGGCGAAGAAGATTGCCCAGTCCAACCCAGTGTTCAGAAAGCCAATAGTGATAAACCGACTAAACTGCTGAACCGTCGGGTGGTTGAGGACGCGCTTGATCATAGTGCCGAGATGGTACTAACCGCTATACCCGTACGCGAGAGGGACGTGTACGCGTTGAAGAGCTTCGTCCGGGTGGCGCCGGCGTTCGCCCAAATCCTAACTTCCGGCTTTGCGCCCGGCCCGGTTCCCGTGACGATATCCACAGTGCCATTGCCATTCACGTCACCGACACTCACGCGAACGCCAGCGGTCAGGGATTTATCGTAGGCATAAAACTCTCGAAGAAGCTTCCCGCTTGAAGAAAGCACGCGGGCACGGGGGGCGCCCCGCCACAGCCCGACAATAATTTCGGGTGTGCTGCTGCCAGTAACGTCACCGATTGCCAGGGATACGCCAACGTGCACTGTCGTTGGGAAGACAAGGAATGAACGCTGTAGCTTACCGGTGCCAGAAAACACAGACACCCGGGCTTCAATCTGACGTTTGGCGACAACTATATCTGCGACGCCGTCACCCGTGACCTCACCCACAGCGAGCGAGACGCCGCCACGGTAGGTTTGCCCAAAAGCAAAGAATTGCCGTTGCATAACCCCGGTACTGTCGAAAATTCGGACACTCGAGGATCCGGTATCGGTGCCAACGATTATGTCTACAACCCCGTCACCGGTGACATCACCCACGGCGAGCGAGACGCCGCCACGGTACGCTGTTGAGAAGGCGAGGAATGACCGAAGTTGCTTGCCGGTGCGGTCATGAATGCGGATCCGCGGTTCTGCACCTTGCTGAAAGCCCGTAACGAATTCTTGCGCCCCGTCACCGTTAACGTCGGCCGCAACGACCGAGGCGCCAACCCGGCTCGTACTAGGGCCAGTGTAGAACTGCCGCAAGAGCTTGCCTTGCGCATCATATTCCCTCACGCGCGGACTATCCCCGGCCGATGGGATAGCTAAAATATTAACCCGTGACGCACTCGCCACGGCGGCGGCACTAAGTAATGATTGAAGATTTAAGCGCCCGGCCCCCAGGTCATTCACAAAAGCTGAATTGCTAGCAGTAATATTCGTTGCTTGATTCTTGAGTGCCGTGGCCAGGTCGGCGCCGGAAAGCGTGGGCGACATTGCTTTAAGCAAAGCGGCGGCACCCGCCACAAACGGTGAGGCCACAGACGTACCATACCAGCCCGATCCGCTCACGGCGCTGTACCCCTGGCTGGGCGAGTAGAAGAGCGTACTAGAAATATTTTCCCCCGGCGCAGCCAGGTCGATGCACGAACCGTAGTTAGAGAATGACGACTTCACATCGCTGCTGCTCACCGAGGCGACGCCCAGAACCCCAGCATAGCAGGCCGGGTACTGGGGGGTAACATCGAGGTCAAGATTCTCATTGCCCGCCGCCGCGACAATGAGCACGCCGGCGGCCTGGGCGTCTACTATCGCCGCTGCCAGGGTGGGGCTGGCACCGCTGCCAACGAAACTCAAGTTTATAATATTTGCCCCAGCCGCGACGGCGTAGGCAATGCCTTGCGCCACGGTGACGGTGGAACCTGACCCAGTGCTATCCAGCACCCGCACCGACAGAATTTTTGCTTGCCAGGCCACCCCCGTGCCCGCCACTCCATTATTCCCCTGGGCTCCAATAATGCCGGCAATCACTGTCCCGTGGTTAAGCCCAGCTACGGTTGCCCCGGTGGTGACTTGCGGCCGTGAATCGTTGTTATTCTCGATAAAATTCCAGCCTTGCACATCATCGACGAAACCATTCCCATCATTATCCAAGTTATCACCGGCGGTTTCCTTGGCGTTCGTCCAGATGTTTGCCGTCAGGTCAGGATTCGTTATATCTACGCCCGAATCCAGCACGGCGACAATAACCGAGGATGCATCGGTGCGGGTGTCCCAAGCCGCGGGGGCACCAATCTGCGGGAGCTGTGTTTGCAGCGGATAGTCAGGATCGTTCGGGCTGAGCGCCGCATGGTACATAACGTTCGGTTCGGCCCAGCGCACGCCTGGCCGCAGCCGAGTTCGAGTTGCGGCATCATCAGCCGAAAAACCAATAACCGGCACCAGGGCGAGGCGGCCAGTCTGATACTGCACGACAGTCTGAAAAACTTCCTGACCGTGGGCAAATGGTGGAATGGAAAACGTCGTGATGAGCATCACAACGACCGCAGTTCCTAACCAACGCCGCAAGCTCATAGTGACGTGGTATCAAGCGTTACCGGTAGTCGCTGCTCTTCCTTGCCGCGCAGGATAGTGAGGGTGAGTGTGGCTCGCGCCGTTGCGTTCTGGACAATTTGGCTCAAGGTTTGCGCTTCGGTAACCGACGTGTCATCAACGCGAAGAATAATATCCCCAACCTTCAAGCCGGCACGATCAGCGGGGCTTTTCGGGACAATTGCTGGCGTACTGGCAGCGGTGGCACTCGTAATGTACGCTCCCCGCTCCCCTTCAACCGTGGGGCTTAAGAGTAGCCCTTTCGCCACGGCGAGGTTAAGGTAGTGAACGCCGAGAATATTTCGGACGACTCCGCCAGTCTTCTGCAGACGCTGCAAACCCGAGTTAATGGCGTCAACAGGGGTGATATCACCGTCCGTGCCCGTGTGCAGACCAATGAGCTTGCCACCAATGCTAAAGGTTGGCACACCGGGGGCATCAGCGCCAGTCCGAGTTTGGTACACCTGATTCAGACGTTCACTGCTTTGGACGAGATCGCTTCGATCAACGACGCGTACCGAATTGATTGTCGCAAGCTCCGTGAGGGAAATTGCTGGGGCAAGCGTTACGGCGTGACGGTTGACGTCAATGACGCGCTGGCTGACGAGTAGGCTCCCCGTGTCAGCAAAGTCCAGCACCGGGAAACCTTTGCCACTAATCCGGAAGTACACCAGGTCAGACGCCGGGTCAACAGCGAAATCTTTGGTTAGGTACACGGCCTTCGAGGCGGTGACGATAGCAACTTCCTTTGCCAAATCGGGAATAGCCCGGCGCGTGGTCACGCCAATGCCATCCTCGGTGAGAAGCACCCCCGTGCCCCGATAGTCTGATGGGGTGTAAAGCTGATCCAGGAGCGCACCATTTTTTTTGGCTGGAACCTGCCTAACGAATATCGCAACGACGTTGGGATCAACTTTCCCCACCGTCTCCGCGTACTGCTCTATAACCGGCTCTTTCCGTGTCACGGGTCGGGCAACGTTCGTGTCGGTTATCGTTGGCGCCAGCCACTGCTGCAGCCACGGCCACTGCTCCCGGCCAGCAAGAACCACCACTGCCCCCACTGTACCGGCC
>JAUYFT010000029.1 GCA_030689605.1 bacterium | reverse complement strand
CTAAGACGCTTGTGGAGGTGTGGGGGCATACTGTTCGGGGTTTAATGATGAACCCCTCACTATGGCAGCCAATCACCGCTTTAGCCATCAAAAGTCCACTTTTCATCTTTAAACAGTCCACTTTTGATTTTTAAATGACACGGGTCTTTTTTGGTATTGACGCATATTCCAGGCACGACTATACTCAAATGCTCCAAACACAGCTCCTTCCCAACCCGTACAGACAGTACGGCGGCACGTTGCAATTTTGCAACCCGCCGGAGTTCGCCCATTTCGCCTTAACCAACAGGTCTATGACCTTCTACATCCCACAGGGTATAGAGGCAATCCTGGCTGGCGCGGTCATGGTCGCGTTCTCTACCCGCGCCCCCAAGGGTCGGCGTCGCACCAAGCGGCACCGTCTCGGCCTCATCGGTCTCCTCATCGAGGTCTTGTTCTTCTGGGGTGGACTCTCACTGGTTTTGTACGGAGTTGTGCGTTCCTAAAGTTACCCCCGGTCAATTTGACTGGGGGTTTTCTTATTCCCGAAAACCTTTACGCTGCAGGACGCTGGTGGAGAATATCCATCTCCCGCTCCACTTCTTCGGGAGTAAGAAAACCCGCCATGACGTTACGGAATATTTCGTCTTTCGTCTGCTGGTGCCAATACCGCTCTGGCCCGCCCGGTGTTTGCTTGCTCTGCCAGGCCTTGTAGGCACCGACGAATCGTTCGATGGGAATTTGCACGAGCACCAGGTCATCGACTTCTCGCGCGAATCGTTTCGCCCGATCAATTTGCTCCTGCTTGTGGGCCAAGCCTTCTGCGTCTTGGCGCGTGGTGAACTGGATTCCTGCATCTTTCGATCCTTCTATTGGCTCTACGTTAACGCCACGGGCGTGGCTCCGGCGGTGGATAATGAAGTCAATTTTATTCTCCACGTCCTGCTGCGCGTCACCCCGCTCGACGGTGAAACCGAGGTCGGGGTAATCCCAGGCAAGCTGTTCCAGGTACGTCCGCACCATTCGCTCCGCGATGATACCCATCTGCGCTTGCGTTGAGTCCCGATCTTCCCGAGCGAGTTCGTACGCTTTGTGGAGCTTTAGGTGCGTTGTCCCTCGTTTGCTCTCCACAGTAAAAATTTGCGCATCGAGAAGGTCTTGCAGCTGCTGCTTAGTTCGTTCAATAATGTAGTGCTTTTTAGTGTTCCGGTGGATGCTGGCGTCGTTTACGTCGTAAGCCATGCCCCACTCCGCATCGGTCATCATCTGGCCGAGGGAAAGGTCAATTTGCCGGCCACCGCCAATGGCAATTAACTTCCCTTCGTCCTGCTGCAGCACGCTCCACGCGCCCTGCTCGGTCTCTAGCGTCCCGCCAGCATCCAGTACCTGAAACTGCTCGTGCATTTTCCGCATGAGTTGCTGTTTCTGTTCTTGGTACTGGAACACTTCTTGCTCAACCTCAGGCGGTACCTCTTCAATGTGTGCGAAACGTTCCTCAATCTGCTTGAGTTCTTCGTTGATAAGATGCAGGTCGTACGCACGCTGCGCGTGCACCTTCTCTTCGGCAAGGTCGTGGAATGCCTCCAGTGATTCGGCAAAGTCTTCGCGCATACCTCCAGCGTAGCACTCTAAGAGCTGACGTAAAGACCACTAAAAGTCGACGCGAGTAACGAGCTGGTAGCGCCAAGGAGAATCGAACTCCTGTTTCTTGGATGAGAACCAAGTGTCCTAGCCGCTAGACGATGGCGCCAGAGTGTCGAAAATCGTGTAGACCTGAGACTACCGAATTATTACACGATAGGCAAGAGCTACAACTTCGCTGCTAGCTCTACCAACCGGCAGCTGTAGCCCCACTCATTATCGTACCAGGCCATGACGCGCACCAGATTGCCGTTCACCTGCGTGGACAAGCCATCGACGATAGCAGAGTGTGGGTTGTCAACAATATCTGACGAGACGAGCGGTTCTTCCGAGTACTCCATGATCCCCTTCAGCACGGTACTCGCTGCCTTCTTCAGTGCAGCGTTAACTTCGGCCATATCCTTTGGCGCGCGCTTCGCGACGAAGACGAAATCCGTGAGCGAGCCACACGGCGTTGGCACACGCACGCTCACGCCTTCTATCTTATTCTTCAGTGTCGGGAGTGTCTTAGCGACTGCTTTCGTCGCCCCGGTAGTTGTGGGAATGATATTCAAGGCAGCGGCACGAGCGCGGCGCAGATCTTTGTGCGGTAGATCCAAGATGCGCTGGTCGTTGGTGTAGGAGTGGATAGTGTTCATCATTCCCCGCTCAATCCCGAATGCTTTCTCCATAACCATAGCCACAGGCGAGAGAGAATTCGTCGTGCACGACGCGTTCGAGACAATCTGCGGCTTCTTCTTCAATTCTCCATCATTCACGCCCAGGACGATGGTCGCGTCAACGTCGTCTGCCGGTGCGGAGATGATAACTTGCTTTGCGCCAGCCTTCAGGTGCTGGGCAGCCTCTGCTCGCTTGGTGAACCGGCCGGTGCACTCTAGCACCACGTCAACTTTCAGCCTAGCCCAAGGCAGCTTAGTTGGATCTTTCTCGGCCAGCACTTCCATGCTGTGTTTGCCGACCGTAATGGTATTCCCTTTCACCTTCACGTCACCTTCAAAGATACCATGCACGGTATCGTACTTCAAAAGGTGCGCATTCGTCGGGGCGTCCGTGAGGTCATTCACCGCCACAAACTGGAGCTTGGGGTTCTTCCAACCCGCACGGACGGCCATGCGACCAATGCGACCAAAACCGTTTATGGCAATACGTGTAGGCATAGGGTGTGGGTAAATGATGCGAAGTAAAGGTGAAATTATCAGTTCTTAATTTTTCGTCCTTGGTTCTAGGCTAATGATTAGCTTTGCCCGTGCTCTTAAGCGCGCGGAACTTCGATGCCACAAGGTCTTGCACGGCTTGCATACTGGGCTTGAATATATCCCGCGGGTCGTACGCGTCAACGTCCTTCTGTAGCGTCATTCGGAGCGCATTTACGAAGGCGAGCTTCAGTTCGGTATTCATGTTCACAATACGAATGCCATGCTGAAACGATTCCTGCAACGTCTCGACGCTGACACCGGACGCGCCGTGCAGCACGAGGGGTGTGTTGGGGATCGCTTTCCAAATCTCATCGAGCCGCGCGACGTCGAGGGCATGAGTCATGCCCTTACGCATTTTCACCACGCCGTGCACGTTCCCGACGGCGACGGCTAGCGTGTCCACGCCCGTCTCTTTTACGAACTGGAGCGCTTCCTCCGGCTTGGTCATGAATGGTTCCCGCTCCAAGAGGGTAATTGCCTCTTCCAAGCCCTTCACTGCGCCGAGTTCACCCTGCACCCACACTTCCTTCCGGTGCGCATAGTCCACGGCTTGCTTCGTGAGAATGACGTTCTCCTGGAACGGCACATCCGAAGCATCAATCATGATAGACGAGAAACCAGCTTGCACGCACGCGGCAACGGAACGGAAAGACTTGCCGTGGTCCAGGTGGAGCGCAACCGGGATTTGACCGGCGACGTCCCGAGCGACGTGCTCCACAATGCTCGTGATTACTTTCAAACCAGCGTAGGCAATGGTCGTTTCGGAAACTTGGAGAATCACTGGCGACTTCTCCTGAACCGCTGCCCGAATGACGGCAAGCGTCGTCTCAACGTTCTCTACGTTAAAGGCGCCTACGGCGTAGTCACGGGCAATGGCATCGTGAACGAGATCGCGGATGTGCGTGAGCATAAAATTAGACGAGTTGAGCGATGAGCTGGTGGAAAGCGACTGGGTCGAGGCTGGAACCACCAACGAGAACGCCGGTGATCGAATCACCATCCACAAAACTGGCAACGTTAAGCGGCGTCACGCTCCCGCCGTAGAGAATAGGCACGCTATCAGCTCCAGTGGGAAGCTCCTCCCGTAACGTGCTGCGAATCAACCGCGCCATGGCCATGGCATCGGCGGACTCGATTGTCTGCCCCGTGCCAATAGCCCACACGGGTTCGTAGGCGACGTACAGGGAGAGTGACGGGAAGGCCGCGAGCAAGTCAACCCCTTTGCGTACCTGCTCAATGACGACAATGTCTTGCTGTTGCTGCCGACGTTGCTCGTACGTTTCCCCCACGCAGAGCACCGGGGTCATGCCGTGCGCCACGGTTTGCTCCACCTTCCGGCTAATGTCCGCATCGGTTTCATGGGCAAAGCGACGACGCTCGGAATGCCCGCACAGCACGAGCGTGCAGCCGAGGTCAGCCAGCATCGCCATCGAGGTTTCACCCGTGAATGCCCCTTGCGTCTCCCAGTGGGCGTTCTGCCCACCCCAGCGAACCGCAGTGCCACGAAGCGTATCAGCGACAATGGGGATGACCGGCCCAGTTGGGCAGAGCGTAACTTCGGCGCGCTCGAAAACCGCTGGGTGCGCCATGAAATCTCGGAGAAAAGCACGCGCCTCACTTGCCGTGAGGTGCATTTTCCAGTTGCCAATGACAATGGGTTTCATGCCCTAAGCATACCGTTTTGGCGCCGGCATGACAACGCAGAGTATCTAAAATTGGGGTACCCAGGCGTAGGCCGCAAACGCCCACTGCAAGAGCACGTCGGCATCGGCGAAGCGCGTGTCTGACGATGGTTCTCCGAGCAGGACAAGTAGTAACGTACGATTATCCTGTGTTGCTTGCACGGCCAGGTTGTAGCCTGCCTCAACCAGGTACCCGGTCTTCCCCGCATCCACGTGATACGTGCTCCGGCCAATCAAGGCATTGGTCGACCGGACGTGCATCGTCGCCCCGCTCGTCGGCAGGTCTGCCACGGCCACGCTCGTGAGCGACTGCACGAAAGGATTTCGGAAGAGCGCGTGGCTAAGCAAGGCAACATCATGAGCCGAGCCAACGTTCGCCGGGTCTAAACCCGATGCCTCGACGATGCGAGCGGTCTTCGCGCCCTGCGCAGCCGCGTATTGCTGCAAAGCACTCGGATCGTCTACGAGTACTGCATCGCCGAGGACGAGCGCGGCATTGTTCGCTGAACTCACGAGCGCCGCGGTAACCAAGCTTCGGTATGGCATACGCGTTCCAGTGGGAACGCGCAAGGAACTAACGCTCGTCCCTGGCTCTACCATGTCCCCAATGCCAGCGGTGTCGAAGCCTGCAGGAATGGTGTACTGCAGATCCAGGTTTGGGTTGTGGCTAAGGTACGCC
>JAUYFT010000028.1 GCA_030689605.1 bacterium | reverse complement strand
ATAATAAGTATTACAGCTTTGCAGAACATAAGTGCCTGTAGAATTTATATTGATGCGCCCGTAGCTCAATTGGATAGAGTGGCTGGCTTCGAACCAGTAGGTTGGGTGTTCGATTCACCCCGGGCGCGCCAAATCCGCATTCGCGAATTTGAAAATTATTGACGAAGTTTTTAACCTGTGATATCATTTAAACTTAACGTTTGAACCAGATGCGCCCCCATAGCTCAGTTGGTAGAGCAGATCCCTCTTAAGGATACGGTCGGGGGTTCGAATCCCTCTGCTCCCACCATGAACCAGTCACCCTCGCTTAGCTCGGACTCCGGTTCATGGCAAGCCACAACAGTGGCCTGCTAGTTTACATCAGAAAACACTCTCGGGGAGACCAGAGAGTGTTTTCGTATAGTATTATTATTTCTTTAACGCGTCTTTCAGCGACTTGCCAGCTTTGAACTTCGGTACGCGCACTGCGGGGATTTGTATCTTCTCGGTTGGTCTTTGCGGGTTCACCCCGGTGCGAGCCGAGCGGTCCTTGGCCATGAACGTCCCGAAGCCAGTCAACGTGACTTCATTCCCAGATTTAATCGTTTCCGTAACCGTATCCTCGAAGCCTTGGAGGACATCCTCCACCTGCTTCTTGTTCAGGCCAGTTTTCGTAGCGAGAACATCAATGAGTTCGGCTTTATTCATGAGAGCCACCCCCTTTCGAGAATAACGAATGCTTGCACTTTTTATTATACCTCAACTTCGCGATCGATGCGCGAGATCGTGCGGGCATGGCCAGTTTCGTCAATATCCAGCAGGATGGCGTTGAAGACCGCGGAACCGTGCTCGGCAATGGCGTGGGTCTTCTTCTCACCGGTTAGGAAGCGGGGCATGATTGCCTCACGATCCACGCCAATGATGCCGTCGCGCAGGCCGCACATACCCGCATCAGTGACGTAGGCAGTGCCATTTGGCAGGATGCGACTGTCGGCTGTGGGCACGTGGGTGTGTGTGCCAATAACCGCGCTCACGCGGCCATCGAGGTGCCAGCCCATCGCCACTTTCTCGCTCGTGGCTTCGGCGTGCATGTCCAGGATGGTAATGCCGGACTTCGCCGTGAGGAGCTCGTCGGCAGTTTTGAACGGTGAGACAACGCCTTCGTCCATAAATGCCTGCCCGACGATGTTGAGAATACGCACTGGGGTGCCCGCTACAGCAACAGTGTAGTCGCCCGACCCCGGCATGTCGGCGTAATTTGCCGGCCGGATGAGTCTCGTACCAGGTTCAGCCAAAAGCATGCGCGCATCATCTTTGCTTACGGTGTGGTTGCCTCCAGTGCCAACATCCACGCCTGCCCGCTCCATTTCGGCCCAGGTTTTTGCGGTCAGACCTTTGCCGTGGGCGAGATTCTCGACATTGGCGATGACAAGATCAATCTTCAATTCTTTGCGTAAGGCTGGCAAAAGCTGGGCCACGATTGCGCGCCCAGGTTTGCCGACGATGTCTCCGATAAAAAGGATCTTCACAATTCGTGATTATCTCGCGTATTCAATTATTCGCTTCTCGCGGATGACCGTAACTTTAATTTCGCCCGGGTACTGCAGCTCTTTCTCAATGCTGTTCGCTACTTCGCGGGCGAGTTTGATGGCCGCGTAGTCGTCAATTTTCTCTGGCTTTACAAACACGCGGATTTCGCGGCCGGCCTGGATGGCGTACGCTTTCTCCACGCCCTCGAAGCTCCCAGCCAGCTTCTCTAGCTCTTCCAAGCGTTGAATATAGTGCTCGATGGAGTCCTTGCGGGCGCCCGGGCGGGAACCCGAGATGGCATCCGCGGCCTTCACAATGGAACCTTCAATGGTTTTTGGGCTGTCTTCGTGGTGGGAGATGCACTGGTAGGCAATTTCCTCGGGCATCTTGAACTTGCGGCGCAGGATGTCGTAGCCAATCTCTGGGTGCGTGCCCTGAATGTCGTGATCCAACGCCTTACCAATGTCGTGCAGTAGGCCGCCCTTTTTGCAGACGCTCACGTTGGCGCCCAGCTCTTCGGCCAGTAAGCCGGCGAGCGTGGCAACTTCAATGGAGTGGCGGAGGACGTTCTGGCCGTAGCTGGTGCGGTACTTGAGGCGGCCCAGGAGCTGCAAGAGCTTGGGATCCATACCCACCACACCGACTTCGTAGGCGGCTTCCTCACCAGCTTTTTTCATGTCCTGTGCGATTTCCTTCTTGGCCTGCTCCACGGTGTCTTCGATGCGTCCGGGGTGGATGCGGCCGTCGGCCATGAGCCGGTCCAGGGTGCGCTTGGCCACCTGACGACGGACGGGTGAGAAGCCGGACACGACGATAGACTCGGGCGTCTCGTCAACGATAATTTCCACACCGGTCATGAGCTCCAAGGCCTTAATGTTCCGGCCTTCTTTGCCAATGATGCGCCCTTTCATTTCTTCATTCGGCAGGTTGACGATGGTGGTCGTCGTTTCGGCCGTGTGGGGCGAAGCCACGCGCTGGATGGCTAAGCTAATAAGACCCTTGGCCTTCCGGTCAATTTCTTCCGCAGATTCCTCCTGGAATTTACGAATGCGGTCGGTGAGTTCGTCCTTCATATCTCGCTCCGTGGCTTCCATTAGCACGCGCTTCGCCTCCTCCTTGGTGAGGGCGGCAATTTTCTCCAGCTTGGCTACTTGCTGCTCGCGGATTTGCTCCAACTCTTTGCGGACGTTTTCCAGGCGATTCTCTTTCTCCTGGACTTGCTGCTGGTTTTTTTCGATCTGCAAGAGCTTGCTGTCGAACTGGCTCTCGCGCTGCTCCAAGCGGGACTGCTGGTGCTGCATTTCCTTGCGGCGCTCGCTTTCATCACGCTTGGCATCATCAATAACCTTCAGGGCTTTTTCCTTGG
>JAUYFT010000020.1 GCA_030689605.1 bacterium | reverse complement strand
CTAAGGGCGCGCCCGAAGCGGTTTATGACATTTGTACCGCCTATTTGCACGGCGGAAAAACCAGGGTTTTCGACGCTGCCTTCCGCGCACAAGCCGCCGCCGAATTTGTACGCTTGAGCCAGGAAGGCTTTAAGGCACTTGCCGTGTGCTTTCGTGAGGTGGCGAAACGCTCGGGGACGTACGAGAAGAACGAAGAGCAGGGGATGACCTTTTTGGGCTACGTGGCGTTCATGGATCCGGCCAAGGAGTCGGTGAAAGAGACGCTCGATGAGCTGGAGCTCTTGGGCGTAGAAATAAAAATTCTCACCGGCGATAACGAGCTGCTAACGCAGAAGGTGTGTCGGGACATCCAGCTTGGGGTAAAGGGGACGATCACCGGCGAGCAAATCCGCAAGCTCTCAACGGAAGAATTCCGGCAGGTGGTTTCGGCCACCACGATTTTCGCGCGTATTACGCCCGAGCAGAAGGAGCGTATTATCCGCGCCCTGCAGGATGTGGGGCACGTCGTAGGATACCTGGGTGACGGCATCAACGATGCCCCGGCGCTGAAAGCCGCTGACGTGGGCGTGTCGGTGAACAACGCCGTGGACGTGGCCAAGGAAACCGCCGACATCATCCTGCTGAAGAAGAGCCTGCGCGTGTTGAAAGCTGGCATTATCGAAGGGCGCAAGACGTTTCGGAATACCCTCAAGTACATCCTTATGGGCATGAGCTCCAACTTCGGGAACATGTTCTCCATGATGGTGGCGTCCGCGTTCCTGCCTTTTCTGCCCATGCTCCCCACCCAGGTGCTGCTTAATAACTTCCTGTACGACACCTCGCAGCTTTCCCTCTCCTCTGACCACGTGGACGAGAGCGACGTGGTTAGGCCGACGGCCTGGAACTTGAAGTTCATCCGCAAGTATATGTTGGTCTTCGGCCCCATTAGCTCAATTTTCGACTTCGCCACCTTCGGGCTCATGTTCGCCCTTTTCCGGAATTCCGAACACCAGTTCCAGACGGGCTGGTTCATAGAATCCATTGCCACACAGGTGTTCGTCATTTATGTCATTCGGACGAAGAAAATTCCTTTCCTGCAGAGCAGCCCGAGCCGGCTACTGCTTTTCAACACGCTCCTAATCGTCACGATCGCGTGGTTACTCCCACTCCTCCCGTTCGCGCGCTTCTTCCACCTCCAGCCTTTGCCGTTGTGGGTCATTGGCACCTTGTTCGGCTTCGTCATCCTGTACTTGCTCCTTATGGAAGTGGTGAAGCGTTGGTTTTACCGCCGCGAAGCAAGGCTAGCTAAACCCGCAACCGCTTAATTCTAAAAACCACCCCTATGTCCTGGATATTATTCGCCCTGCTCTCTGCGGTTTTCGCTGCCTTGGTTGGTATCTTTGGGAAAGTCGGCATCAAAGGGATTGATAGCACACTCGCCACCAGCGTCCGCGCCGTGGTCATGGCAACTTTCTTAGTTTTGGTCTCGCTCATCTTGGGGAAAGCAAAGTTGTTACACACCATCGAGAACCGCGTTCTGCTCTTCATTGTGCTTTCCGGTGTGTCTGGCGCAATCTCTTGGCTCTTCTACTTCTTCGCGCTAAAGACCGGGCCGGTGTCTGGCGTAGCCGCCCTCGATCGGTTGAGCGTGGTGTTCGTCCTCATTCTCGCCGCCCTTTTCCTGGGCGAGCACCTCACCTGGAAGACCGGCTTGGGCGGTATCCTCATCACCGCCGGCGCCGTGCTGATGACGCTGAAGTAAAAAATACTATATTCAACTAGCGCACACTGGAAAGTGTGCGCTTGGCTTTTGAACTTTTTGATGATGCTACATCCGCTTCTCTTCCCAGCGGAAGGTGATGACGGCGAGAGCGACGAGGACGATGGCCCAGCCCGCTACCCAGGCCAGATCGCCTTTAATGACGTTGAAGCCCGCGCCATCCCCGATAATCGCCCGCATGGCTTTCGCAAAGGGTTGCAGCGGCAGGTAGGTGACAACGCCCTGCAGCCAGTTGGGCATGCTGCTGATGGGGAAGAAAATGCCGGAGAGAAAGAGCATGGGAAACACGATGATATTCGCAATTGCGGGCACGGCGTCTGTAGTCTTCGATAAACCCGATATGGTGAAGCCCAAGCCGAGGAACATGATGCCGCCCAATAGTACGGTGAGCAGGATGAGGAGGGGGTTGCCGTAGATGTGTGACTTAAAGACGAGCGCCCCAAAGCCCAGGAGCACGGCGGATTGGGTGACGGCGACCAGCAAGCGGGTGATCACCTGGGAGGCTACGAAGTCCAGCGGTTTCATGGGCGTGGCGAGCAGGCGCTTCAAAATGCCCTTTTCTTTGTAGTCCGTGAACACGAAAGCCACCGAGAACACAGCCATCTGCATGATGGACATGGCCACGATACCGGGGAGGAGGAAGTCGATGTACCGAACTTTATTGGCGTTAATCGATTGCACGTCGAGGTTGAAAAGCGTTGGGGCTTTTGCCACCTGCAAGGTCGTTTTGTCGAACAGCTGCGTCAGGATGGTAATGGCGGTTTGTGCTTGCTGTTCGTAGGCCACGTTCTTCAGGATAGTTACGTCCTTGGCTTTCGGGGCGGTCTTGGCAGCCGGAGCCTGCCCGGCCCCGCCTTCCCGCCCTGGCGGGATGGCAGCCGGGTCGGGGAATAGGTCGTCTGGCACGATGAGTACCACGGCTCGGTCGCCCTTCTGCAAGGCCGCCCGTTCTTCACTCTCCGTACCGGCAGTGACGTGGAATGCGGAAATGTTCCCGAGCGAATCGACAAAAGCTTTGGTCGGTGCCGACGGCGAGCGGGTAACGATGCCCAGGTCAATTGTTTGGGGTTTATCAAAGCCGATGAGGCCGAAGATGCCAATAAAAATGAACGGCATGAAAAGAGTAAAAAACAGTGACTGCTTGTTACGCACGAACATCTTCAGCGAGGCGATGGTGAGAGTGCGAATGGTCATAGGGGGCATACGAATATACGAATGGGAGGGGAGGGCGGGTTGGCAGGCTAGCGGGTTAGAGGTTTCTGCAAACAAGCCTGCCAGTTTACCAACCCGCTGATTACTATTCTCTTAACTTACGTCCGGTCAGCTTGAGGAACACATCTTCCAGCGTGGCCTGGTGTACCTGGACGTCGTGGAGGATGATGCTTTGCTGCTGGGCAAAGGTGAAGAGCGCTGGCAATGCCACTTCGGGTTGTCGGGTCTTCAGCGTGAAGCCATGATTTTCTGCTGTTGCTTGCTGGACGCCGGGGAGCTTCTGGAGCTCGGCGACCGGCGCAGGCTGGTCTGTATGGCACTCGATTGTCGTGCCCACGTCGGCGAGCTTTAGTAAGCCAGTGGGGGTATCGAGGGCAATAATTTTAGCGTTATCCATGATGGCAATGCGGTCGCAAAGTACCTCGGCTTCTTCCATATAGTGCGTCGTCAGGATAATGGTAACGCCCTTGCCTTTGATTTGGTTAACCAGGTCCCACAGGTTGCGGCGCGCTTGCGGATCCAGGCCGGTGGTTGGCTCGTCCAAGAAGAGCACCTTCGGTTTGTTCACCAGGGCGACGGCAATCGAGAGGCGTTGCTTCTGCCCGCCCGACAATTCTTTCACCCGGCTTTTCACTTTTTCATCCAGTTGCACTTCTCGCAAGAGCTCCATGGCATCCACTGTTTTACCGTACAGCGCGGCAAAGGTCTCGATGAGCTCCTTGAGGTTTAGCCCGTCGAAGAAGCTGGATGATTGTAGCTGCACGCCAATGACGTTTTTCACCTCGCGCCCCTGTGTACTAACGTCTTTACCATCCAGCACCACGGTGCCGTTGGTAATGCCCTTCAGGCCTTCCATCATTTCCAAGGTTGTGGTTTTGCCCGCACCGTTCGGCCCCAGGATACCAAAGGTTTCCCCTTGGTGTACGACAAAGTTAATGCTATCCACGGCCGTGAAGTCATTGTAAACTTTTTTTAGATTCGTCACCGTGATAATGTCTGGCATAAGGTATCTACTAAGATCAGGGATGAGAAAGCTCTCCGCACAATGAACAAGAAAACTCTAAGTATAGAAGATACTCTGAAAAATCGTCTTTGTCTAGGATGCGCGTAAGGCTCATGCTACCCTATGAGCATGTGGAAAATAATCTCCCTCTTCAGTCTGGTTGCATTCCTCACCGTGGGAACCGTGCCCTTTGCGGCGGCGATTACCATTACAACCCCTACGTCCGTTGCCACGCCGAACTCCTCCTGGCGGTTGTGGACAGTGCAAACGAGTCGCGGCAAGTTTACCGCTAATGTCGTAGCAATCAACCTGGCCAACCCCAAACTGCACATCTCCAC
>JAUYFT010000018.1 GCA_030689605.1 bacterium | reverse complement strand
GTGGCATGAGAACAAGCTCCTTAGTGTCCAATTGGCCAAGCACGAGGATTTAGGCCTGCACATCTGAAAGTCCACTTTTCATCCTTCAGAGTCCACTTTTGAATTTTTCCTAACAGGCATTGCGGTTTACTAGGCACGGTGGTACATTCCCAGGCTAAACAACGCCCATTCAAAGGAGGTGCCTTGTGCACGACCTCAGGATCTGGGACGACGATGAGCAACCACCAAGACCAAAAACCATAAATGGTTCTGTGCCTCAAGAGATATCTGTGCCAGTCGCAACATCGAATCCCGAGGGAGAATTCCTCACCTTCCGGGACATCTGTGATGGAACCGTACGTACCGGGTCTGTACTCTGTACTATCACCTCGGGTGAACATACCAACCCGTACCTGGGCCACCTGCCGGCTGTCACGCTCTACCTCGTCGCGTTTGAAAACGCGAAAAGAAAAGACGACCTCACCGTCATCTGGCAATCGCTCATTGTCCGTCCGCCGAAACCCCATTCGTAAAATATTTACGCCTTGGGGTTTTTCTTTTCTTCGATGATTGTCCCCTTAGCCGGTTTGCCCGCCAGGTGCTTCTGAAGGTTTTTAAGGTCTGACCCCCGCGTGATGATGACCTTCATGCCCCAGCGTTTTGCCCAGGTGCTCGCCACAGGATCGAAGGGGACGTTAGAACCAGGATCCCAGTGCGTGCCGAACAGTTTTTGAAACTCCACCCAGGTGAGCGAGGGCAGGCGCTTCGCGTTTGGATGCGTGCGCGGGTCGGCACTGTACACCCAGTTGATGTTGGAGAGGTTCAAGATAGTGGTCGCCCCGTACGCGCGGGCGAGGAGCACAGCGTCGTAGTCTGTGGACGACCCAGGTTTGAAGCCCGCGGCGACGATGACTGGCGCGTGAATCTTCGCGTTTATCTTGCGGCGGCTGGTAATGAGCTTGGGGTATGCCCAGTGCCGGAAGATGGTACGCAGCAGGTGGGCGTTCAGACGCGTGGCGTGAATGCCCAGCCAGTCCAGGTCGTCGGGTGCCAGACGCGCAATTTCCTTGGCCGCGTGCTGGTACCGCCGCGCAACCTTCCCGCCGCCAACAATGAGGATGAACCGCTGCCCACGCTTAAGAAAACGAACGAGCAGCGCGTGGAACGCTCGAATAAACCGAACATCAATCTCATCGGGCACGACCAGCGAGCCGCCGAGGGAGATGACGATGGGGGGTTTTTGAGTGGCCATAGGTTTAAAGATATTTCTGCTTATTCGCCACGTGCTCTTCAAACGTCTGGCTGAACACCGTGGTGCCGTCGGGCTTGTGGAGGAAGTAAAGGTACGCTGACGCCTGAGGGTTTGCCACAGCGCGGATGGCGGAGAGGCTGGGATTGCCAATGGGACCCGGCGGCAAGCCGCGATTTTGGTAAGTGTTGTACGGCGAGCTTGTGGAGAGGTCGACGTTGGTGGGTTGCAAGGCCTGCTTGCCGGTCACGTAATTCACGGTGGCATCGGACTGCAAGGCCATGCCAATTTCCAGCCGCTTCCAGAAAATCCCCGCAGCGATGGCTCGGTCGGTGTCAGTGCGGACTTCCATATCTATGATGCTGGCGAGCGTCACAGCCTCAAACACCGTATGGCCAGAGGCGCGAATATCTTGCAGCACGGTGGAGGCAACCTTTGACTCAAACGTATCCAAGAACTTCTTCACGACGTGCGCGGCGGTGGCGCGCTTGAAGAACCGGTACGTATCGGGGAACAGATACCCCTCTAACGTCGCCATCATCGGCTTGTCGCGTAAGAAATCGTAGGTGCTGTCGGGCGCGACAGTCCGCGAATCGGTTGATGCCACTGCAGCGAGGAAGGATGAGGCATCAATCACGCCCGCGGAATCCAGCAGCGTAGCAATCTCCTTGGCCGTGGCGCTCTCGGGAATGCGCACAGTAACTTCATCGGCATCGGGCTTGGCCGTGAGGATTTCGATGACCTTGTTAACACTAGCCCGGGCGGGAATGGTGAACGTGCCGGCTTGGAAGCTGCTCCGGCTGCCATCGAGGGCAGTTGTGGTTTCAAAAATGAATGGCCGGACAATTACGCCGTCGGCCTGCAGCTGTTTGGCAATGAGCTTAACCCCCATGCCGCTCACGATGGTCACTGGTTTGGCGTCCACGAGCGGCCCGGGCGCACCGGCCATGCGGAAAAATACAATGACCGCCGAAATACCGGCAATCAAGAGTACAGCAACGACGCTAAGAATAAGGCGCTTAACCATTAGAGGAGTTTCTTTAGCTTCTTCGCCTTGAGCTCGTCAACAATTTTCTTCACATCCTGCGCGCGGTCTGCCGGGCACACGAGCAAGGCGTCCTCCATATCAATAATGATAAGATCCTTCACGCCCGCCGTGGCAATGGTGCGCTTGGTGTAACTGTAGATGAGCGAATTCTCGGCACTCCCCAGGTGCTTGCCGCGTATGACGTTTGCCCCCGGCGCGGACTGCAGCACATCGCGAACCGTCCGCCAGTGGCCGATATCTGCCCAGCCGAGGTCAACGGGAAGCACGAACATCTGCCGAACTTTTTCAATGATGCCGTAGTCAATGGAAATCGGCGCCATTTTTGGAAACTCGCGCCTAATCGTCGCCACCTGCTTGGGTGTGCCTAAATCGCGTTGGATGCGCATGAGGACTGCGTAGTGTTTTGGTAAGTGACGTTTGAATAAATCGAGTAGGGTCTGCGCCCGCCACACGAACATCGCGGGGTTCCACAAGTACTCCCAGCGCTTCAGGTAGTCTTTGGCTGTCGCCAAGTCTGGCTTCTCCACAAACCGATCGACGTGAAAGACCTCCTGCTTCCCCAGGCGGAAAGCGGGCGCGCCCATCTTTATGTAACCGTAGCCAGTCTCGGGGTACGTGGGATTTACGCCGAGGAGTGCCACGGCCTTGGGATGCTTGCGCACCACCTGCTCCGCGACTTTCAGCGCTTGGTGGTATGCCGCTTCTTTCTTAATGTAGTGGTCAACGTTCGCGGTAACGAAAATGGCGTCGGGATCCAGCTTGGCGAACCAGGCGGCAGCCAGGCCAATAGCCGGGGCCGTATCGCGCTTGGCTGACTCCACGATGTAGTGGTCTGCGCGAACGTGCGGGAGCTGGCGGGCGATAAGGCGTTGCTGCGCCGTGTTCGTCGATACGAAAATGTTACTCGGCGCAAAACCCTTACGCATGCGAAGGTAAGTTTTTTGCAGCAAGGTATGCGTGCCGAGAAAGGGCTGAAACTGCTTGGGGTTTGCGGTGCGGGAAACTGGCCAGAGCCGCGCCCCGCCACCACCCGCGAGGATGAGGACGTTCATAAGGATTTTTCTTACACTGCGGGGATATGCTTGCTCATGAGGGGGACAAACTGGAACCCTGGCTGGCTCTCACGATGAATGTTCCCCTCGGCATCCTTCGTGAGAACGACGAGATCCTGCATGTCGTCACCCACCGGCATAACCAGGATACCGCCGCGGGCGAGTTGCTCCAGGAGTGCTGGGGGCACGAGGTGCGCCGCTGCCGAGACGACAATGCGGTTGTACGGCGCGTGTTCCGGAACGCCGTGCCAGCCGTCGGCACAGTGCACGTCGAAGTTTGTATAGTGGTAGGGTCGCAAGTGCTCCTTGGTCAGGTCAACCATTTCTACCATAATGTCTATGCCGTACACGTAGCCCGTTTCCCCGACGAGTTCGGCGAGCAGGCCCGTGAGCCAGCCCGAGCCGCAACCAACCTCCAACACGCGCTCGCCCGGCTGCACGCGCAAGTGCTCTAGCATGATGGCGACGGTGGAGGGCTGCGAAATAGTTTGGCTGTAGCCGATGGGCAGCGGCGCATCATCGTAGGCTTGGTCGTGCATTTCCTCATGCACGAAATCAATCCGCCGCACCTTTTCGAAAGCCGCGATGATGGCATCGGTGTAGAGCACGCCTTTCCCAATAAGCTCCTGAACAAATGCATCGTGCATGGCGCAAGTATAGCACGCGCCAAAATAACGCCCGAACTACGTCGGCAGCCATTCTCTGGTTTACTCCGCTACTTCGAACACCTCGTTCACCGTGGTCAGCCCGTCAAGCGCCTTTAGTAAGCCATCCTGCACCATGGTCACCATGCCGGCGCGCTGGGCAATGGCGCGGATGTCATACTCTGACACCTGCGTAGAGAGGATAATCTTCTCAATCTCGCTGTTCATGGTGAGCGCCTCGTAGATACCGACGCGGCCCTTGTAGCCAATCTTCTGGCAGGCATCACAGCCGGCACCTTTGAAGAACGCTAGGTGGTCGAAGTCGACCTGCTCGCCACTCGCCGTTGGTATGGCTTTGAGGATTTCTACCACCCGAGTCTTGGTTTCCGCGTCTAGCTCCATCGGCTGCTTGCAGTCTTGGCAGATACGTCTAACCAAGCGCTGGGCGATGATGGCATTCAATGCGGGGGCCAGCAGGTATGGCTTCACCCCAAGGGCGAGCAGGCGCGGGATAGCCCCGGCGGCATCGTTGGTGTGCAATGTCGACAAGACGAGGTGGCCAGTGAGGGCGGCGTTCGTCGCAATCTCCGCCGTCTCGCCGTCACGGATTTCGCCAACCATAACCACGTCTGGATCTTGGCGCAGAATGGAGCGAAGGCCTTTGGCAAATGAATAGTCTGCAGACTCATCGATCTGGCTCTGGTTCACGCCGGCCAGGTGGTACTCAATTGGGTTCTCCAGGGTGATGATGTTCGTGTCTGGCGTATTCAGCTGCGTCAGGAACGCGTAGAGCGTAGTGGTCTTACCCGACCCAGTCGGCCCGGTGGTGAGAATCATCCCATTCGGCCGCAACACCTGCTTCCGAATGACGGCCAGCGCCTTACCCCGTAAGCCCAAATCATCGAGCTTAAGCCCGACCGAGGAAGACATGAGCAAACGCATGACGACGCTCTCGCCGTACGCGGTCGGGAGGGTGGAGGTACGAACGTCAATGGTCTCGTCATCGAGGTAGATGGTGAACCGTCCATCCTGCGGCTTATTGACGATATTCAGCTTCAAATGCGCCAAGAGCTTGATGCGCGATATGACCTTCTTCCAGCTGGTCACCGGCAGCCGGGCAATCTCGTGCAGCACGCCGTCAATGCGGTAGCGCACCTTCACGTCCTTCTCCTCGGCTTCAATGTGGATGTCGGAAGACCGACCGATGATGGAACCCGCAATGAGCAAGGTGATGATCTGGGTCAGCGAGACACTCTTCAACTGCGTGGCAATGTCGGTGATGGAGTGGATATCCTGCTTGAAGCGCAGCAGGTCGTCCGCGCTCACCTGCACCCCGGCCGTGAACTTCTTTATCTTCGGCACCGAGGCGTAGAACCTAAACGCCAGCTCAAAGCTGTGGGGCGAGATGATGTAAGGGACGACGTTCGCCTTCAGATCCGCGGCCAAATTCTCCATGAGCGCCAGCACGTGCTCGTTTGTCGGATCCACCGCGCCGATGCGGATTTGGTCGTCTTGACGCAGAAAGGTGATGACCTGGAGATCCGTGGCCACTGCCTCGGGGACGAGCGTGAGTACCTCGGGCCCAATGGGAAAGCCCTTGAGGTTTATGTACCCAATGCCAAGCTCCTCCGCGCGGCGCTGCACGGCTTGCTCTTGCTCCTTCAATTTAATCTCCACCATTTTGTCCCGAAACTTCTCCTGCGATTCTTCGGACGCAACGTGTAAGCGTGAGGTGTCGGCCATGTCCTACAGTATAGCGGAGTGATGCCTGCGCAGCGAGGATCTAAGCCATTTCCTCCTCTCCCGCCCTTCGGCCTGCCCGCCGCCCGCTGCGACAAACGCAGCGAGTCGGGCGAGTCGCCTAGCACTCGGCAATGGCGGGCAGGGAAGCTCGTTACGTCAGACGGCGTGGAGGGACGCGAGGGGGTTAACCGAAGCCCTCCTTCTATACCGTTACCAGCTTCGAAGCCGTTGCCGAAACCGATTAGCCAGGCAGCTGCTCCACACCCAGGCGAAGCTGTAACTCGGCCTCGGCAATACTGCCTTCGCGGAGGTGCCAGGAAAACATGTGCGCCGTCCCTTCGGGATCTTGGGCAACATAGAGCTTCAGGCCATTCACCGACCGGTGCGTCTGCACCAGCACGTGGACACCCCCGAGCGGGGCTTCGTACACCACCGCCATGACGAGGGCAGCCGGCGTATTCACCATTAGCTCATCAAGGACGCCCGGCAGAGAGTCCGGCGTGGCGCCCGCTCGGTCAAAGTCGGCGCGGTTGAGCACGGCCCATACTAACTTCCCGTCGTCGGTAGCGCGGAGGCGAGCGAGCGCGCGGCCCCAGAGCTTAAGGACGGAGAGGGATTTGGTCTGAAAAAGGTTGCGGACAATATCCTCGCGCTTCGCCCCGGCGACGACGAGCTCGGACGCGGTCGTTAGCGATTTGGGCGTGACTGTGGGCGTTTGAAAGCTCTTCGTCTTGGCGATCATACCGGTGAGAAGGGCGGTGGCAATGTCGTTGCTAACCATCTTCGGGTCAATTGCACGCAGAAGGTCGGTCACAATTTCCGCGACCGATGTGGCCACCAGATCCACGACGTTCACCTGGCCGAAATGCTCGTTGGCTGCGCTGTGATCGATGTTGATGATGGGCGTAGCATAAAAAAGCTCGGCATTCTGCTCGAACACCGAACCGAGATGATCCAGGTCTTGGCAGTCGAACGTCACCGCGCAGTCAAAAGCTGGCTGCGATGTCCGCGTGGAAACGTCGCCGGATGCGTACGCTCCGACTTTAGGCGTCAAAAAAATATTAAGCACGCCGTCGGTGGTGTCATAAGACAATTCCGACACCGGCGCACGGCGCGTGTCTACGGATATGACAAACTTCTTCAGCGTATCGAGGTCAGCGGTGATGCCCGAAGTCTTCGGCAGAAAGGCGTGCGAGGCAGGAAGTTCGGTTGTGGCGCCAATGAGCTTGGCCTGCTTGCCCTGCTGGGTGAGCGCTAGGTGCAAGGCAATGCCGCTCGCCACCGCGTCGGTGGAAAGCGTCTGCGGCAGGCAGAGGAGAATGGACTGCGACTTCTTCAGGAGGTCGGCAGCTTGCTGGAGTGGAGTTGTTTCCATAGAAATAATTGCCATCCCTCCAGAGAGCCAGCCCCCGACGGAGGACAGTCGTTCACCATACTGGCTTCGAGGCTATGCGTCAAGACGGGGGTGCGTGGTATGCTCGGGCTACCTATGGGCCACACCTACACTGCCCGCACTCCCGCCGACCTCCAGGCTATTGCCCGGGACATCCTCGCCACAAAACCGAAGCTCCTCGCCCTGGTCGGCCCGCTGGGCGCCGGCAAGACGACGTTCACCCAAGCCCTCGGCCAGGAGCTCGGCGTCCAAGAGCGAGTGACGTCACCGAGTTATGTCCTGCAGCACATCCACCGCCTACCGGCCGGGCAAGCCTACGACACGCTCGTGCACGTGGATTGTTACCGCATCAAAGCCGACCATGAAGTGCCGGCGCTCGACCTCACGTACTGGTGTGAACAGCCGAAGACGCTCGTCGTAATCGAGTGGGCAGACCGCATAAACAATTTCCTAACTGACCTGCAGCCGGTGTGGGTAACGTTCAGGGTACAGGCAGATGAGAGTAGGCGGCTGGTTTTGAGCTAAGCTAGGCCTCCTCTCCTGGCCGTTGGCCATCCCGGGGTGCTTCCGATGGGTCGCACCCGCCTTCGGCTCCTGCGAGAGGAGAGGACGTTCTAAAACCTCCCTTGCGCCTGCCCGCCATAGCTCGGCGAGCGCAGGCGGGGGAGAGGGCTGGGGAGAGGGGGAAATACTCGCTTAATCTTTCCGAACCGACGCGAGGCTCGTGAGCGTGGGCTCGGCTGCGGGTGAACGCTGGCTTTCGGCGTTCGTAACACTCGTGACACTGTCCTCCACGGTCATGCGCTCGACGGTAATGCCAATGACCTGACTCGTCGCGACCAGCAGAATCTTCCGGGCGAGAGGGGAGCCGTGCCGCACCTCGTACTGCACAAGGGCGTGTGACTCGGGATCGAAAATAAAACCAACCACCTGGCCGAGCAGGGTGCCGCTCTGCGTGACAACGGAAAGATTCTTCAGCTGATTCCACGCCATGCGCATAGGTTCGTCGTCTTTAAGAGGCCTTCGGCAGCACCTCGGGTTGACCAGGTTGCTGCTGCTTCGGCTTGTGCCACTTGAAGTAGTAGTACTGCTGCGCCACCTGGAACACCGTCGAAACGAGCCAGTAAAGCGCCAAGCCGGCGGGGAACTGCCAACCGAAAATTATGGTCATAACCGGCAAAAGGTACATCATGTTCCGGCTCATCATGGCGGTCATGTCTTCGTCCTTCGCGCCCGGTACCTTTGGCGGTCGCTGCGAGAGCATCATGCGGGACTGCCAGAACTGCGCGGCGCCGGCGAGCACAGCCAGGACGATATTGTGCTTGGCCGTGAGATTCACGAAGCCGAGGAACATGTTGTTTACCTGCAGCGACTCAAAGGCCGTCCGGAGCGAACCGTAGAGGTGCGTCACCTGGTCCCCAGCAAGTAGGTGCGTCGTGGGATCAATGTTGATACCAGCAAAGAACACTCGGTACAAAGCAATAAGAATGGGCAGCTGCAGCAACAGCGGCAAGCACGAGGAGAAGGGGTTAACCTTGTGCACCTTATAAAACGCCATTAGCTGTTTAGAAAGCTCTTCCCGGTTGTCCTTGTACTTATCCTGAAGCGCCTTCATCTTCGGCTGAATCTCCTGCATCTTTTGCTGGCTGTGAATGGCCGAGAGTGATGGCCAGAACAGGACTGCTTTAATGAGGAGGGTGAGGAGGATGATAGCCACGCCCAAATCTTGCCCCGGGACGTTCTTGTACAAGAACATTAAGGTGTTGAAGAGCGGCTCGTAGAGTATGATGTTAAACCATTCCATAAGGTTTTACTGTGGGGGAGGGCAGGGGTCGTAGCCGCCTGCGTGAAACGGATTGCAGCGGCCAATGCGCTTTACTGCCAGCCAGCCACCCTTGAGTAAACCATGGGCTGCGATTGCCTCGGCGGCGTAGTCCGAGCACGTCGGCAAGTAGCGGCACGCGCCAACCAACCGATAGTGGCGCACCCAGCTATGGTCGGGTGAGAGGACGCGCTGGTATAGCCGGATAAGGGCGATGGCGCTGCTGCGGGCTATGAGAGTTGGGGACGCCATGGATAGGCCAGAGGTTTGTAAGGGAAGTGAGGAGCGCTTTCGCTGGCACAGCCGCGCTGGCCGGGGAGAGCCGAATGAGCACGTCGGTTGGCTTAAGGGTTGCGGCGAGGAGTTTTGGGAGGGCGGCCTGCACCCGGCGACGTAAGGTGTTCCGCACGGTCGCGCGCTTGGCTACCTGCTTCGACACGACGACTGCGGCGCGGCTGACCGTGCTCTGTCCCGGCGCGGCGACGAGCTGGAGCAAGGCGTCACGTTTCCGCGCCCCAGTGCGGAGCAAACGCAGGATGTCGCGCTCGGTGTGGAGGCGTCGGCTGGTCGGGAGCATGCACCGCGCTTCTTACTGGACGCTCACCCGCTTCCGCCCTTTGCGGCGGCGGCGCGTCAGCACGGCGCGGCCGTTGGGCGTGGAACTGCGGGCGCGAAAACCATGCACGCGGGCATGCCGTCGCTTTTTCGGTTGGTATGTTCGCTTTGGCATAGGGGCAAGTCTTGGAAAAGTAGGCCAAGCATACCAGCGCACCAGCCGACCGTCAACAATCCATACTCCATCCACACCTTATCCACTCTCCATCCACTTTCGGGGTATTTTTCCACCGCCGGTTCTATGGTACCATCAGAAAACCGCTCAGTTGAGCCAAATTTCGACCATGCCGAAATTAGAAAATGACAAGCTGTGGCAAGCAACTCTAGGGGAATTAGAGCTGCACCTAAGCAAAGCGAACTTCACCACGTGGTTTAAAAGCACGTTCATTAGCGCGATCGATGGCCACCGAGCTATTGTGGGAGTTCCGAATGCCTTTACGAAGGCCTGGCTGGAGGGGAAGTACCACCAGTACATCATCAACGCCCTAAAACACCTCACGGCAGATGAAGTGCGCGACGTCGAGTACCAAGTCACCACAATGAAGGCGCCGCCGGTGGATCCCGTGGAAGCACTTATAGTTGAGGCGCCGCAGAACAGTGGGCACGTCTCGGCAAAGACCGGCCTCAACCCCCGCTACACCTTTGACACCTTCATTGTGGGCAAGGGGAACGAGCTAGCCCAGGCCGCCGCCCTGGCGTGCGCTGAAAAACCCGGGGATATTTATAACCCCCTTTTCATGTATGGCGGCGCCGGCTTGGGCAAAACCCACCTCATGCAGGCCATCGGCCACGAGCTGCTTAAACAGAACCCCAAGGCACGGATTCTATATGTGAGCGGTGAGCAATTTACTAATGATTTTATCCAGGCAATCTATAAAGGCTCCATGGCCAACTTCCGGGATCGCTGGCGCTCTATTGATGCGCTCCTTGTAGACGACGTACAGTTCTTCGCCGGCAAAGAGGGAACGCAAGAAGAATTTTTCCACACCTTCAACGCCCTTCACCAACAGGAGAAGCAAATTATCCTCTCCTCCGACCGGCCGCCGAAAGCAATCGCTGCCCTGGAGGCGCGCCTGCTCTCGCGGTTCGAGTGGGGGATGATCGCCGACATCCAGGAACCCGACCTTGAGACCCGCATCGCTATCCTGCGCGCCAAGTGCAAGGAGCGGCGCTGCAGCCTCGACGACCAGACACTCACCTATGTGGCGAACGTTTTCCAACACAACGTCCGGGAGCTGGAAGGGGCCTTGAACCGCATCATTGCCGTGCACAACCTCAGCCACACCCAGCCTAGCCTCGAGTCCGTAAAAGACCTCCTCTCTACCGTGGTCCAAGCCGCCCAAATAAAACGCGAGCACGCCGTTACCCCGAAGCAAATTATCGGCGCGGTGTGCCAGTATTACGATGTAAAGGTCACCGACGTCATGGGGCAGAGCCGCCGGCAAGAACTCGTCCGACCCCGCCAACTTATTATGTACCTTATGCGCGAAGAAATTAACGCTTCATTCCCAACAATTGGTGAAGAACTCGGCGGCCGTGACCACTCCACCGCCATGCATGCCGTGGAAAAAATTAAACGGCAGTATAAAGAAGATCAAAAGATGCAACAAGACGTAAAGCTCATCCGCCAAAAACTTTACGCGTAAGTGTGCACGGCGTGTGGGAAAGTTGTGGTCACCACTAGGAACAACTTGTGTCTGAAAACCACCAATAAAGCTAGGAAATAATTCTGAAAAATCTTTCCTACATCTACCCACAATAAAACCCACACTCTTTCCCTAAGAGCTTTACAAAAAACCCACTTTACTCCCAACAACTAAGATACTTTTCTTCCTTCATCCACATATCCACACACACTACTACTTCTTCTCTTAATATATAAATATATATGCAATTCACTTGTACACAGGAAAATCTCATCCGCGGGCTAAACCAAGTTGGCCACGTCGCTGGCCGAAGCACCACCCTACCCATCCTGAAGAATATTCTTATCACCGCGGCGACCGAGGGGGTAACCCTCGCGGCGACAAACCTTGAGATTGGCGTGACCACCCTCGTCCGCGGAAAAGTTGAAGTGCCAGGTACTTTCACGGTTCAAGCGCGGGTGATCCTAGACTACATCAGCCTACTGCCGAGCGGGAATATTACCATCTCCCTCGAAGGGGCTGACCTCTTGGTTACCAGCACGGGTTCAAAAACCACCCTAAAAGGCCTTTCGGCCGAGGATTTTCCCGTCATTCCTAAAGTTACCGATGGTGTCCGACTTAACCTCCTAGCCGCGCAGCTTAAGACCGCCCTTAGCCAAACCGTCTTCGCCGTCGCTGCAGATGACGCCCGGCCAGAGATTAGTGGGGTATTATTTCACCTCCACGGCACCGAGCTTACCCTTGCCGCGACCGATAGCTACCGCTTAGCCGAGGTGAAAATCCCCCTCACTGTGGCGAAGGAAGAGCAGCGCGTTATCGTGCCCAGCCGGAGCTTGAGCGAGCTCCTGCGGCTCCTCCCCGACGTGGGTGAAGTGCAGCTCGTCATTGGGGAGAATCAGGTAAGCGTGCAGGTTGGCGACCTCGAGCTCGTCACGCGGCTTATCGAAGGCCAGTTTCCCGACTACGCGCAAATTATCCCCGCCAGTTTCACCAGTACCCTGACCACGGAAACCGCGAGCCTGGCGAAGGTGCTTCGCCAGGTGAGTTTGTTCTGCCGCTCGGGGATTAACGACGTTACCGTGCGGTACGACGCTGCGGCCACGAAACTCTCCGCCGCGAACGCCCAAGTCGGCGCCAGCGACGTGGAGCTTTCCACCAGCCTCACTGGCAAGGGCGGGAATATCGTCTTCAACTGGCGGTTCCTCCTCGACGGACTTGCCGTTATTGGCTCGGACGACGTCGCGCTCCAGTTGAATGATGAGAAAGGCCCAGGCCTGCTCGTGCCTGTGAAGCCCCAGAAGGATCAGCCGCCGTTTCGCTACCTCATAATGCCCATTCGGCAGTAGGCGCGCCTAACTAAAAAGAGAAACCCGGACACTAATTGCCCGGGTCTTTTGCTTCAGTGAACGTGTAGTGCTCGGTCGAGTCCCCACCTAAGTCGGCCTTCGGGCACGACGGTGAAGTTTCGCTCTCCACTAGGGACGAAGATGTCCGACGTGCTTGGGTAGATGACGATGATCTTCGCGCCTTTTGTGATAAGCGCAGCCTCATCGTACAGTTTGTGTAGAAGCCTACCCGGGGGTAGGTCAGTGATGATCGCCCGGACACCGGGGTTGGTGATGCAGAGGCTCGCCACCTCGGTAAGGGTTTCGACACACCGTGAGACAGAACAGCCGTAGGTATCTGTGAGCCAACGACGGATCCGCTCGAGCACAGCCGGATTTCCTGAAACGCCAATGTACTGGAGCATGAACTAACCTCCTTTTTGTGTTGTGGGTTAAAAAGCAGAGTTCTCCGCACCCTAAACCCATACCCGAACCTCGTCAAGCGCCGCTTAGGGCAGGAGGAGGTTGAAAGTAATATTTGTGTTACCAGTGTTCTCCACGCTGTCGGTGACCTGCGCCGCGAGCGTGTGGAAGCCGCTCTCGAAGCCGGTGAGGTCGAGCGTCGTAGCGAAGTCTGGGCCGGTGGTTGCTTCGCCCATGATTTTATCATCCACGGTGTAGACGACCTTAGCTATTGGTCGTGGTCCCCCCGCCGTCACGCTCACCGGCAGCGCGAGGCTGCCAACCGTCTGGTTCAATACTGGATTAACGATGGCGATCGTCGGCATGGCGCCGGGATCCCGGAGGCTGCAGTCACCCAGCGCTGGGGCAGTGGCGGTGTAGCCCTTGGCTTTCGCCCATTTCTGCACTGGTTCGTCCCACCGTTTGAACTGCGGGTCTGCGCCCGGGTTTGGCGGGGCATCGCCTTGGGGATCAGCTTTTTGAACGTACTGCAGGATGTCGTGTACCTCCTTAACAATTACCGAGGTGGTGAAATCTGGGGGGTAGGTGGCGAGGCAGGTATCGGGAATGCGCAGCCCCGTAATGCGGTCGACGGCGAGGGGTACGTCGCCCGTGAGTTTCCCGAGTAAGACGGGCTTCGTTGATTTATTTGCCGGCGGCTTCGGGTACCCCTCCCGCTTCGTGCCCTTCAGCGCTTCACGGAGGAACTGGTTCCAGGCCGGGGCTGCCACGAGCACGCCATCGGCGCCCTTGGCCATCTTCGAGTTGTCGTTGTTGCCCGCCCAGAAGCCGGCGACGAGCGACGGGGTACCGCCCATAGTCCAGCCGTCCCGCCAGTCGTTGGTGGTGCCAGTCTTGGCGAAGAGCGTGCGGTCGGCGGTTACCAGCGGTGAGCGGGAGCCAAACACGAAGCTGCGGGCGGTATTGTCTGTGAGCACGCTCAAGATATTTGCCACGGCGTCTTTCTCCAGGACTTGCTTAGGCTGATCCCGGAATTGTTCTAAGACCTTACCGTTTTTGTCTTCAACTTTCAGGATTGTCGCAATGGGGCGGTGGACCCCATTCTGCGCGAACGTGGCAAAGGCGTTGGTGTGCTCGAGGAGTTTAACCCCCCCAGCACCGAGAGCCAAGGCTAAGCCATACGTATCTGGTTCGGTGAGTGTGGTGTAGCCCATTGCGCGAGCAGAGTCGATTACGTTTGGAATGCCCGCCAGGTAGAGCGTCTTCACCGCCGGAATGTTGAGCGAGCCGGCGAGCGTCGAGCGCATGGTGAGCGGGCCATGCTCCTTGCCATCGTAGTTATTTGGAATGTACGCCGGCGTGCCGCCGAAGTTCGTTCGCAGGTCGAACATCAGCGTGTCCGGTGAGTAGCCCCTTGCGAACGCGGTGTAGTAGACGATGGGCTTAAACGAGGAGCCGGGGTTGCGCTCGCGGATGGTGACGTTTACATTCCCATCCCGGGCGATATTGAAGTAGTCGCGCGAGCCCACGAGGGCTACGACCTGGCCGGACTTGGGGTCGATGGCCGACATGGCCAGGTTCTTAGCGCCGTAGCGCTTCTCATTCTTCGGGCCAGCATCGCTGACGGCTTTCTCGGCAATTTCCTGCAGCCGCCAGTCAAGCGTCGTCGTCACTTTCAGGCCGCCGCGCTCCAGCACCTGCTCGCCGTAGCGATCCGCGAGCGCCTCCTTTACCATGAGGACGAAGTGCGGTGCCAGAATTTGCTCACGCTTGGGTAGGATGAGCTTCGCCACGTCAACCTTCAAAGCCTCATCCCGCTGCGCTTCGGTTATGTACCCTTGGCTCTGCATTTGCTCGATGGCGTAGCGTTGCCGGCCAATGAGATCCTCGACGTGGGTGCCGTAGGGCGAGAAGTAGGTCGGTCGTTGCGGGATGGCCGCCAAGAGTGCCCCCTCGGCGATAGAGAGCTTAGTCACGGGTTTGCCGAAGAAGCTTTGGCTGGCGGCTTCGATGCCGTAGATAGTACCGCCGTAGGGAATCTCGTTGAAGTAGAGCTGCAGGATTTCGTCCTTGCTGAACTTGCGTTCTAATTCGTACGCTAGGATAATTTCCTTCAGCTTTCGGGAGACGCGTCGTTCCGAAGTGAGGATGGCGTTTTTGATGAACTGCTGCGTGATGGTGGAGCCACCGGTCGCCCGTCCGCGCAAGGAGTCCACAATGACGCCGCGGATCAGGCCCCGAATACTCACGCCGCCGTGTTTGTAGAAGTCGCGGTCTTCTAACGCTATTGTGGCCCGCCGCACGTGCTCCGGGATGTCGCTAAGCTTCACCAAAGACCGCTTCACGTCACCGTGCACATCGTAAAGTAGGGTCTGCCCGTCCCGCGCGTAAATTTTAGTGCTTATCGCAATTGACCGATCCTTGATGCGGTTCGGGTCTGGCAGGTCGCGGCTCACCCAGGCGAACGCGCCCACGACCACGATGATGCCAGCGAGCGCGCCAAAGCCTATAACAATACCGAGGAGCTTGAGCAACCGGCGGCGGTTCCAGGGTTTCTTCCTGCGTCGGGGTTCGTCGTCGGCCAGGGGAACCGGACGGCGCACGATGCGGTGGAGTTGGGGGGCAGGCATGGGAATGTTCTATTCTAGCGGATTACTAGGCATTTGCAACGTTACCCGCGCCGACGAAGCTTGTAGTACTCGCGGAAGATGCGGCGCGCGCCAACGCCGGACCACAATTGTACCTTGCTCATGCGCTCCCCGACTGCCTGCTGATCCGTGAAGAGGCGGGGCGTACCGTGGTCATCATAGTGGAGCTCCGGAATGGCGCCGAGCTTGGCAAAGGCACGCACCATGGTCTGGCAGATATCAAGCGCAGTCTTTCGGAGTAGCACCTGGGTGCTGGCGCTCCAGTGGTTCGCTTTCGCGCGTTCCAGGTGCCGCACCAGTCCCATGACCGTGAAGGCCACCTGCTTGGTCCAAATGACGAGGCCGTGGTACTCCTGCGTGGCGTAGCCCCGGCCGTTGTTCGCCGCAATAAGCATGGGACCCGAGCCAGTCCAGAAGTAGTGCGGGTCATTCAAGCGTTTGCAGAAGCTCGTCAGCTCTGACTCCGTGCCCGTCCCGAGGGCGTAGCGGTAGCATTCGTCCAGATGGTTTACTTTTAGCTGCTGCAGGTGGAGTTTCTTGCCGCTTATGTGCGCGTTTTGGATGAAGTTGTAGATGGCGAGCGCATAGGCTGGCAACTTGTCTGGATTGGTAAACGCGAAGTAACTGGCTTTTTTGCCCCACCGGTGCACGAGGGCGGGGAGGTCTTTGGTCTTCAGCCCGAGTTTACTGGTGAGCAGTTGAATTTCTTTCAGCGCCTCGGGGTAGAGTGCGGCGCTTACATCAAAGGGTGCCAGGTGCGGGTGGATTTTTTTGTAGGCCCAGGTGCTATCCCGCCAGTCACCGACGACGTAGTACGGTTCCGCCGGCGTTTGCTTAGCTTTGGGCTTGCGCTTGAAGGCGATGAAGAGCTTGCTCTCGGCGCGGGTGACAATGTACGTGGCCACCTTGCGCAGCTTGGCCACCACCTCATGGTTTGCCCACAGGTTGGGGGAGGCGTAGCGGAGAGCCAGGATAACCAGCGGCTCAATGTCGATCATCTTCCGGTCGAAGAGGTCTTTGCCCGAGAGCTGGTGCCGGTACTTGTACTCGCCGACAACGTCCTCGTGCCACATGCGGCCGCGGCTGTCCACATTCGCCAAGCTGCGGATGATCATGGCGTCCACAATCTCGGACGGGATGTCGCCGGCGCCGAGCAATATAGACTCCAGCCAGTCGCGTGGGAACACGGTGCCGAACCGGTCGCCACTGGTCTTGCCCCAGGTAATAAGGTGGTCCACCTCGATTTTCGACCGGCACCAGAATTTTTTAATTGTCTTCGCGTCTATCCCGAACACCTTCCACTCAATCGCCTCGGCTGGCACCACCGAGCAGCGGTAGGTGAGCTCGGTAGCATCGTTAGTGTCCGCGGTGATGGTGAAGGGGATAGCGCGTTTGCCCTTGGCTTCTAGCTTGAAGCCGCCGAACGGCCGGTTTATGGCCGTGACGTTCACCCATGATGGGAAGTGGAAGGTAGTGCCGTACCAGTGCTCGCCGTATGAGCGGCGAAACACCAGGGCTTTGCCGTCCGTGCCTTGGCTGCGGTGGATCCACGCGGGGACAGACTGGCTGCTCTCGCGCTTCCGCAGCTCCAAAAAGGTCTGCAGCTCGCCCGTTTTCTCATCCATCACCAAGCGGCGCATGGTGCGCATGTCGCCCATGACCGGGTAGTAGAGGTTAAAGGTGTTCTTTAGGAACCGGCCAGTGACCACTAGTTTCTGGTCTGGTGTGCTCTCTACTTTATCGATCGCCAAACGGTGCCGCGGCGCGTCAATGAACGCGCAGTAGAGGTGGTTGTTGGGGCCGATGATGCGGAACTGGTCCAGCTGGTCGAAGTCCACGTACCAGCCGCCTTCTATCCAGAGGTTCTGATCGAGCTGGGGCATGGGTACAGTATACAGCCGTAAAGCTATAGAGCCATAAAGCCGTAGATACTTTTAGTTCTTAGCGACTTTAGTCGCGACGTGTAGGCCGGCCAGACCGGACTGAAGTCAGTTAGAATTCCTATATTACGTTGCACACTGTACTACTTCTCGTTACTTAGCATTACCTTAAGCAGGAAGAGGGCGTCCGCCTTCAGCCTCGCTCTGGCCCAAGCCTTTTGTTTTGAGTCCAGGAGTTCACCCATCCCCGCCAGGATAGACCGATCAGGCAATCGATCGAGTTTATTGATGCCTAAGGCGAGGAACTCCTTAAACGGCGTGCCGGTCCGTTTTTCAACCAGCGTCCGGTTAATGGGCCAATGTTTCTGCAGGAAAAACCAGACGTCGTAGATGTCCCGGTTGGTACGACCCAGGCGCTCGACCATCGCCACCAGTTTGTTGGCGAACATATCGTCTTGAGCCATCACCTTCATGGCAATGCCTAAGTAGTTGCGCACCTCGTACTTTGAGCCAAGGTATCGTCGGTTGATCTCGACCTTGATGTTGTGATCGTCGTTTCCATACGAAAGTTCGAAGAAGATGGTGTAAAATTTTTGCCGTTTCGTCTTGATTGTTCCATGAGGGGCAAGAATACGCTCCATACGCTCGAAAACAAATTTTTCTTTTTCGGGATCGAGTAAGTCAAAGTCCAGATCCACGGAGAAGCGGCCGAGCTCGTAGAATAGGAATGCGGCCGTCCCACCTTTGAAGCCGAGGATGGGTCCCACCGTATTGTCTCGGTAGATATCCTTGAGGATGCTAACGAGAAAGGTTTTGTGCGTATCGGTGTGTAAGGTCATAAGCGGGGATGGACTAGGCTTTCTCGGCCGCCGTGCGGTATTTCTGGATGAGTCGCGACATGCGTTTGTTGCCGCCGTAAATCGGCAGGATCGCTAAGACTTTGTTCCAGTCGAGGTTATCGAGGTGGTCGAAGTAGTAGTCCTTGTGGAGGTACAGGATATCCAGGAACGCACGTTCGGGTGACGCGATGCAGTAGGTGTCTTTCACCACTAGCCCTACCTGATTTGTTAGAATCGTGTTCCGAATTTTTCGGAAGGCGAATGCCTGGCCATTGACGGTGATTTCTCGCGTGAGGTACGAGGCAACGAAGATCTGGCCGTAAAACTGGAATATGACCCCGGCCTTAGCTAGCACAGTCTCAAAACTGATGTAGGCCGGGGTAAAGATTTTCGTGGCGAGCTCTAGCGTGTCGTACTCTTTCGCTTTGGCATAAATGCCCCGGCGGAGCGAGTAGAGTTTTTTGGCTTTTAGGTAACGATAGAGTTTTTTACGAACGAATTGAACATCGGGCTCGCCCCACAGCAGGGCAACGTCGCTCGTGGTGAATACGCTATTTTTTGCCCGCATGAGCTCCAGAAGGTAATCTTGCTTCATATTGCCAAACTTTGAACCCTAAGTGCCCTTAATTGGGTATTACTAGTTCAAAGTATACTCCCTTAGATTTAAAAAGTCAAGGTTTCTGTGTCTTCCTGTTCCCAAACCCCTGGTATTCAGAAGGCCACCCCTCCGCAGTAGATAAATAGAAACGGTTACCGAATTCCCCTCCGTATTCTCGGTTCTCCGTGTCGCTCTTGGAGAGTAAATACCATCTTTAGACGTCGGTCAATCTCGGTATGCAGAAGCA
>JAUYFT010000016.1 GCA_030689605.1 bacterium | reverse complement strand
CTAGAGCGAACGACCGACACGCGACTCGGGTCTAGCCCGGCATCGGCAGCAATAGAGAGTACAGCCACAGGTACGACGATTAAGGGCAGATTCGCTGGCCGACTCAAACGGTAGAGGCGGAGCAGCGTGTACCCGAACCAGCCTGCGAACAACCCAATGATCCCCAGCCCTAGAGCAGAAAGCACGAGTCGCGTGCGGGAGAGGTCGGCGAATACTGCTTGGCAGGCGTACGCAATGGCGTACGTTGCATTCATTCCGGTTTCCAGCACGTGCGGCCAAAACGAAGCCAGCGCGCCTGTACCAGCAAGCCCCAGCGCCCCACTGCTCCCGACTATGACGGCGAGAACTCGGTTACTCTTCATACGCGTGGCGAGAGTCTACGGCGGAGTTTCTCCAGGCGTTTATCATCCACGTCATCCAGCGCGTCAACGAAGTGAGCTAACGCGACGTTACCAAAACCATTCACGAGTTGATCGACAGTCTTCCGAACGGTCTGCTCCACAAACTGCTCCTTCGGGATTGCCGGTTCGTATTGGTACGCATTGTCCACCAGCTTACGTTTCAGCAGCCCCTTGTCGAACAGCCGCTGCATGACGGTCATCACCGTGGTATACGCGCCCCCCCGATCGAGCCGCTCGAGAACGTCACGGACGGATATGGGATTCGTCGACCACACCACATCCATAATTGCGGTTTCTAGCTCACCGAACCCAGGGATTGTGTGCTTTGCCATAAGCTTGCTCGTGAATCACGAATTTACCTACTACAAAGTGTAGCAGGATAGTGGAAAACCTGTCAAACCCCTATTGTCGTCAATCTGATGGATAACTTGCGCGTGTAACTTCCGAGCATCCCCATGCTGTAGCAAACCCAAGTAAGACTGCACGGTGGGTTCAGCAGGATGGTCGACGAGGCGTGCGAACATCCGCCGCTTTGTACTGGTTCGTAACACGCGATGCTTGGGGAAGTGCACCCAACCCAGGAAATCCACGCCACTCGCTAAGGTCTGGATGAATACTTTGTGTGGGTGTAAATCCAAACGAAGATTTGTCTGCAAGAAATCTTGAATCGTTGGTACAAGGCGCTGCAACCACTTCCGATTATCGGACAAGATGGCAAAATCATCCGCATACCGAAGGTAATATTCTGCTTTCAACTGGTGCTTCACCCACTGGTCGAACGGTGTCATGTATATGTTTACAAACAGCTGCGAGGTAAGGTTGCCGAGTGGCAAACCCGTACCGGACTTCCACGAGAAGCTCTGGATGACTTCCTGAAGCAACCTCATAATCCGCGTGTCGGGAATGCGCTCGGCCAGCAGACGCAGCAATACTGTCTGGTCAATACTGGCAAAGAACTTGCGGATATCACCCTTGAGCACCCAGCAGGTACGGGTGTTATTTTTGCTAACCTGATTGACAAATGTCTTAAACCGCTGCATGGCACGGTGTGTGCCCTTGCCCAACTGGCAGGAGAAGGAATCTACGATGAAAGTGCGGCTAAAAAATGGGTACAGGGCACGATAGATGGCATGATGCACCAACCGATCCCGCACTGTGGCCTTGTGTATGTCCCGTGGCTTGGGGTCGCTGATGCGAAAGTGGGTGTATAAACCGTGACGATACATTCCCTGCGTCAATTCATGGTGTAACTCTAAAATATTATCTATCAACCGGAGGCTAAAGGCTTGCACATCAAGCTTATTTCGCTTACCAGGCAAAAACTCTCGCCAGGCAGCAAGCAGGTTCTCCACCGACGTGATATTCTCTAAGGTATGATGCAACAGGACGCGCCCATCCCTAGAGTCTACCCCCCCCCCGACTGCTTCCGCTCCTCGAGCGGGTGAAAGAGACGTACCGTCATTGGTACGCATTCTACCACGCCTTGCCGAAGCTCCATCGCTACTCGCTCGGTATCAAAGTTGATACAATTTTTGTAGACACCATTGAAGCCGTTGCCTGGGCCAGCTTTTTGCCGCGCGACGAGAAAGTTCCGGTTGTTCGCCTAGCCACCCGTAAAGTCGACACGCTAAAAATCCTCCTCATGGTGCTATGGGAGAACAAATCCCTCGAGGATAAAAAGTTTATTGCGCTCTCGGCGGAGCTTGAAGAAATTGGCCGGATGCTCGGCGGCTGGTTGGGGCAACTGAAGAAACAAAACTCCCCGGCCAAGTAAGACGGGGAGAAATGGAGAGAGTTGCACGCAAAGCCGCGGGGTTGTCGTCGTTCCAGTCGTTGTCAAGCCAGTTGTTGTTCCACTGCCACTGACCGCCGCGCCAGTACAGGTAACGCACGTACAGGTTGCCGTTCGAGTTGCGGTTGCGTGTAGGGCGCCATCCTTGACACTGCCCCTCGACCTACTCTTAGGGCTGTATAGTATTCGCGATATTAAATCGCCTAGCACCCTGCACCAAGTCTCTTAATTTTTTGTACAGCACCAGGTATCACTCCATCGCCAACCATAGTCGAAGATGTTCTGGGTACAGGACGCTGGATACGGCAGCGGGCAACCGTAATCACCCACATATTCGCCAGCATCATACACTAGTCTATAAGAAAAGCCCCGATCTTCAAAGTGTATGAAGGTCGGGGCATTAGCATCACCCTTGCCGAAGGGCTAAGGGGGAAGGATCCAAGAGCAGAACAAGCTAAAGGGCAAAGTACAAAGTTCAACTTGCACGCAAAGCCGCGGGGTCGTCGCCGTACCAGCCGAGGCCAAGCCAGTAGTAGTTCCACTGCCACTGACCGCCGCGCCAGTACAGGCAACGCACGAACAGGCGGCCGTCCGAGTCGCGGTAGATAGTCCCCCAAAAGAAAATGCACTTTCCTTTCCACTCTTCGGGAATAAGGTGTGGATGGGCAAGCAGATAGTCCAGGAGGCAAGCGTTGAATACGGGCTTACCAACGAGATCCTTGCGGAGATCGAGGCCACCAATGACTTTGCCTTTGGACTGGGGCTTAGAAAGGTACAACTGAACCTTTGCCGGATCCCAGCGGAATGATCCACCCTTCTGGTGCTCTTCTACGGTCAAGCTGCCGGGGCAGATCGGGCTAGCATCAAGGTCAATGACGTTCTCGAGTTGCTTGATTTCGGCGTGGCCGAGAAGTACTTGTTTGAAGGCATGGAGCTGCGGAGACGTCCGAAGCTTCGTGACGTCTTCAGGGGTGAAGTCGGCAGCCTCAAGCGCATCGCCGAGTTGGTTCATCTGACCAACGGTGTACAGTGTAGACATCGTCTACTCCTTTGCTGTGGACATGTTCTTCGTGAACTCGTCCATGGTACTTGTCCGAATGCCGTCGGAACCGCGGTTGAGGGCTTATTTGCCCACGTTTATCAAGGTTTCACTAAACACCGAAGGATAGCACAGCTGGGGTAAATGTCAATACAATTGTGCCTACCTTCGGCCAATGGTATACACGTGGACGTGGTTAAGCACACCTTCGGCCAGCTTCAAACGGCTCGTGGTGCGGGCGTAGCAGGTGTACAAAATTTGCCCTTCAATGACTCGGTCACCCAGGCGGCGGCGCAGGTGGAGGCCGCCCTGCTTGTCGTCCGGCGCGCCCAGGCTCCGTGCCAGTTCGTCAATTGCCCGGTTGTTCACCGTGGTAATTACACCGCTGTGTTTGGCCACCACCCGAAGCCGCTTGGCGCCGAGCGTGACGTCTTCCGAATCGAGGTTTGCATCCCCACCTTGGCTGCGGATAATCCCCTGCATGCTCTTCAACGCTTTCCCGGCAATGAGCTGGTCCCGGGCAATGCTGGCACCTACTCCCTTCTTCGCCATACCAATGAGCTCGATGAGCATACCCGCCAGACGGACGGCCTTGTCTTCTAGGTCGTGCGGCCGAAAGTCTTTCTGCTGCAGCACCCGCAACACATCGCGCGCTTCCAGAGCCGGGCCTACGCCCTCACCAATAGGTTGCTTCGCCTCAATCATTGCTACCTTAGTCTGAATCTTAAAACGCCTGCCCAAGTAGCGGAACTTTACGGCCAGGCGCTTCGCTGATGCCAGGTCTGGAATCTTGGTGTACTTGCCGTACGGCATGTCAATGACCAGGTGCGTCACGCCCATGGCCACCTTCTTCGCCATAATCGAGACAATCATCTTGGAATACGGCTCCAAGGAGAGCGGGCGCGACACCTTGATAATGCGATCGTCAGCCGGCGCCAAGGCTAGTCCCCCGCCCCACACCAGGCAGGCGTTGTTCTTGCGGACAATCTCCTTGATGCGCTTCACGGGAAAGGTGACGTTGGCCAGCACTTCCATGGTGTCTGATGTGCCCGACGGGCTGGTAATCGCTCGGGACGAGGTCTTCGGGATGGTCACGCCCAGGCTGGCGAGGATAGGGACGACGATCATGGTTGTGCGATTCCCAGCGATGCCCCCGACCGAATGCTTATCTGCGACGATCTTACTGCCAAACCGAATCTGCTCGCCGGTCTGGGCGATCGCCTTGGTGAGGTAGTAGAGCTCATCGTTGGAGTACTCACGGATGAAGCTGGAGGCCGCGAAGTATGTGAGCTCGGTCGTGCCAAACTTGTTGCTGACAATATCCCGCACAATAGCAAAGAACTCGGCTTCGGAGAGGCGCTTGCCGAGAAGCTTCTTTTTCAAGGCTTCAATTGACTCGGGTCGAGCCAGGGGTGAAACGGTGACGGGTTGGCCGGCATCAATGTGATGCTCGCGCCATACTTCGCGGAAGAGACCAATTTCCCCCGGCCGCACGCGCTTGTGTGTCAGATCGGCTTGCACCACGACCTTCTTCCCGTCGGCTTGGAGGAGTAACCGGTCACCGGCATGGATACCAAAGTTCTGGCAATCCTCATTGCGCAGCACCACGACGAACGGCTGCCCGCCGGTACTCAAGTCAAACTGCTTCGCTCGCAGGACGAATGCCATGCTCGCAGTATAGCAGCATCAGCACTCTGCGGGCAGGCAGCGTGCTGATGGATTGCTGCGGAAATGATTTACCCTTCACACGTGCAGCCTTCAGAGTCGCACTTCGTTCCCCCATCGTGCTCGTGGCCGCAATTTGGACATGCCATAGTGCCACCTCCTTTCGGTGAGCTTAAAGTTTTACTGGACGGTCACGCTCCCCTTCAGAATTGGGTCTAGGTGGTCGTGGTACCCCCAGGTGCCAACCTTGGTGAACGTGAAGCTGTACGAGTCGCCATTGCCGAGCGTTGAGGAATCAAGTCCTGGTAGGTCCGTGTGCGTGGGGTGCGGGTCAGACGCTACCCGGATGTCCCCGCCGGAGGAGTTCGTCCACGTGACAACAGTCCCTGCCTTCACCGTAACCGTGTTGGGTGAAAAACCTGACGAGGTGATTGATACCGCAATTGCGGCGTTGGTATTGACATTCGCTGCCACGTTCGAGTTGGCCGCTGAATTGGTGTTCAGCACTGCACTTGAGTTCGCATTCTGATTCAGCACTGGCGCAGTATTTGTCGCTTCATTCACCAAATCGAGGATGACGGTATTAGTGTTGCTGTTAGTTGCTGACGTGCAGGCGGCAAGGGCAATCGACAACCCAACCGCACCGGCAAGATAGGCAAATCGTTTCATAGGTATACGTAACGATTAAGACGAAGCAGCGACCGCTTGGTAGCGTTTGTCAACCGCTTGCCAGTCAATGTTCTTCAGGAAGTTTTTGATGTACGTCGGCCGGTCCGAACCCACGTCAATGAAGTACGCGTGCTCGTACACGTCCAGGGCGAGCAAGGGCGTGCAACCCCACACCCCGCCTTGATTCTGACTGTCAGCGGCGTACAAGTGAAGCTTCGCATCCGAAGGATCATACGCCAGGATTGCCCAGCCGCGAGCGGCCATGCCCGTGGCAGTGAGCGCCACCACGAAAGCATCCCAACTCCCCCACGTGGTGGTGATGGTGTCGAGAATTTTCGTACCGGCAGGATCGCCATTACCCCCGAGGTTGCTAAAGTGCACCTCGTGGAGGATCATGCCGTTGGCGGCGAACGTCTCGCCTTCCTTCAGGCCGCGGTAGGCCGAGTAAATCTGGTTCGCCTTGCTCGCATCGGCTTGCACAATTGCCGCCTCGACTTCGTTGCGCTTGGCAACATACCCAGCGTAGAGTTTATCGTGGTGGATTTCCACGGTCTTCTTCGAAATGCCATCCAGATCCTTGCTGAATGGTAGTGGCTGCACTTGGTGCGCCATATGATAAATTGGTTAACGGTGAACGTGCTTCAGGGCACTACTTGTTTGCCATTACTATCGATGAGCGTGATGGCCAGCGTCGGGCAGGCCTTCGCCGCATCCAGGATCATCTCATCAGAATCGCCAGTGGCGTTCTTCACCACGGCCTTCCCCTCGCCATCCAGCTCAAAAACCTCTGGCGCCACCGCCACGCAGCTACCAGCGGAAATGCACTTCTCTCGGTCGACGATGATACTCTTGTAGGGCATACCAGGGTTCGTTACATAACGGAGGTGCTCCTAGGATACCAGACGTGCCGAACGACTACAAATGACTACACCACACTACGGTTTTTCTTGCCGTAAAGCCTTCTGCACCGCCACCAAGCCCAGCGTGGCGCACTTCAAGCGAGCAGGATTGATACTCGTCTCCAAGGATCGTTCAATATCCTGCACGCCCATGGCATCAAGTTCAACTTTGGACTTGCCCACGAGCTTTTCGGAAAGAGCCGACATACTGGCCTGGCTCACCGCGCAACCCGAACCTTCCCAGGCTACGTCAGCAACTTTTCCATCCGCGTCGAGCTTGAGGAAAACTTCAATAACATCCCCGCACAGTGGATTGGGTTCGCGGTGCTGCCGGTCAGCGGGTTCCAGTTTCCCAGTGTTCCGCGGGTGGTGGTAGTGGTCGAGGAGGGTGGATTCGTACATGGGTTTTAACTTGTCATTGCGAGGAGTCCCGCTACAACGGGACGACGTGGCAATCTTGCTATCTATGCTTTGTAGATAATACGGAATCGATTCGAATAGTTCAGTCCTTGTGCAACAATTCCGATTAGCAATCCGTACACGATGCTGTTTCGAAAGTGCATGAGGAGTAAGAGCACTATGCAGGCGCTCCCCCACATCCAGTGATGAAGGTGCACCTTGTACTCCTTGACTCGAAAAATTATCGATGGCCAACGGCCCTGAACATTTTCATTTTTGCCAGCAAAAAACTTCGCAATTCCATAACCTGCTACTGTACCAATAAATAGCAGAGCGAACGCCAGGACACTCATACCCCAAACACCTTCTTCGCATCCTCAATCGCGTTGAGGAATACGTCAGCTTCAGCCTGGGTGTTGTACAGATAGAAGCTGGCGCGGGCGGCGGCGGGTTTGCCGAGCACTTCAAGCATAGGCTGGCTGCACATGTGGCCAGCACGAATGGCAATCCCCTGCTCGTCGAAGATGCTGGCGATGTCGTGCGGGTGCATGCCGTCAATCCAAATAGAAAATATAGCGCCTCTGTCTAATGAGGGTTTTTGCATGCCAAAAAGTTGAACGCCGGGAATAGCCGTGAGTTTTGGCAGAACGTATGTGGCCATATCCTGCTCATGCTGCCAGATGTTCTCCATCCCAACTTTCGTTAGGTAATCCACGGCCGCGCCAAGCCCAATCGCACCGACGACGTTGGGCGTACCGGCTTCGAACTTCCATGGCAGGTCATTCCAGGTTGCTCCGACTTTGGTTACTTCTTTAATCATGTCGCCGCCGCCGAGCACGGGTTCGGTTGCATCGAGAATTTCCTTCCGCGCCCACAGCACGCCAATACCAGTAGGCCCCAGCATTTTGTGACCAGAAAATGCGTAGAAGTCAGCGCCGAGCTGCTGCACGTCCACTGGCAGGTGCGGCACAGCTTGGCAGCCATCTATCAGCACTTTCGCCCCGACTGCATGCGATTTTTCAACGAATGTTTTCACGGGGTTCACAGTCCCGAGCAGGTTCGACATATGGCCGACGCACACCAGCTTAGTCTTTGGCGTGAGAAGCGTTTCAAACAGGCCTAGGTCGAGCGTGCCGAGATCTGGCTTTGCTGGCACGAACTTCAGCATAATCCCCCGCTCCTTGGCCAGCATCTGCCAGGGCACGATGTTCGAATGGTGCTCCATTTCCGTGGTGAGCACTTCATCCCCAGCTACTAGCTTCTGTCGCGCCCAGCTCAAGGCCACGAGGTTAATTGCCTCGGTGGCATTGCGCGTGAATATAATTTCCTCCACCGAACGTGCGTTGATAAACTGACGAATTTTCTCCCGTGCGCCTTCGTATAGCGCCGTGGCTTCTTCACTCAACGTGTAAATGCCGCGGTGGACGTTAGCGTTATGGTTGCGCTGAAAGTCGTCCATTGCCTGCAGTACAGACAAGGGTTTTTGGCTGGTCGCACCGTTATCCAGGTACACCAAGGGTTTGCCGTTCACCTGCCGCGCAAGGATGGGAAAGTCTTTTCGAATTGCAAAAATGTCTAGCATCAAATCCAGCCTACACCGACACGTAGACGAGGGCAAATATAAAAGCGGCTGCTGTGAGCAACCGCTTGGTCATGGATACTTACTTATTCTCCTCATCCAATTCAATCGCCCTATTCATCATCGGGATCCGACGTGCCGGGCATAGTGTCATACTCATCCCAGTTAACGTGTTCGATGTGAAAGGTGGTATCAAAGAACTGACGAAAGAGCTGTCGAGCCCGCGGTGCAATATGCTCCGGCGCGTAGCAGGCCAGCCACGCTACCGACACCAGGATGGGAATACGGAATGCATCACCCGGGAATTCCACAAAGTACCTATTCCAGAGCGCAGCGCCCCACTCGCTTGCGGGTAGTGGGAACCGGGGATCCTGGCGAACATATGCGGCGCTGATGCTGCGCAAGGATGGCACGCTCATAGCCTCAATGTTCGCATACGCGTACAAACGGGCAGGAATTTGCGGGAGCTCGCGGGCAGCGCGCACTGCATTGTCGTAGGCGGCCGCTCCGTCAGGAAACCCGAGCGCCGAGCACTGGTCATGGACTTCGGTCAGCAGCACGGGGGGAGAAAGCAGAATCGATTCTCCAATATCGAGCTTCACGCAGTATTCCAGCAACTCTACCTGCGCCCGAATGAAGCAGCGCTCAAGGTAGCTGCCGAGCAAAGTTCCATCGGCCTGCACAGAATTATGGAATGGCTTTAGCGCAGCCCGCAGGACCAAAATTTCAAAGTGCGGCAATGCAGTGAACTCTTGGAAGTACGGCCGCGACCGAATAGCTGACTGGCGTGGCATGTTGACCTCCTTACTGTTTGTAGTTCGTACTCTGTTGTGACAATCCTACCCCGTCTAGCTAGGCTGTCAATCTGTAGATAAAAATGGCCTGCACAGCGCTTCAGGTACGCGCTTGAGCGCGGGCGTGAGGAAACCAGCGACGAGGAGGTTGCGCGCTTGGTGAGCCGGTATGCCGCGGCTCGTCAGGTAGAACATCTGCTCGTCATTGATACGGCTGGTCGTTGACCCGTGACTTGCTTTGACGTCATTCGCTTCTATTTCTAAAGTGGGCAAGGAATAAGCAAGTGCGTCGTCTAGTAGGAGCACGTCATCACGATAGTAGCTCCTGGTCTGCTGCGCACCGGGTTCAATTTTTATGAGACCCGTGAAGACCGCACGAGCACGACCCTCGTACACGCCGCGGACGCACACGTCACCATGCGTGTGCGGGACATCGTGCTGCATTATGACGTGGCAGGCATGGTGCTGCTGGTTCTTCCCGTGGTACATGCCAGTCACTTTTCCGCTGGCACCTGACGCGGCGAGCGCTACGGTTACTTGCGTCTCCAAACGCGCCCCACCCAATGCCCGATCGATGAGGTGGAATGAGGCGTCCTGCCCGACGGTGGCGAACACCTCGACGAGTCGGAACGCGTCATCAGCGTACGTCGAGGCCAAGAGCAGCGTCAGCGATGCATCTTTTGCAACCTCAACCTTGTATAGAGTCTTTCCAGTTACTGGCGAAAGTGTGATTTCTAGGTGTTCGCCCGCAGGCACCACTATTCGCTCTTCATGTGCTGCCATGTCCAATGAAATAGCCCGGAGCGGGTCGTTTTTGAGTTGGGGAAAAGTATATTGCATGAATGAATAATTCTTGATTGATTTCCCTCCTCTCCCTTTGGGAGAGGAGATGGAGGTGAGGGAATGAAGAGTGATAGCTATTTTTCAATCCTGGTGAACCTCACCTGCCCTTCGGGCATCCTCTCCTACGAGGAGAGGAGGAATTCATGCTACCCAACACTCCCTTCCATTTCCATCCGAATGAGGCGGTTAAGTTCCACGGCGTACTCTAGTGGGAGCTCTTTCGCAATTGGTTCGATGAAGCCTTGCACGATTAGGCTGCGCGCTTCCTGATCGGCGATCCCGCGCGACTGCAGGTAAAAAAGCTGCTCCTCGCCAATCTTACCTACGCTCGCCTCGTGCGCCACGGCTACATCGGACTCGCGGATGTCCATGGTCGGGTAGGTATCGGAGCGGGACGAATCGTCGAGGAGCAGCGCATCGCACACCACCGAGGACTTGCAACCGCGCATGCCTTTGGGAATCTGCACCATGCCGCGGTACGACGTTCGGCCGCGCTCGCGGCTAATGGACTTCGAAATGATCGTGGAGCGGGTATCTGGTGCGCCATGGATTGCCTTGCCGCCCGCATCCTGGTGCTGGCCATCACCTGCGAACGCAATGGAGAGTACGTCGCCCCGCGCGCCCCGGCCGAGCAGATACACGCTGGGGTACTTCATGGTCAGCTTGCTGCCCAGGTTCCCGTCTACCCACTCCATAGTGGCATCCTCGTAGACAAACGCCCGCTTCGTGACAAGGTTATACACGTTCTTAGACCAGTTCTGCACCGTGGTGTAACGCACGCGCGCCCCACGCTTCACAATAATTTCCACGACTGCCGAGTGCAGGCTGTCCGCCGCGTACACTGGCGCGGTACAGCCTTCCACGTAGTGCACTTCGCTCCCCTCTTCGGCCACGATGAGCGTGCGCTCAAACTGCCCCACGCGCGGCGCGTTGATTCGGAAATAGGCCTGCAGCGGAACGGTAACTTTTACTCCAGCCGGAACGTACACGAAACTGCCGCCGCTCCACACCGCCGTGTTCAGGGCAGAAAATTTATTGTCGCCCGCCGGAATGACCGTACCAAAATACTGTTTCACAATGTCCGGATACTCTCGCAGTCCGGCATCCATATCCAGAAAAATCACTCCTTGCTTCGAAAGGTTCTCGCGCAAGGAATGGTACACCGCTTCCGATTCGTACTGCGCCATAACCCCACCCAGGTACTTCTGCTCGGCTTCGGGGATGCCAATTTTAGTGTACGTGTTCCGAATATCAACGGGCACGTCATCCCACGATCGGGCGAGCTTTCCTGTCGGGCTCATGAAGTAGTGGATTGCTTGGAAGTCGATATTGCGGAGCTCGCCGCCCCACTTAGGCAGAGTTTTCTTCTGAAAAATCTGGAACGCCCGAAGACGCACGGCTCGCATCCAGTCGGGTTCGTTCTTGTAGTGCGAAATATGCTCAACCACCTTAGCCGAGAGGCCGGGCTTTGCCATGAACTGGTACGCGATTGGATCGGGAGTACTCGTGTCTGGAGTAAGCGCGGTCACTGCGCCGACTCCTTGTAGCCCACGCGTTCGATTTCGTACGCCAAGTCTTTCCCCCCGGATTGCGTGAGGCGGCCCTGAATTAGGACATGCACGAAGTCTGGTACCACGTACTCGAGTAAGCGTGGGTAGTGTGTAATGAGTAGTATACCAATACCCGCATGTCGCGCGCGCTCAATGCCGGCGGCCACAACTTTCAGGGCATCGACGTCCAAACCCGAATCCGTCTCATCGAGAATGGCAAATTTCGGCTGAAGCACCGCCAGCTGCAGCATCTCCATGCGTTTCTTCTCCCCGCCCGAGAAACCTTCATTCACTGCCCGCTTGGCAAACACGGGATCGATGCACAAGTCAGCCAGTGCTTGCTGCAGACGCGCGGAAAAAATTTTATGATCCAGCTTGTCATTGTGGAGGCTGCGCCAGGCGGTGCGCAGGAAGTTCTGGACGGAAACCCCTGGAATTTCTACGGGGTACTGAAACGAAAGGAAGAGTCCCGCTTGGGCGCGCTCGTCGGGCTTCGCGGCGGTAATATCCTGGCCGTCAACGCTCACGTTCCCTCCCGTAATTGCGTACCGCGGGTGACCCATGAGCGCGTTCGCCAGCGTGGACTTGCCCGACCCATTCGGCCCCATGAGCGCGTGCACCTCCCCCGCGCCAATCACAAACGAGACATCGTGGAGAATGTCTTTGCCCTCGACGCGAACCGCGAGGTGGTCAACGGTGAGCACCATGGAAAATTAGGAAATACTCGCCAGGGTGTAAGAACTCACCTGCGCGTGGATCTTCCGATGCATGGTTGTCCAGTGTGGCTTAAGCGTGCAGAATGCCTCGCGTGGGCAGGTGCCGGGAGACGCCGTGCACCGTGACGGAGCCATGGGGCCATCAAGCAGCTCAATGACGTCGATGAGCCGAATATCTTTGGGCTTCTTCGCGAGCGCATAGCCGCCGAGCACGCCTTCGCGGCTCTTTAGGATGCCGGCCTTTTTCATATCTCCGGCCAACCGACTGACGTAACGGTATGGGAGACGGTTGTTCTTGGCGACGATACGCAAAGAAACAAAACCTTTGGAGCTTGCGAGCGCTCGGAGCATGATGAGGCTGTAGTCGGTTCGGGTAGAGAAAAAAGCCATAAACTCCTAGTTAGGTAGCGTCAGTTTACTCTCTTCCCAGAAAACGCGCAAGTGCTCCTAGGTATAAGCCAAGAGTGCTATACTCTTAATGTATCACCTTAACCCGAATCATATGCCCGTCATCGCCTTCCTCTTCGTTATCGGCTTGCTCTTTCTCATCGCCGGTATTCGCGTAATCAACCAGTACGAGCGGGGGGTCGTCCTTACCCTGGGCAAGTATTCACACACCAAAACCCCCGGTCTCTCCTACGTCGTCCCAATTTTCCAGAGGATGATCCGGGTGGATATTCGAATTACCACGTCGGAAATCCCCCAGCAAGAAGTGATAACGAAAGACAACGTCCCCGTCGGCATCAATGCGGTGGTGTACTTCTTGGTTGAGGGGCCGGAAGCTGCCGTGCTAAGCATCCAGAACTACGCCTTTGCGGTAAACCAGTATGCCCAGACCGCGCTCCGCGATGTTATCGGGGGTTTCGAACTGGATACGCTGCTCTCGGCGCGGGATAAAATCGCGGATGAGATTAAGGTCGTCGTGGAACAAGAGACAAAAAAGTGGGGCATTGATGTTACCTCCATCCGGATCCAGGACATTGAGCTCCCCGCGGATATGAAGCGCGTGATGGCCAAACAAGCCGAAGCCGAACGCGAGAAGCGCGCCGTCATTATCAAAGCTGAAGGTGAATTAATCGCCGCCGAAAATCTAGGCAAAGCCGCTGGCGTGCTAATGACCTCACCGGGCGCGCTTTCCCTGCGCACGCTGGGCACCATTGAAAAAATCAATCCAGACCCATCCAAGACCATTATCTTCGCCTTGCCCGTAGAAATACTCGAAGGCTTCAAAGCTCTCGCCGGCAAAGTGAAGTAAGGCTCTCTTACTTAGTATCCTTGAGAAACGCCTCGGCAAGGGTTTTAGTATTTGCCGTGGACGCGTAGAAATCTTTCCAAACGACGACGATGTGCGCGCCGTTGAAGGCGGCTCGCTGAACTTCCCGTGCCGTATCACCACCAGCGATAGCAATCATCACATCGTAGGTGCCAATGATCCGTTGGATGGCCCAGAATGGAATTTGCTTCTCGTGGTTCACCCGCTCTTCGTCTACGCCCCGGTGCAGGATTACCACTTTCGGCCGCTTCCGAAGCTTACCCAGTACTTCAATGGGGAATTCTACGTTCATCATGTCGACCATGGCATCCAGATTGTGTTTGGCACACTGGTCAATGAAGGCATCTAGAGTCTCCACCGGTGCCGTGCCCATGACGGTGGCAGCGTTCGCCCCACCCCGAGCGCAAATCTCAACCTCGGTTTGACCCCGGTCAATAGCTTTTATGTCTGCCACGAGGTACGGCCGCACGTTCGTACCTTCAACCTTCAGAGCCGGACGGTTCGCTCTACTCGCGGCGAGAATGCCATCAGCGAGAAGCCCAATGAGACCGTAGTTATTCGTCTGCGGGAGCACGGGCAGACCAAAGCCGGCCTTGGCGTCAATCGCACTCCGGAGCGAGCGAATGCCATCTTCGCCGTAACGCTTAATAAGGGGCGTCCCCGCTTCGTAGATGAGACGCCGCGAACTGGGTAGTGCCGAAATAATCGTCCGCGCGTCGGTAAGCGTGCCATTGAGGGCAATTTGCAGGTAGTGCTGGCGTTTATCGAGCATAGCCTAAGTGTACCACTGCCGAGAATTGAGACGGACTTGAAATACCGCTCGTGCAGCTAGGTCTTCGACACGCGCAATGACCAAGACGGCGTTTCCTGACCCGTAATGTTAATGGTGTGCAGGCCTTCGGCAACATCAGCGGTAAGAACCACCGATTTGATCGTGTCGACCACTGGGTACACCTTGTCCTTCAGCACCAGGCTAGAATTCTCTACCGCAATCTTCGCCCGACCCCGAATGATATTGAATTCAAACCTATACTGCCCGCTCTTTGGGAAATCTGCGACGAAGGTGTTAACCGAAACTGCGGCGGCGTCTTCAATGCCGCCTTCGCCGCGCCCGTCAATGAAGAAAGGCGGTGTAGGCGCCGGGAAAAGCGTGAGGGTTCCTACCGTATTACTCGTCGACATGTAATGCGGACCTTTCACAAAGTCTCGGCCAGTTACCCAAACTTTGCCCTTATCAAAAGTTCCCGCCAGCAGCGTATACTTATTATCAAGGTTTAACGACGGCCCATGATTGTCTACACCCCCCGCGTAATCGAGCGCAAAATTGACAATGGAAATTGCTGACTTCGATTCCAAGCGAATCGTTACCTGGCCCTCTGCTTTCGTGGCGCGGAACGGGAAACTCTGCACCGCCCGCAGAATTGTCGCCCGGACTGGCGGCGTGGGCAGGCCAGGGGTCTGCACTGGTTTTAGCTGATCAATAACTTTTGCATCCTCTTCGGAAACTTTCGTGGGGTCGTACCCCGTCGCTACCTCGGCTCCATCTTTGTACCCATCCCCATCCGTATCTGGATTCAACGGATCGGTCTTATAGAGTCGTTCTTGGTCGTTCGTTAGACCATCGTTATCCAAATCCGCACTCCCGTTTACGTTTGCATCCACGGGGGTGTTCACATTCTCATTCCCATTGGCATTCTCATTCCCATTAGCATTCCCGTTTCCGACAGAGCCGGAGACGTCCGGGACAGCCACATTCACATTCTCATTAGCATTCTGGTTCGCATTCGGTGCTGGCGGTTCAACTTTCTTGCCGCACGCCGCAAGACCGACCGCGAGCGTTACGGTAAGGGCGACGAAACTTAAGGTTTTTAGAATGCGCATGGACATAGCATACCACGACGCCCCCGGCCTGAAAACGGGCGCTACTGCACCAAAACTTCCGAAAACAGGAGGGCGTTAGGGATATTGCGCCCCGGCCCCACACGATACTTGCCCAGGTAATAGAGAGAGGATGAACCGCCCCCATCAAGGTTTATACCGTACTCCATCTTGAAATAGGCCATAACCGCGGCCAAGTCCAGCACCGTCGCGTTGTTTACCACTATAAGGTAGACATTTTTACCCTTAAAAGCGAAGCCGCTTCTAGCACTCTTCACGGTTCGCTGCTTGGTGTCTAGTTCGGTAGACGTAACCACGATTTGATTGCCCACCAAGAGCGCCGGGCCATTGGAGATGAGTGCCGTGAGTTTAGTCTGGTACTGTGCTTCGAAGGCGGCAAGGCCAGGCCAATCTTTGGCCTCACGCCAGAAGTGCCAGTGGTTCTCGGTATCGAACGCGACGAGCGGGCCACGGTTGAACTTGTTCTGGGAGGCGTTCACGAACGTGTGCCGCACCGAATTGTAAACCATCCAGAAGTACGTCCCCGTTTTCCCGGTGCAGGCGGCGTAATCGGCTGGGCAAAAATACGTTCCATTTATCCCCGCAAAACCCTGAACCCGCTGGACGTACTTATGCAGCGGGGCAACCGGACAGTTGTTTGTGAAGTAGATGCGAAGAGCAC
>JAUYFT010000010.1 GCA_030689605.1 bacterium | reverse complement strand
CGACGTCTGCTTGGTCGAGCGCATCCAGGGTGTGGCGCAGGCTTAGGGCTTCCACGCGCGAGCCGGTCTTGCCGTGGGCTCGGACGCCGGCAGTGTCCACCAGCGTGAGCAGCCGCTCATCCCAGGTGCAGTCGAAGTTCTCGGCATCGCGGGTGGTGTGCGGCTGGCTGGAGACGACGCGCACCTCATCACGAAGGATTGCATTCGTGAGCGCCGATTTCCCGACGTTCGTGCGGCCGATGAGCACGATGCGCGTCCGTCGGGGCTGGAAAGTTTCCTTGGTCTTTGTGCCCACTGCTTTCGCAATTACATCCAGCAGGTCACCCGAGCCGCCGCCGTTCTTCGCCGAGACGGCTACGGTCTTCACGCCGCTGAACAAGTAAGGCTTCAGCGCACTGGTGTCGCGACGGGTATCGGGGTGGTCCACCTTATTCACCGCAATGATGACGGGTTTCTTCTGCGCCAGGAGCATTTTTAGGTAGCGCTTCTCTTCCTGTCGCAGCCCGAGCGGGTACTCGGCCACCAGGACGACTGCGGCGGCTTCCTTTAGCGCGCGGTCGACGTGCCACAGCACGCCAGTATGGAGCTCGTCGGGGTTGCGGATGTCGAAGCCGCCGCTGTCAACCAGCGTGAAGCGAGCGGCTGCCCACTGCAGGTCGTGGCGATGCAGGTCGCGCGTGGTATGCGGCGTTTCATCGGCAATCGCAAAGCGACCACCCGTGAGGCGGTTGAAGAGTGAGGATTTTCCGACGTTCGTCCGGCCGAGGAGGAGGACGGCAGGGGAGGACATACAGCAGTTAGGTGGAGCGAGCAGGAGGGAGGTTGCGGATGACGTTAGGGTACATGCTGTTGGCAATGGTAATGGCCGACCGGCCGAGGATAAGTAGTACCTTTGGTTCGACGATCGGGCTGTTGGTATTCCCGTTTGCGTTTCCGGCAGAGCTGGACCCGGCTCTGCCGGGCTGGTTTACGATTGTTCTGCCTGGGGCGAGCAGGAGGTCGGCCGGGAGGCTGGTGGTAATGCTGCCACCGAAGCGCTGCTGCAAGCTGGCCACGGTTTGCGGCGCTTGGCCGTTCGAGAGGTCGACGATAATTGAGGTGTCGTAACTAACCTTATTCGGTGACGTGACGCTCCGCACGTCGTACGAGTAGCCGCGGAGGGCGTGGCCGACCGTATCCGCTAAGCCGGTCTCCGTTGTCGCGTTTACCACCTGGATGGGCGCGGCCTCGGTCGCCACGGCGTTGTACTGAAAAATGTTATTGGTAAGCTCTTGGATTTCCGCGTAGTTCCCCAGACCCAATCGTGGTTGAATTATGTACGCGCCTTCGATACCGGTTCCGGCGCGAACCACGCTATCCGCCGTCGTCTCTAGCACGCGGGTAGCAACGCGGTCGGGGGAGAACTCTTTGGCTAGATTGGCGAAGCGCATGACTTCCCAGAGTTCGAAGGTCGTGCTCACGTGCGCGCCCAAGGTATCGATGAGGCCGCTAATCTTCCCGGGGTTGGTGAGCGTACCCACCGAGCGTGCTTTTTCTTGGAGGGCGAAGAGCAGCTTCTGTTGCCGCACGGAGCGGGCGAAGTCCGAGCCTTCGCCGTTGGTGCCGTGGCGCGAGCGGGTAAACTGCAGGGCACGTTCGCCATCCATCCGCTGTTTGCCGATTTCAAAGGCGATTGTCTGGTAGCCGTAGTTGTACGTTGGGTACTCGAAGTCTTTGAACGCCGTGTCCACGGTAATGTCGACGCCGTTGACGGCATCCACCGCTTGTTTAAAGCCGTTGAAGTCCACGCGGGCGAAGTAGTGAACCGTCTGACCCGTCACTTCTTCAACTGCCTTAGTTATGAGTACATCGCCGCCCTTTGGATTTTCCTCCGTCATACCAAAGGCGAGAGCGTTGTTGATCTTGCGGTAGCCGTAGCCGGGCAGATCCACCAGGAAGTCCCGCGGGATGGAGAGCATGCCCACTTCCTTGGTAGTGTTGTCTAGGCTGGCGAGGATGATGGTGTCGGCCAGGTACGGGCCTTCATGCCCTACCCCGCCGTAGCCCACGAGCAGGATGTTCGTTCGGTGTTTCGCGTCTTGCTTAAGCTCCCGGTCACCCGGCAGGATGAGCTTGCCCAACTGGCCAAACACAGACGTATCCGCGCCATTGTCGAAGACCGTACCACTCACTTTTAGCAGCTTCCAACCCAGGCCAATGGCGGTTATCGCCACGACCGCCGCGACGACGATGATGCCGTGCCACCAGTGGAAGCGGGAACCTGCCCGCCGACCTCTGTCGGCCGAAGCCTTGACTACGGTCGGCGAAGGCCGAAGCGGCGTCGCAGGCGGGTGCCGTTTCGTGGACGGCAAAGCACCGGCACTCGCTTTCGCGTCCGGTGGGGGTGTGGTCACGGGTTGAGCTTTTGCTTTTCCAGCAGGTTCTTTATTGTCCATACCACATTCAAGAGTAGGTGTACCGTACCAACTTCACCCACCTCCGTCAACCCAGCACCACTTTGGCTGCTGCGAAAGTGGTGCTGGGTCAAGGTTTTCGGTTGGCCGCTCCTTCGGCCTTGCTTTCTCCCTCCAGTGTGCTACAATTCTGCACATTCGCTTGATTTTATTGGGGTTTCGTCAACTTCTAAAACCCGGACGATTAGCTCAGTTGGTTAGAGCGCGCCGTTCACATCGGCGAGGTCGAAGGTTCAAATCCTTCATCGTCCACCACATTTCAATAATTCTTCATTCACCCTCAGCACATGCCCACCGATTCAAAGAAGTTTAAACTCAATGGCGGCTGGTTAATGCTCTGGGAAGTCGTAAAGGTCGTCGCCATGGCACTCGCCATCGTCGTGCTCGTCAAGCACTTCCTGTTCCAGCCGTTCTATGTGAAGGGTGCTTCCATGGAGCCAACTTACGAAGACCATGAGTACCTAATCATCGATGAACTCACATATCGGTTCAATAGTCCCACTCGCGGTGAGGTCGTGGTATTCCGCTATCCGAATGATCCCAGCCAGTACTTCATCAAGCGGGTGATTGGCTTACCCGGCGAAGCCGTGCAGGTGAAGGAATCCGGCGTTTGGGTGAATGGCCAGCAACTAGACGAGTCGGCGTACCTCGATACTTCCGTTCAGACCACCGGTGCGGTTGACCTGACCCTCGGGGCAGCGGAGTACTTCCTCATGGGCGACAATCGATCGGCCAGCCTGGATTCCCGCATTTTCGGCCCGGTGAACCGGTCATACATCGTCGGTCGGACATGGTTCCGCGCCTTTCCATTCTCCCGCCTCATGCGTTTTCAGGCTCCCAGCTACCCAATTCTTAAAACCCCCTAAGCCATATGTTACCTAAGAAAACCCCAGTGCCCGAAGCCCCGTTTGTCCCCAAGAAAGGGAAGACCCCCATGCTCGTCCGCGGCATGAAAGACATCCTGCCCGTAGACTGGCCGTGGTGGAACCTTGTGTTTGATAAGGTCATCAGCGTCGCCCGAGAGTTTGGCTTCGAGCGTATCGAAACCCCGGTGGTGGAGGAGAACGCCATGTTCGTCCGCAGCGTCGGCAAGGATTCGGACATCGTGGAAAAGGAGATGTTTGCCTTCACCGACCGCGGCGGCGATGCCGTGGCCTTACGCCCCGAAGGTACTGCCGGCGTCGTGCGCGCCTACCTGGAGCACGGCATGATGGCCATGCCCCAGCCCATTAAGCTCTTCTACATTAGCCCTATGTTCCGCTACGACCGGCCGCAGAGCGGGCGCTACCGTCAGTTTTGGCAGTTCGGCTTCGAGATCCTTGGCGATGGCCACCCGGTGGTGGACGCGGAAGTGATTGCCATTGGCGCGACGATCTACCAAGAACTCGGCATTCCCGTGCGCGTGCAGGTGAATTCCGTTGGTGACGCCGCCTCCCGCACGGCGTACCTCAAAGTCCTCCTGGAGTACTTTAAGCCGCGTCGCACGCGCCTGTGCGAGGAGTGCAAAAAGCGCTTGATTAAGAACCCCATGCGCATTTTGGACTGCAAGGAACCGGATTGCCAGCTGCTCGCCCAAGACGCGCCGCCGTTCCTCGACCACCTGTCCGAACCGGCCAAGGAGCACTTCGTGAAAGTCCTGGAGCACCTGGATGATATGGATGTGCCCTATGACCTCAACCCCCGCATCGTTCGCGGCCTGGATTACTACACCCACACGGCCTTCGAGTACACGGTGGCCGATGACATTGGCGTGGAGAAGCAGCAGAGCGCCCTCGGCGGCGGCGGTCGCTACGACGGCCTCGTGGAGCTCTTTGGTGGCCGACCCACACCCGCCATTGGTTTCGCCGGCGGTATCGAGCGCACGATAATGCAGCTTAAAGCCCGCGGTATCCAGCCCCCAGCGCCGCTCCGGCCTGATGTGTTTATTGCTCAGCTCGGCGATGCGGCGCGCAAGAAGTCCATCAAGCTCTTCCGCGAGCTCCGCAGTCTTGGCATCCGGGCAGCCGCAACCTTTTCCAAGACCAGCATTAAAGCCCAATTAGAGTCGGCCAACCGTCTCCGTGCCCCATTTACGCTCATCCTTGGGCAAAAGGAATTGGTTGACGGCACCATCCTCATCCGCGACATGGAGAGCGGTATTCAGGAAGTTGTTGACTTCGGTAAAGCCGTCGGTGAAGTGAAGAAGCGCGTGCAGAAGACCAATGGCGAGAAGCAGCTGGTGAACGGCGACGTTGTCGCTGACATCCAAGAGTAGGGAAATGGCCTGCTTGTTCTGCCAGATCGCGAAAAAAGAGATTCCCGCCACGATTGTTTGGGAGAATGACGAGTTCCTCGCCTTCAGCGACATACACCCCAAAGCCCCGGTACACGTGCTGCTCATCCCGCGCAAGCACGTGGAGAGTTTAGCCACCGTGACCTCGGTAGACGAACCCATGCTCGGCAAACTCATGTTGCACGTCGGTGATGTGGCGGCGGTCGTGGGTTTGAAAGAGCGCGGCTTCCGAACCGCCCTCAACACGGGTAAAGAAGGCGGCCAGGAAGTCCCGCACCTGCACGTGCATATAATGGGTGGCGCGCGCCCTAATAAAAACGGGTAGGCGAAAGCCCTCGCTTTCGCCTGATTCTTCCGCGAGCAAGAGCTCGCGGCCACCCACGGTAGCTTGCGTTTTTTTGTTTCCCGTGTCATAGTCATAGCATCAATCTAATAACTTTTAAGGAGGTGTCCCCCAAGTGGTTGAAGTAAAGAAGAAAGATAACGAGTCCTCGGAAAGCCTAATCCGACGGTTCAATCGGCGTGTCCAGCAGAGCGGCGTGCTCCTGCGCACCAAGAAAGACCAGTACTTCTTGTCTGCTCCGAATGATCGAAAGGTCAAGGATAAAGCTATCCGCCGCTCGAAGATTACGGAAAAGAAGGAATATTTGCGGAAAATTGGCAAGCTCGACGACCTCATGGCCAAGACCAAAGGTCGCGGCCGCACGCGCAGCCTCGCGAAACTCTTGAACGTCAAATTCAAATGACCCTCGCCGAGCGCATTGACGCCGATCTCCTCACCGCTATGAAAGCGCGTGAGGCTTTGGTCGTGGAAGTACTCCGTTTCCTTAAGAGCAGCCTGCAGAACGCCCGGATTGCTGCACGGGCAGGCCTCAATGACGCCGACGTGGAGAAGCTCATCGCCTCGGACGTGAAGCGCCGGACTGAAGCGGCGGCGCAGTTTCGTACCGGCGGCCGCCAGGATCTGGCCGACGCCGACGAGGCTGCGATTGCTATACTCCAGGCGTACCTGCCGAAAGGCCTTTCCGAAGCGGAAATTAGCGCTATCATTACGGCACAAGTATCAGCCGTTGGAGCCACGGGGCCAGGCGACTTCGGGAAAGTCATGGGCTCGGTCATGGCCAAAGTTGGCACCCGCGCCGACGGCAAAATTATTCAAGCCCTCGTTAAAAAAATTCTCTCCCCCTAAAAAATCCCCGTACTGAACGGGGCGTTCTGCACGTAAGCTTGTCGGCTTAGCAGCATGCAACATCCTCCTCATCGATCGTGGCGCCCACTCATTCTTGGTCTGGGTAGCTTCATCCTCATTGTCCTTGGCTTCTTGGCCGTGGGGCATTATGCGCAAGCCATAACCATCGAGAACGTCGGCGGCAGCCTTGGGCTGGGGAACGCCGACCTGAAGCAGACCATCATTAACATCCTCAAGTGGGCGTTGGGTCTGCTCGGTTTGGTTGCCGTCATGGTCATGCTCTATGGCGGTTTCCTGTGGCTCACCTCGGGCGGCGATGAGAAGAAAATTGAGAAAGCCAAGCGAACGCTCATCAACGGCGTCATTGGCCTGGTCATCATTCTGGTGTCCTGGGCAATTGTGCTGTTTATCCAGCGGTTTATTACGAATGCGACGACGAGCGGGGCGGTGGCCGCTGAATGTACGCTCGGAGCGCCCACACCTATCTGTACGCTTTGCATAGACGATGGTGACGGAGACACCTTTGGTATTCTCGCTCCCGACCCGCTCTGCATTTCGCCCGACCTTCGGGATTACTACGCCACGTGGGAAGACCCCAATGACCAAGCCGTGAACGTGAAGCTCTGCCAGGCCGTGTCTGCCGGCTTCGGCGGCCTCATCCCAACGGCGCCCAACCCGCCCTACGAGAACGATATTGGCTCGGGCGCTCTAGCCCTGGAAGACTGTCCGGGTGGTGTTTGTGCTTCCGGAACAAGTGTCAGTGGCACAGCCATCAACGTGAATAACGTGGCCACATTCGTACCGAGCGCCGACTACGTGCCGAATACAAAGTACACCGTAAACACTACTAGTATAACCAGTATTGCCCCGGGGAGTGTGCCAGCATCCAGACCAATTCCACCAGATGGTTGGACATTTACCACGGGTACCGAGGATGACGAAGATCCGCCAACGGTTCTTGCTACTGCTCCGACGCATAACGAAATTATTCAGTGCCTCTCACCTATCATTGAGGTGCAGTTCAACGAAGGGATGTTCCCGCCCTCGGCCATGAATCCAGCGAACTTTACCCTTATGCCGGCACATGCAACGGTGACGCGTGTGGACATGCCAACGCCTGATATAATTCAGATTACTCTTAGTCAACCGCTGCAAAAGAACCAAACGTACACGGTTACCTTGAGCGCAAATAATGGCGCGGTTACCACCTTAGGTTACCGCGATACGTGCGCTAATGCCCTGGACTGCGGCGACGGTTTGGGCACCTGCACGGATAACGGTACGGCTGATGGCGCACCGACAGACAACTACCGTTTTGACTTCACCACCGCCGATACCGACACCATCGATTGCACGCCAATTATCACCGGTGTCACCAATCCGGCATACCACGGCAACCAAGCTGATCCATATCCCGTGACTATTACCGGGTCGAACTTCGGCCTGGGGGCTGTAAACGTCCGTTTTAGCGGTAATGTATTGGCGACACCCAACGGCGGTACGGTTAGCCAGTGCTTTGCAAATAATAATTTTGCTAACCAAACGGCCTCACCGGCGTGCTTAGTTAGTGCTGACAATACTACCATTCAGACAATCGTCCCCACCGGACCATTGCGTGATGGCCCAATAACCGCGTCGAGCTATGATCCAACCGGCGCAATTTATGGCCCCCTGGTTGTGGAAAAGGCAACACAGATCAGTCCGCCGTCCTCTACAGATGCTGACATCCAGAGCCCGCATATAGACTGGGTTAGCCCGCACGAAGGTAAAGCCGGCAGATTTGTGACCATCAGCGGTAGCAGTTTTGGTACCAGTGGTACTGTGGCCTTCCGTAGAAACGACGGCACGCCAACTCCGGCATCCACCCCCAGTTGCGTCACAAACGGTTGGACTGACACGGAAATCGTCGTTCAAGTGCCAGAGGGCTTTGCCTTTGACGACGTCACACATATTCAAGTTAATTCCGACACGTTTAATGACGTGCGGGGTATTAGCAATACCGCACGTTTTGATATCAAGAATGTCGATGGACCGAATTTGTGCAGTATTACGCCGAACGAGTCGAATGACCCAATGCGGGAGGTTAATGCGCTAGGCGAGGGCTTTAGTGCCGGGCCAATTACTATTGGTTACAGCTACCTTGCCGGAACGCTTAATAGTTTAATTGACGATAAAAACTTAACCGCCCAACCGAGCGGCGCCCTCCCAGCTAGCACTTATAACTTCTACGTAACCGTAAATGGGCGCGCCTCTAATCCGAGGTCTTTCAAGTACCCAGCAGATGATATTCCGCAAGTCGTTCAGAATGCCGCGTGCAATCCAGGCGCCGGGGTGCTGCCTTCAACAAATCCATACCCGGGTAGTACCAATATTTGCAGGAATATTAGCCTTCAAGCCCGTTTCACCGAGGTAATGGATGCTACAACGTTAACCACTGGTAATATCACGATGCGTCGCTGTGGTGCTGGCACTGAAGATACTTTCACAACCTGCACCGCACCCCAAGCCGTAACTATTGGTGCGCCGGTGGTGACCACCACCACACTTGCTGACGATACTGTCACCCTCACTCCGGCTGCAGTTCTGGAAGGAAATTTCTGGTACGAGGTTACCTTGGGCACTGGTATACAAAGCGCAGCTGGTGTGGCAATGTCAGCGCCTTTTTCCTGGCATTTCCGCGTGCGCAGCGGGGTCATAAACTGCGACGCGGATTCCGTGGTTGTCAGTCCGGTGTCCATTGGCCCCCTGTACACTGCACAGTTAGGGACATTCGATGCTTCTGCAGTGGGCGCCCAGTGTGCGCTGCTAACTGGTTTGCCCGGTAGCTTCAGCTGGGTTAGCAGTGACGCTACGCTCGCATCCGTTGTATCTTCAAACAATCCAGCCATCCCTCCACTCCCTTCGCCCGACAATAACCGCGGTACTGCGACTGTCGTTGGGGGGACGAACAATGGTACAGCGCAAATCCGGGCAACTTACAGCGGCAAGACCGGCAGTGGCAACCTCATTGTCCAGCGCAACTATTGCGATACCGATGCCGACTGTACTGGCCGGCAGAACGACGGGGGGAGCTACTTCTGCACCGGTTCTTCGTGCAATGTGCCGACGCATCAGTGTCGACCCTGGATTCGGGATATAGAATTCCCCACAGGTCCAGCAGGGAACATGCTCAATGTGAATGGTTGCTTTTTCGGTAACGCCAAAGGGAGTGGCGAGGTTACGTTCTCAAACCCTGGGCCACCACCAACAGTTGAGAACGGGAGTTTCGCCATATGTGGACCAACTGGTTGGAATAATGATTTCATTAAAGTTCAGGCAATGCCTGAAAGTGCTGCGGTTGGCTCGGCGTGGGATGTTCAGGTGCGCACCGACACCAGTTACGGTGGTTTTACCAGCAATCCCTCGACGTACACCATTACCAACGTTTGCCGTTCCCAGATTGGTACGAACGTATCAGTGCCATCTACTGGTGTGCCTATCCTCTGTAACATAACTCCACCCGCTCGTCGCGAGGGGGAATCTGTCACTTACAACGGTAGTCGTTTCATTCCTACCAACACACCACCGAGTAGCCAAGCTTTTTTCACGGAAGCAAATGGTCCACTGAACCAGCTACCACTTCCTGGCGACAGTACGACTGTGAGTTCTGTGACGATTGCCGCGTCGAATGTACCAACAACAGCAGGGATCCCCTCTGGTGGTACAACCGCAAAAACTACCATCGGCACACCATCAGGAGGTCAGTTCTGCATTGCCACGCCAGTGGACTTTGCGGTGAGCTGCAACCAGAACAGCGAGTGCAGCACAGGGTGCTGCCAGACGAATATATGCCGCCCGACATTGAACTGTACGAATGGGTTAGTGACTCGGGTAGACAACCCAACCGGCACGTGCCGCAACACGCAGTTCAGCATTATCATCGCGGCCGGGAAGACGGTTATTCCAAGCACCGTGAATGCAGGCACCATTAAGTTATTGAAAGGTATCACGGAAATACCTACAACGTTGCAGATCGCCGGCCAGATTATTACGGTGCGACCCACGGCGCCGCTTGGGGATGGTATCTACACCGTTGTCCTGCCCGGTGGAGTTACGGGTATTCAGGCAATGGACGGGGCGAACATTGTGTACCTCCCGGCTGCGGGCTTCATATCTGCTGCGTACACCGTCGATGCATCGTTCCGCATCTGTATTATAGCCAGCGTCTCTATCAATTCTGCGATTACGGGTTTGCCCATCAGCGACGACCTCTTCACCTGCAGCGGGGATAGCTGCACGGATGATGCATTTGGCGCTGCAGGCAACCAGCATGCGTACCTCGTCCGCGCGTACGACGCGAACGGCGATGGCCCCCTGACCCTCAGCACAGCTGGATGGACGCAGGCCGACACCAGCCCCACCTTTGGTCCATCGAATACCTTCGCCCCGGCAACATCCCCCCCACCTGCCCCGTGCCCAGAGAACGAAACGAGTGAGAACTACTGCGCCACGGGTCAGAATGTGGCGAACGGCAGCGAGCAGCTCACCGTCGCAGTCGTCGGTCCAGTATTCAATGGCGTACCGTCCGGCAGTGGGACAGCTGCCATCCCCATTCGAACGTTCCTGTGTGCCAAGCCCTGGCCCACCCCGCCGGCGGTGTTCCCATTCCGCGATCCCGCCACCGCCACCATTCCCAGCCACGATTTTACCTTTGGCTTTTGCCGTGACGATGTGAATAGCGCCTCCCTTGATGCGCCGGTGTTCGGGCCACCAGCTGGCGAAGTCCGTAAAGAGTACTTCATGTTCGTCAACGATAAAGACGGTAACCGTACGGGCGATAGCATTGGCGTGCGGGTTATCGGCTCGGCTACTGAACCACTCGGCGTGTACCGGATTGACCTGTCCCCGAAGCGTTGGTACGAGCGCACCTTTGGCAAAGCCTCTACCGGCACCACCTTCGAGGTTGATGGCTACCCGGCCTTGCGTGAAGGTCGTACTGTATACGTGGTTGCGGACTACTACGATGCTGATACCAATTGGTCGCATCCCGCAGTCTACGTCTTCTCGCACACGGACAATGCCCGCTCCGAGACTGTCCAAATTTTTGAGCAAATTCTAAAGAACCTGCGTTTCAACGCAAGTGCAGGTTCGGATCTTAAAACCGATCTCCGCAACGACCTGAAGCGTTTCCATGCTTTGAATGAAGTTGTGTACGGAATTGCCGCGTACCACCGGGCGAATGGCAAAAATCCCTCCTTGGATACTGGTACCTACATCAAGCACATGACCCTGACTGCGTGGCCATCCTGGCAGCAGGAATTTGGCCGCGTACTGGGCGTCACCTTACCGCAAGACCCGCAAGGCTTGTGGGATCCAACGGCGACCCCACGGCTGCTCCCGGCGCTATGTTCTAAAGAAGCTACGCTTACAACCGCGGCATTCAACCAGACTACGTGCTGGAATGAAGTTGATAAGATATTCGAGTTCCCGAGCGACAATACGAATCCTCTAGAGTCCACGGGTATTGCGTACGTGTACAACGCGGACGGGAGCGCAACCATTTACAGCACTGGCAGTGAAAGGGTCGGCGCCCACATAACCGACTACCACACACCATATGGTTCCCCGATTGCCGATTTTTGCCCCGGTCAGTCAAGCTGCCAGGGATTCAACATTGTGATTGGCTCCACCACAAATTTTGGTAATATTGATTTGTTGCGCCAGAAGCCACCGGCAGACGTAACTGATCCAAACAACCCGACCATTGACGCCCCAGCCGCCGGGAATATTGCTGGCATTGTCACCTTCGTCGTCACTGCCACGGATAATCCGGGTGGGAGCGGCATTGGTTCGGTTGCGTTCAACATCAAGCGCGCGGGTATTGAGATAGCAACGAGTACGGTTGTCACGCCCAGTGACGACGGGAAGTACCGCTGGATCTGGAATTCCCGTTCAGTGGTGAACGGCGCGTACACGCTGTCGGTCACCGCCACCGACCGGGCTGGGAATGCCCCCCCGCTCCCCGTCACCCTCAATTACACGGTTGCCAACCCGCCTGGGGACAATGAGCCGCCGGTGATCACCATCGCGCCCCCGCCAATATCCCCATGGACAGGCACAGACGTGACGTTGACGGCCATCGCCACGGATCTACACCCTATAATAACCACAAACAATACCGGCGTTACAAAAATTGAGTTTTACCTTGGGAGTTCGAAGCTGGGGCAAGCGCCCGACCCTACGTGTACAGCTGGTTGCCCCGATAGCTACACAGCGAACGTCACCGTCCCCGCCGCAACCATTGCTGGTTTCCCAGACGGATCGTACACCTACACGGTGGTGGCCTATGATGGTTACGGAAACACGAGCGTTAAAACCTACCCCATAGTTATCAATAAGGGTGGGAGCGAAATAGTGCCTCCTGTTGTTTCTATAATTCTCCCAACCGATCCGGTGAGCGGGGCGAATACCGAAGTTGTGGCAACCGCGAGTGATGCCAGTGGGATAGACCGCGTGGAGTTCTTTGTTGATGGGACGTTCCGGGTTGCGGACTTTAGCGGGCCGTACGGTTTCTCATGGTTACTCACTGGCTACGCCGAAAATTCCCCGCACACCGTTAGTGCCGTGGCGTACGATCGGAACGGGAACCAGACCACCGCGATGCAGAGCGTGACCTACGTGACCGCCGCTCCGCCCGATACACTCCGCCCGGTTATCAGCGACGTTACGGTGACGCTCGCTACTAACGAAACCGTCGACATGGAAGGTGCGCAGTTGCAGCACACCGTAACGCTAAACGCCATCCTCACCGACAACGTGGCAATGCTTAAAGCCGAGCTTCGCATTGACGGGGTGAAGGTTCCGGGTATTGTGTGTGCACCCTCCCCGCAAACCTGCACCATTACCTACTTGTGGGACACCTTGCCCGAAGTCGTTGGCTCGCACACCGTAACCATCACGGCGTATGATACGTCGTATTACGCTACGACGGTTTCGCGGACAGTGAACGTCGTCAACCAAGTGATTATGTCGCTGAGCTCGCCGCTTTCGGGGACGACGGTAAAAGATGCCCCCACTGGCTTTTGTGCTATCACTACATCGCAAATCTGCACGACCAGCAATGACTGCCCGATAACCGGATTAGGAACGTGCGAAATATCTGGCGAGAAGTGCTTGGGTGACGCAGCTTGTCCAGCCCCTGGTGACTTCTGTGATGGCCCGCGCCAGGCTTGCAATATTGCGCCTGCGGGTGTCCCGGTCATCATTGACGTGACGCGCACCTGCCGCACTGACCAGCTACTCTCAAGCGTTCAATTCTTTATCGATAGCAGCACGACGCCGTTGCCGGGTGCGGCTACCTGCACGAACGGTAAGTGCACCTACACCTGGAATACCAAAACAACAACTTCGAATGGCTCGCACACCCTAACTGCCATTGGCACAGATAGTCTGTTGTGCAAGGGTGGGGCTAAGTCTACGGTGGTGGTCAATAACGACGTGAACGACACCGTTCCACCTACGATTACGAGTTTAAATTATCTTGGTGTGAATTGGTCGGGTGGGCCGGCGGTATACATTAACGTCGTGAACGGCGATATAACCCTGGCCGCCCAGGATAACATCGGCGGGAGTGGTTTGGCGCAACTCCTTATAACCGTGAAGAACAGCGCCGGCACAACGATCCAGACGCAGGATTGCGGTGTCGTGACTCCTTGCGAGCTTCTCACCTGGAATCCCCCTGACGGTGGAAACTACACAGTCACCGCGCACGTCGAGGATGTGGCTGGAAATGTGGTCGACCTCATCCAGGTCGTAAACGTCGACCGTACGCTGCCGCAAATTACCTGGACGTCGCCAGTAAACGGCAGCACGGTGAATAGCCCACCCGACGTGACGCTCACGGCTGACGCAACTGACCCGCAATCTAATGGGTACGCGTCTGGTATTCTTTCGGTGGTGTTTAGCCAGAATGGGGCAGCGTTCTTCCCGCTTGCAACCGGCTCGGGCAGTACGTACAGCGGTACCTACCCACTCGCCTTTGGCTCGAACCAACTCTTTACCGCCGTTGTTACCGATCGGGCGGGGAATACTTTCACCACCCCCAACGTGAGCCTCACCGTAGTTGGTTTGGATACCACCCCGCCAACGTCGGTGAGCATTACCACCCCCAGCGCGGACAACTGGTGGTTCAATGGCACGACGACGATTGTGGCAAGTGCCCAAGATAATGTTGGGGGATCGGGAATTGGCTCGGTGCAGTTCTACTTGGACGGTGCGTCGCTGGGGGTGGCTGATACTATTGCGCCATACTCGACAGCCTGGAACACCACCACGGCTACGAATGGCCAGACGTACAGCATTACCGCCCGGGCGTGTGACCGGGCACCAACCCCAAACTGCCTCACCTCCGCTCCTCGGCTGATGCGGGTGTGGAATGAGGTTGGCTACAATCCTTGCCAAATTAATCTCTGCAGTGGTGCTACCTCGTACTGCTGCAACGGGGTTACATGTCAGAACCCCTTAACGGTTTGTGGCGGCGGGGCTACGTAGGGTAAAAGCTCAAGCTATGACCGACCAACCCCAAGATATTTTCCAGGATGTAGAGCCGATTACGCCGACACCTACCTCCAAACCATCGTACGTAAAGCCTAT
>JAUYFT010000009.1 GCA_030689605.1 bacterium | reverse complement strand
GGCTTACTCACTGGCTTGTACCCCGCTCGACGCGCTGCAAAAATTAACGCCCTCGACGCGCTCCGCTACGAATAACCAAATAAACCCATGGCACTCTCCGTTGCTACGCCCAACCGCACCCCCAGCACCCACGTCCTCGTCGTGGATGACGACAAGCCCGTCGCTGACCTGTTCAAGACCGAGTTGGAAAAGCTAGGCTACGTGGTTGACACGGCCAGCAATGGTGAGGAGGGCTTAGAAAAAGTCAAGCAACTCAAGCCGAAACTTGTCATCTTAGACATGATTATGCCAAAAATCTCTGGCCGGGAATTCCTGGAGAAACTCCGCGAGGAAAAAGTAACCTTCGCAATCCCGGTCATGATCGTCTCTCACCTGGAGAGCAACTACGAGAAGCAAAAATGCGAAGAACTGGGCATTGAATGCTTTTTAGTAAAGCACCAGCACTCGGTTGCGGACATCATTGCCCAAGCCCAGAAAATCCTCAAGCGGTAACCCGTATGCCCCACGTCCTCATCTTCGAAGACGACCCACTTTTGCGGTCAATGTACGAGCAAAAATTCAAGACTGCAAAGTTTACCGTGGCCACGCAGGCAGATGCAGCCAATGCGGTAGCTGATGCCGTCGCGGCGAAACCCGATATCATCCTCATGGATCTTGTCATGCCAAAAGTTGACGGGTTCGACGCCACCCGCGCGCTCATGGCAGACGCGAAAACGAGCAGGATCCCAGTTCTCATAGTCTCCAACCTCGGCGACCCAGCGACCATCCAGAAGGCACTGTGGTTCGGGGCGAAGGACATAGTCGTGAAGGCTAATCTCACCCCCCAGCAGCTAGTCGCTAAGGTGCACGACGTCCTCGCGGGCAAGCAATCCGAGCATGTTCTCAACCCGAAACTCATCGAGATCCTCCATATCGACACCCAATCTAAACCCAAAAGAACCTAAGCTCTATGGACAACCTTGCTATCAACATCACCGGTTTGCTGACCACGGCGATTGGCATATTCGCCTTCACCTTCCTCGTACTCGCCCAGCACCGCCTGGAGCAGCCTGCGCGCTCTGCCATTCGCTGGATCGCCTTTGGCGTCCTCTTCGGCGTGTACAGCGTCACCCGAGTATGGCTCACCTACGCCGCGACCGACGTCTTCGCCGGTGGAAAAGCTCCTATCCAGCACACGTACGGCGCGCTCATGGCTGGTGCGCTGATGATCCTCATCGTTGTGCCGCAGCTCATACGCCTCCGACATGCGAAAAGCAAACTTAGCATACGAATCTTCGCCACCGGCATAATCTGCACAACATTGACGGTCGGCATGTACGGGGTCAATTTCTTTCAACCCATAGGCTTCGCGCACGTAATAATAATGTCTGGAATGGCCATAGCTGGCTTCATTTTCCCTGGGTACGCAGCGTACAAGCTTCGGGCGCGCTACCCCGGTACTGGCATCGAGGCATTCATTGTGGTCGGCGGTCTTTTTGCAATTATCATGACTATTATCATGATGACCACGACTAACGTTAGCGCCGAGCGAGCCGTACTTAACAACCAATCAAAAGTAGTAGCTCACCTCATCGAAACGCAAGCAAAGCAGCACCTCACAAAAGATGCCTTTGACCCGCAGCTCACCAAAGGACAAGCGCAGCTGAAGACCTTCATTGCTGAAGTTGACGTACCCGAGTTACACCGCGTTAAAATTATCAGCGCAGATGGGTTCATTGTCGCCTCTGACCTAGAGAGCCTGGTAGGCACAAAAGTTCTCCTCACCGGCGACCTTGAGCGCGCCATGAAAGGCACGTCCTCAACCGTACTCGTGAAAACAGAAATAGATTTGCCCGAAACCGAGAAACAATTTGGCAGCGCTCAAATCGTGACTGCGCCGCTCGTAGTGAGCGCTGGCCAGCCAGTTGCCGGCGCTGTACAGCTATTCCTCGATGCGCCAGCTGCCATGGCGTCGATCAATGCGCTGCAGAATGCAATTAACTTTGCGGGCATAATTATGATTTTCACCATTGCCATGGTTATGGTTGTTCTGCTGCGGATTTTCCGGCGCAGCATCAGCCGCCCATTCACCGAGATCCTCGACGAAATCCAACATATCCACGCCGAGACAGATAGCGGCGAGCACCGACGCATCAAGGTAAAACATCACGGCGACTTCACAATCATCGCAGACACCTTCAACCGACTCATTAATGAGTATGAAGAAGACATTCGACGATTGAAGAAGCTACTGCTGGATAGAGGTTGGCACGAATAGTACAACATAATATTCGACACAAGTTGGCTCACGTGCTTCGATTTTGTGTTGCCAGAATAGCCATTCTAATGCACAATCCACGTACATGCTCTACCGACTCATCCGTCCTATCCTGTATCGCTTCCAGCCAGACACCATACACCCCATCGTCGCCGGCGGGAGTGAACTTGTTGCACGGACGCCCATCCTCGGGCGCGTCCTACGCCGCTACTTCCGCGTAGATGATGCAGCGCTACGAACGACAGTCGATGGCGTGACCTACCCGAACCCAGTCGGTCTCTCGGCAGGATTCGACAAAGACGGACAGAACCTCCACTTCGCCGAGACGTTTGGGTTCGGTTTTGAAGAAGTCGGGAGCATTACAGGACGGGAATATCAGGGCAACCCCAAGCCCTGGGCGCGGCGCATGGTGCGTAACGAATCACTGGTGGTGAACTACGGTTTGAAAAGCCAAGGCGTGGAACGCGTGGCGCAACGCTTAGAACGGACGCATGTGGCCATGCCGTATGGCGTGTCGGTTGCGAAATCCAACCTTCCAGACTGCTGCGGTGATGTGGCAATCGCTGACTATGTGAAGGTGTACGTCCGCACGAAAGACCTCGGGCGCTACGCAACGATTAACCTTTCCTGCCCCAACACCACTGACGGCACGCCGTTCAGCGAACCAGAAACCCTTGAGCCGCTCCTCAAGGCGCTCACCGAAGCGCGAGAGCAACACGGCATCCGCAAACCGACGTACTTGAAAATCAATCCGGATATCCAGCGCGAAAAACTCGATCGCATTATTGACCTCGTGCAGCATTACAGATTGCAGGGCCTGGTCATCGGCAACCTCATCAAAGACAAAGCACGCGCCCATGCGCTCCTCGACTACCCCGACGACCACGACCTGAACTGGCCGGGCGGTATTTCAGGCAAACCCGTACGGAACCTTTCGACTGAAGCAATTCGGTACGTTTACAGTAAAACCCATGGGAAAATGACAATCATTGGCACGGGCGGCATCTTCACCGGCGACCACGCGTACGAAAAAATCCGCGCCGGCGCCAGCCTGGTGCAGCTCATCACCGGCTTCATCTTCGGCGGCCCGACGACGATCCGGAATATCAACAAACGGTTACTGAAGCTCTTGCGGCGGGATGGGTTTACGAATGTAAGCCAGGCAGTGGGAACCGATCATAAAAAATAACATTACGATGGATAAACGCACAAAAAACACAATTGCTACATATGATCGAGTTGCTCAAGCATACGCGGCAACCAACCGAACAACCGACTTTTGGAGCAGAGAATATAAAGCATTTAATAGTTTGCTACCCAAGGGTCGAATTTTAGAAATTGGTTGCGGCGGCGGACGGGACGCGATCTGGTTTCTTAAACAACCAAATTATACTTACCTTGGTACAGACCTTTCACGAGGTCTACTCCGCGTCGCAAAAAGAGTTAACCCAAAAGGAAACTTTCGTTACCTCGATCTCTACGACTTGACGTTCCCTTCCAGATCATTTGATGGCGTCTGGTCAGCGGCTACCTTACTCCATGTGCCAAAACGTCGTTTACCAAGGGTACTTAAAAATATTCATCGAATCTTACGTCCGGGCGGCATTGGGTGCATTACCATAAAGGAAAGAAGGAATGTGGATGAAGTAACAATTAAAAAAAATAAATATGGTGGAGAAGAACGATTCTTTGCATTTTGGTCTAAGTATGAATTTATGAGCTTGCTCCGGCAGGCGGGCTTTAACGTACTGCAAACGTACCGAAAAACCGAAGAAGAGAACATCTGGCTCAGCTTCATTTTCCGTAGGACTTAAGTAGGGGATTGCTTGCCGGAAAACCTTCTGGTAGCATGAGGCGTACCTGATTTGCGCGACGACGACCTGGCGACGTAGTCCCCGCTAGGGCGGGGTGAAGTCCAGGCGAGGTCTGCCTGCCCCGCCGCCTGCTAACTTTTTTCAACGCATTGCTATGGCGACGTAGCCAAGTAGTAAGGCAGGGGTCTGCAAAACCCCTATGCGCGGGTGCAACTCCCGCCGTCGCCTCCAGCAAAATCTATGCGACAAGAGCACAAAAAATTGATCCTGGCCGCAGCGCTGTATGTAGTTGTAGGGGCGCTGTATCAGCTGCTGTTGTGCTCCACTTGGGGTCATAGCATTGGCGCTGATGGTTACCCGCCGGATATTCCTTGCGCTGGTATACCTTGGACGCCGATTATTCTGCTTAGCTGGCCACTCATGGGTTTTTTCTCTCTGATCTACGGTGATTTCTCGAAAGGCATACCGGTAGTACTTGCGTTCATACTCATTCTCCTAGTACTAATAAAATTCCCTAAGCGAAAAGTTTCATAATCTGTGCGGGTATCGTATAACGGTAATACACATCCTTGCCAAGGATGAGCCACGGGTCCGACTCCCGTTACCCGCTCCATGAACCACTCACTTCGTTCGGGTTCATGGCAGGCCAGCGTAGTTCAGAACCAAACAAGGAACCGTGTGATACTTTTCTGGCGTAGGCTGCCCTCCGGAGCTTTAACGTAGGAGGGCTTGCTCGCTTCGTTGCGCGCCAAATTTCTGGTAACCCCGCTAGGAACATCAGGAGTGAAACAGCACAACTTCTTGTGCTGCGTTTATTAAAAACCCGCTTGTAAATATACAAACGGGTCTTAAAGGACTTTTACTCTTCCAAAGGTTCTATTGTTAAGCTGCTTTCGGCAACGCGCTGCAAGCCAACCATGCGCTGGGTGAGAAAGTTCTGGGTGGTGATCCACTGGTGAGAAACCTCCAAGACGTCTTGTTGGCTCATATCAGCTTCCCAGTCCATGATAATCTGGTCTATTTTCCTATCTTCGACGACCGCCTCATCCATGGTTAGAATGAACTTTATCTTCACTTTTGCCTCCTTGGCATGTTGAGTGTTTGAATTTCCAAAAAGCCTAGCGCAAGCAATGCCTTATGTCAAGGTTATGTATGCAATATTGGTACCGCCGGTCGGACTCGAACCGACAAGGGCTTACGCCCGAGGGATTTTAAGTCCCTTGTGTATACCATTCCACCACGGCGGCCTAACGCAATCCTACCATCAACAAAAAACTGACGCGAACTGTGCGCCAGTCTGCTCGGCTTACCTTAAAATCTCCACCTTCACCCGCTTCACGCCCCACTGCTTGGCGTCGTTGCGGGTCTTCATCCAGATATCGCCTCGGCTGGAGCCGTACCGCGCGTGCATCCGGTCTTGCACAACGAAGACTTTGCTGCCGAATTTCTCCGGAATCCGGACTTTGGTGCCAAAGGGCACGCCGTTCATGGCAATAATGCCGTCCTTCACCTTCTGGCCCGAGGCGGTCGTGAACGGGTCACCATCGGTCTGGTCACGGGTTGAGGAGTAGGCGGTCATAACCACGGTTTTCACCTTCACTACCTTAGGGGTAGGCACGACTGGCTTCGGAGCCGGAACTACGCGAGCCAAAGGCACGGCCGAATTGAGTGGCTGCCCAACCGGCAGAATAATTGTAACGTCCGCAGCGAGTTCCGGCTTATCTTCAATAGCCTGGGCCATGGCGAAGTGCGGGAAGATGAACTGGCTGACGAGGGCCACCAGGGCAACCTGGAAGACGCGGCGAACCTGTTTGCGAGAGATGTATGGTTGGAGCATAGGAGAAACAAAAAGTCTGCCAATTTCTGGCAGATTTGTGTGAAGCAGCACCTTAGCACGTCCCCAAAATATGTCAATGGCTTGGGTGAAGAAACTGTGGATAACAAAGCTGCGCCTCACTAAGGGGCGCTTAATAATTCGCTTAGGTTAGCCAATAACTAACGCTTGGCAGTTTTAAAAACCACGTTCGTGAAAAAACTGAATGCCCAGAGGACGGCGGCTCCCAGGAATGCGACCCAAAACCCATCAACGTTGAAGCCTTTGACAACAGTGCTCACCAACCAGAAGAGCGCCCCATTTATGACAAAGGTAAAGAGACCCAAAGTGAGAAGGGTGATTGGCAGAGTGAGAATGATAAGGATCGGACGGGCAATGGCGTTGAGGATGCCTAAGGCCAGCGCGACGAGGAGGGCGGTCCAGAAGGAAGCAACGGAAATGCCCGGCACTACGTAGGCAACTAGGATGACGAGGAGCGCGTTGGTGAACCAGCGAAGGAGGAACATTGTTTACGAATTACGAAATTACGAAATACTAATGGGGGATATAAGGCGGGCAGGAAGGGCTGGAGTGGGAGATGAAGTAAGTATAATGGGAGCGACTACCTTCGTCCATTGACCCAGCACCATTTTAGTAAGCAATGAAAAGTGGTGCTGGGTTGACCAAATGCTCTGCTTCCGGTACGCTACTCCTGCCGCGCTTCTGCGGCTTTTCACAGTACGAAATACGAATGAGAGCCTACGAAAATACGAATTACGAATATAAATATTTTCGTTAGGCACCAATACAGTAAAAAACAATTTCGTAATTCGTACATTCCCGCCCGCTTCGCCTTGCGAAGCATGGCGGGCGGGCGTATATTTTTTCGTAATTCGTAATGTCACTACGTAACATTGCTATCATCGCGCACGTCGACCATGGGAAAACCACCTTGGTGGACGCCTTGCTCAAGCAAACCCACTCCCTCAGTAAGGCTGCGGAAGGTGGCGACTTGATCATGGACTCCATGGACCTGGAGCGCGAACGTGGCATCACCATTAAGGCGAAGAACGCCAGCGTGGTGTTCCACGACACGAAGATTAATATTGTGGATACCCCGGGTCACGCGGACTTCGGTGGGGAAGTGGAACGTACGCTCCGCATGGTAGACGGCGTGTTGCTGCTCGTGGATGCCAAGGAAGGGCCAATGCCGCAGACAAAGTTCGTGCTACGCAAAGCCCTGGAACTGGGGCACAAGGCAATTGTCGTCGTGAACAAAATTGACCGTCCTGATGCGCAAATCGAACACGTCGTGAACCGGACGTTTGACCTATTCGTCGAGTTGAACGCCACGCACGACCAGCTAGAGTTCCCCATCGTCTACACGTCTGCCGTTAACGGCACAGCCACACTCGACCTCGAGCAGCCAGGGACGGACATGCAACCGCTCTTCGAAACCATTATTTCCACAGTGCCTGCGCCGGTCGGTGATGCGAATGGACCGCTGCAGGTGCTCGTTTTGGCAATTGCGTACGACAACTACAAAGGCAAAATGGGTATTGGCAAAGTAACTGCCGGAACAATCAAGCGTGGACAAGAATCTGCCCTGTCACGAATCGACGGCTCACTAGAGAAGGCGAAAGCCACGGATGTGCTGGTTTTCCAAGGCTTACAACGCGTGAGTGTTGAAGAGGCAAGCATGGGTGAGATCGTCGCCATATCTGGCTTCGACGATGTAAAAATTGGTGAGACGTACACTGACCCGCAAAACCCGAAGCCGCTGCCGCCCGTAGCCATCGACGAGCCGACCATGCAAATGACGTTCGGCGTTAACACCAGCCCATTCGCCGGCAAAGAAGGTACGTTCGTCACGTCACGACACCTGAAGCAGCGCTTAGAGAAAGAATTAGAGACGAACGTCGCGCTCCGCGTCGAGCCGGGGCAGAGCGCCGACCAATTCCTAGTCTCGGGTCGTGGTGAGTTGCACCTTGGCATCCTCATCGAGACTATGCGGCGCGAAGGTTTTGAATTACAAATTGCCCAGCCGCGCGTTATTACCAAAGAGGTTGACGGCAAGACGCATGAGCCGTGGGAGTTCCTAAGCATTGAAGTGCCCGAGATGTACCAAGGCGATATTATTGCCGAAGTGGGGAAACGCCGCTCCGAGCTTACTCACCTGGAAGTGACGCCCGCGGGTGAGGCGCTCCTGGAGTACCGCATCCCGACGCGCGGCATCATTGGCCTGAAGAGTGTGCTCCTGACGAAGACCCGGGGTACCATTATCATGCATCACCTCTTCGACGCCTATCGACCAGCGGCGGGTAACCTGAACGCCTTCCCGCACGGCTCACTAATTGCCACCGAAGCAGGGGATTCCAATGCTTACGGCCTCGAGATTGCCCAAGGTCGAGGGGTACTTTTCACCAAACCAGGCACCCCGCTCTACCAGGGCATGGTCGTTGGCCAGTGCAGCCGTGACGAGGATATCGAGGTTAACGTCTGCAAGAGCAAACGGCTCTCCAACATGCGCTCGTCCGGTGCAGACGATGCCATCCAGCTTACGCCGCCGCGGGAAATGATTCTGGAACTCGCGCTCGAGTATATCGGTGACGACGAACTCGTCGAGGTGACGCCGAAGAATATTCGTATCCGTAAGCGCCTCCTTGATCCGAACGAACGCAAACGCGCATTTCGACAGAAGCGCGACATAAATAACGAGTAAATACACTTGTCGTATGCGGGCAAATCTTGCTTGACAACGTTTTTTGTGTTACAATATATGCATCACGTTTTCAAACGTGTTCAATGATCACGGGACACGCAGTAATGCGCGCCCAATGAGAGGAGGTGCGACCCCCATGGCAAAGAAAAAGAAGGCAGCAAAGAAGAAGAAAGTAGCAAAGAAGAAGAAGCGCTAGTTTGTAAAATAGAAACGTTTAAGACAACGATAGGTAACCTATCTCAGTCTGAAAAACAAAGTTCCGCCGCTCCTATGCTGGCGGAATTTTGTTTTTTCCGAGCAACGAAAGAGAAACGAATGGAGTGCGAAGCTAAACGCATTGACGACCACTGACGCATCGCGGAAAGGCTTTCAACTATAACGGAGTGAGTTGTATGAGAACCAAATTTTAGCGAAAACTAGCCAAAATTGAGACATTCTTATTATTCTAATGATCCCAAGTGCCTTGTGCTGATGCGTTCCAATATTGTACAAAGGGATACCCAGAAACCCGCAACCGAAGACTAGGACTATGCATATCGAGAATCGTTATTCGCTGCCATAAGCATGCACGATCCTTATCCATGAACAACGCAAAGCAACAGTAGTGCAAAAACACATGATTGCAAAACGCGCAGCTGCAGCGCACGCCGAACGTCTACATGAATGGGTAACGAAAAAAGTGAATGCTACATTGAGCACCAATACACAGGCTGCATACGTCATATGTTTGATTCGAGTTCAGTGCAACATACAAACGACGAGTAATAATTCTGCTATCGGAGATTGAAAACCTCCAAAGTCACGATTTATCCACAGGGTATTTCCAAGTGATTTCTTGGCTTACCTTGTGGAAAAAACTCTTGCGAATATGCAAAAAACCTTAGCGACAATATCGCTAGCACTATTCTACTCTACTACTACATTGCCGACTGATCCCGAGGTATTCTAGCAGACGATTGAATTGATTCGCGGTCAACTGCACTCACGTACAAGCCGAAGATAAGCCACCACGTTATACTCCCCACCTCAAACCAGGTGGGCAAAAACTGGGCGCTTATCGCCACGGCCGTGAAGCTCACTAGGAAGAAGAGGGCCATATGCTGGTGCTGGGAGTCCTTTTGGGTGGCGTACAGCTGGGTAAGCCAGGCCAGAACCCCCCCAATGACGGTGAGAGCAAGTACTAGACCAGGCCACCCAAACTCTTGCGTCACCTGCACGTACCAGGATTCCGGATTTCGAACGAGCCCCCCGGTATTAGTCGTTGCCAGCCCAGAAGTGCCCAGACCCCTGCCCCACGGGTGTTTGCGAATTTGTTCCCACGCATCCAACCGGGCATTCCGGTGTAAAATTGATGAAGAATTATGGAAGACGAGCGCCTGGATGGTCGACGGACTATCCGGATTTGGTATCGGCAGCACGCTAAGCAGGAAGGCGGCAACGATTGCCGAGAAGAAAAAAGTGAGGACTGCAACGCGCAGACGACGGACGCTGCGCCGGAGCACGCCCACGCGGACGATGCCATACATTGCCGCGCCGACGAGGAGGCTGAGCATGTGTGTGCGCGAGTATGTCGTCACCAAGACCACCGAGATAAGCACTAGGTCAGCTACCCACCACCGACGTGGAAACCAGCGTCGACCAAAGAAGAGCGAGATAAGCAGGAGAAATCCGGCGTACATTGCCAAGCTATTCGGGCCGGGGAATGTGGACATGGCACGCACCAAGCTGTTACCAATCAAGTGGTACGGCGGCAGGGGGTTGCCACCCACTTGCGTGACGTAGGAGTAGCCGAAGTGCTCGAGGAATGCCCGCGGGAGCAGGAACACCTGCGCGACGCCAAATACGAGCATGGGCAGAGCGGCAAGGGTGAGTAATTTAAGAACCCGCAGGAGGGACTCGAAGTTGCTCCAGAAGCAGCGGGCGACGAAGTAGAAAATAAAAACCGCAAAGTCGTAGCGGAAACCAAATACAACTGACTTACCGTTGTGGACAATTGCTCCACCGACGAGTACCCCGTATACAATGAAGAGCAGCATAAGCCAATCCATTGCGTGCATGCGGAATGGGAGCTGACGGTACCGCAGAATGTACCCCAGGACGCAGATGACGAGAATGCCGAGGAGGAATTCTTTCCAACTCTTGGTGCCCAACGCGATGGTTTTTCCCAGGGACATGCCGAGGACGTCGAATCCGTGACGCACCGCTTGAAGCACGAACGTCGCGTATGGCATAAAGAGGAGCAGAGAGAGCCCAAGCCAAACGAGTACTCGGTTACGAATTGGGATTGCGGTGCGGGGCGCCGAGGGCATAGGAAAAACTTACTCGCGAGCGGGGGCGAGAACCAGGTTCTGAAACGAAACCAGCAAGCCTACTGCCACCCACACGTGCATGATGTAGAGGATAGAGAACGTTTGGTACTGCACGAGGATGCCAATGACTGCGGCGAGGCCACCAACCAAGAGCGCCCGGAGGTTAGGCGAACGTGCTCGTCGAATTGCCTGAACGCTACGGACGATGAGGACGAAAAATGCGAGTGCGAGCGCAATGAGACCCAGCATCCCAGCTTCGGCGAGTACTTCCAAGGTGAGGTTGTTCACAATCTTCCAACCATCTTTGGGTTCGTACGATGGATTAATTGAAGCGTACGGACCGAACTGCCCGGGACCAATGCCGACGAGCGGCTGCTCATGGAACGCTTGGTTCGCGAGGTCGAAGGTGGCAATACGCTCCTCGTAGCTCGCGCCAGTGAAGAGGTTGGTAATGTGTTCGGTGAACTTTTTCGCACTAAACGCATCTGTCCCGCCGCCCAGGAGCTGCATGGCAACGACGCCAACGATGAGAATGCTCGCCCCAAACGCCAGGATGCGCCCCGGGTGCAGGAACTGCCGCAGTGAGAAGGCAATGATGACCACAACACTCGCGGCAAAGGCAAGGTAACCACCGCGCGCGACAGTAAGGACGAGGACTAAACCCGCCAAGAGGAGGAGTGGGAGGCCAAAGAAGCCTTGCCGCTGCGACCGGCTGAAGAGTGATGCCGTGAGGAGCGAGAGCGGCAGGAGCAGGAAGTTCGCGAAGTACAGCGGCTCCAGCGCCGTGGACTGCACGCGCGGGAAGCCGAGCACTGCTTTGGTGTAGAGGTCACGCAAGCCAGTGATGCTGGTGGGTAAACCGGCGTAGTCACCGAGGAACTGGAAGAGGCCGAACGCCGAGACAATAGCGGTCGTGATGAGCAGGACATTCACCACCCGATTCGCCTGCGCTTCTGTCCGGACGAGTTGGGGCATGAGAATACTCACTGCTAGCGTGAATGCCGTGAATGCGAAGACGAACAACCCCCGCGTAAGATTCTCGGCGTGTGTCAGGCCAATACCTAGAATGATGAGGTACACGCTAAGCGGGATGAGGAGTGGCTGAGGCCGCCAGTGGATTTTCCCGCGCCAGGCACTCCGCGTTAGCCACGCGGCAATGAGCGCAATCGCGACCACCTGGCTCGGCCGCACCGTGACGCCGGCTACGTCGACTGCGCCAATGCGCTCGAAAGGCAGGAGGAAAACGACAGCAAGTATACCGAACATCGGCCAACGCAAGAACACGACATACAGAATAATCCCAACGACGGCTGCGAGGGCGAGGAAGGGTGAACGACTGGCAACGAAGGCAACCGGGATACTCACCGCAGTGACGAGGGCGAGCACCAGGAGCACTCGGGAGTTGGTGACGGCGCGATCAATCATGTGCGAGCAACAGTGAGGAGCGCTTCGAGCGTGAGCTGCGCGGTTCGAGTCCAGGTGAACGTCGCAGCGCGTTTGAGGCCTTGCTCATGGAGTGATGCCCGGAGCGCGGAGTCGGCAATGATGCGGCCAATCTGCGCCTGCCATGCTTCCTTGTCCGAAGGATCGGCGTAGAGCACTGCTTCACCACCAACTTCTGGTAGCGATGAGGCAGTACTGGCAATCACCGGTACGCCGCACGCCATTGCTTCCAGAACCGGTAAGCCAAACCCTTCATACCGCGAGGGGAAGAGGAGCGCAGTCGCCCCGCCGAGGAGTGGGACGAGATCATCTTCAGCGACATACTCCAACACCCGCACCCGATCGCCCATGTGGAGCTGCCGGATACGCTGGTTTAGTGCGGGCGCATCCCAGCCACGCTTCCCCACGATAACCAGATCATGATCCTCGCGCTTGGCAACGCCGAACGCGTCCACCAAGAATGGGTAGTTCTTCCGCGGCTCGATGGTGCCAATAGCAATGCAGTACGGCCGGGGGAGGTTGTAGGTGTGCCGGATGCGGTCGACGAATGACCCATCGGTGACGGGCTGGAACTTCGCGTCAACGCCGAGCGGGGTAACCGAGATGCGTGCCGGAGGGATGCCGAGGAGCCGCACAACATCACGTTTCGTCGACTCAGAAATAACCAGGACGTGGTCAGCGTGGCGGATGCCTGCCGGGAGTAGGTCGCGCCAGTACATCCGAGCCGTCCGCGAGAAGTACTGCGGGAAGAGCCGCCCGATTAAGTCGTGGCACGTGACCACGAGCTTCCCCGGCCAGATCACGGGCGCGCTGAATGCGGGGACGAAAAGCACGTCTGGCCGACGCCAGGCTGCGGCGAGAGGCAGACCAAGCTGATCCCAGAGCATGCGCTTCGGCGTGTTGAGGTTCCGCTTGATGGTGGTGATGTCACGGAACGTCACGTCGGCTGGTGCGACCGTGGCCAATGCGCTCCGGAGCTGGCGCACGTAGCGGCCAAACCCGGTCGTCTGGCCCGCCGTGGCCTGGAGGTCAATCGCGATTCGCATAAGCTTGACGAGTGAATAGCTCACGGACAATAGTCGTGGGAAACGTGCCGGTGAGGAATAAACCTAGGGTGTACCCAACCGCGCCGAGGAGGAGGCGGGGGAAGAGCGAAAGTGAAGGGGTGAGCATGAGGAGAAGCACCATGGGTACGCAGGCAAGCAATGTACGGGCGAGTCGGCTCCACTGAAGCTTGGCTTGGGTAACGCGGAGGATAAGGATGATGCCCGTGAGGGTTATAGCAAGCTCGCTCGCCAAGGTCATCCAGGCTGCTCCCTGGATACCGGCGCGGGGGATGACAATAAGGTACCCCGTGAGTGAACCAACAGCCACCGCGGCGTAGATCCAAAGCATACGCCGCTGCGCGCCAACGGCAACCACGGCATTGGCGAAGAGATTGCCGAAAAATATGCACGCGGTTGCAACCATGAGCACGGTGAGCGCCGGCGCCGCGGCAACGTACGCCGAACCACCGACGAGGCGCATGACCTGGATGGCAACGAAACCTGTTCCCACGGCCAACGGAATGGCGATAAGGCCAATAGTATCCACGGCACGCTGGAGTACTTGCTGGAAGCGCAGCGAATCCCGTGATGCGTGCGCTGACGCCAGGAGGGGCATAAGCAACCCAGCGAACATGGCGGGGAACGTGGTGAGCACTTCGAGTACCTTGTACGCCGACGCATACAAGCCGACGTCGGCTTCTGGGCGCGTGCGAGCCAGGATGAGCGTATCCGCTTTGAAGTACACTAAGTTAAACGCAATGGAGAGCGCCACCGGCCAGCCTTCGCGGAATATAATGCGGACTTTTTCGCGATCCAAGTGCAAACGGATACGGACAATGCCGCGGCTCAACGCGAAGCTAAGGAGGACATTAGCCACCGATCCCGCGGCAACAGTGGCCATAACCCACGGCACGGTCGGGTGGCTTTGGATGACGAGGTACGTACTCACCAGCAAGACGACGCGACCAGCGAGCTCGGCAATTGCGACCCGATGCATCTGCAGTGCCTTCTGAAAAATCCCGACGAGGACTTGGTTCATGGTCACGGCAAAGGTCGAAATCGTAGCAATTGCAATGGCCTGTTTCACATCCCCGGGATAGTCAGTGAGCAGAGCAATGAGCGGCGCCAGCACCAAAAAGCCGGTGGCCGTAATGAGCCGGAGTGTGAAGGCCGTACTGGCCCAGCTCTCGGCATTTGCCTCATCCGATGAGAGTTTCTGCAACAGAACGATGTACAGGCCGAGATCCACGAGCACGCCAAAAACCTGCACGAATGCCAGCGCTACCGCGTACCGACCGAACGCCGACGGCCCCAGGCTGCGCGTGAGCATGCCAATGACGAGCAGGCCGAAGCCAGTGCTCACTACCTTGCCGGCGATCTGCACGGCGGAATTCAGGGCAATTTTTCGCGTCAGGGACATGGCTTTACACTAGCATACGCCTTAAACAAAACCGTCACTTTACCCCTCTCTCGCCCTTCGGCCTGCCCGCCGAACTAGCAAGGCAGGCGGGGCACTCCGGGGTGCTCCCAATGGGTCGCACCCGCCTGCGGCTCCCCAAGGTGAGAGAGTAAGGTGTACCTGCCCTTATTCGTATTTCGTATATTCGTATCTTTTTTCGTAATTCGTATTTCTAGGATTGACATTTGACCATATTTCATGCTACAATGCAATACGTCAATGCACTTGATTGTGTTTGCTCGTCACTCTCGCAGCATTCGCATCCTCGCCCTCGCCATATGCGTTGGTTTTTTTGTCATCCTCGGTCTTGCAGCGGCGACGCCAGCGACCGCAGCGGTTAAGAAAGCCCCTACCCCGCCGTACCGCACAACCGTTGGTAACCGTTCGCTCAACTTTTTGCAGCTCGAGCCAAGCAAAACCCTGACCTTCAGCATCGAGGTCACCAACACTGGTACAAAAGTGTGGCGCGCGAAGGGCACAAACCTGGTGGCGCTAAATGCCGTAAAAAAAACCAAAACTGGCCTGGATATAAACCGCGGCACAAAATTCTACGACAAGAGCTGGGGCACAATTGTGCGGCCAGTGGGCTTGAATAAAGACTTGAAGCCCGGGGAAAAAACGACGTTGAAGTTTATCCTCAAGGCACCAAAGACGGTCGGCGAGTACCGCGAGTGGTTCTCGCTCGCCGTAAAAGGCGTGGACTTCATGCCGGGTGCCGCGTTCGAACTCCTCGTCCGCGTCGGCAATCCGAAGACCGCAGCGTACCGTGTTGATGCTGGGCTGGCATCATCAACCAGTTTCACCATGGAACCAAGCCGGGCAAAAGGCTTTGAAATTACTGTGCAGAACACTGGCTCCGCGACGTGGAATCGAAAAGGTGTTGGTGAGGTCGTCCTGGCGCTAGCAGAACCACAGCAGCGCACGAGCGTGCTCTGGCACCAGAACTGGTACGGCAAAACCATCCTCGGCCGGCTTCGGACCGACCAGGTGAAACCTGGGCAGAAAGGGACGTTCTGGTTCGCCCTGCAAGCACCCAAGGAGTACGGCGAGTACATTGAGAAGGTCCAAGTCATTGCTCCAGGACTCACCCGCGCAGTCGATGGTCTACTAACAATCACGGTTGTCGTCCCGAGCCCAAGCCCGGTACAGGTGAGCACGAACAGCCTCGGTGCTGAACCAATCATCCGCGTCGGCTTAGTCACGACATCTGACGGCTGGGTGGAAGTTGTGGGGGATAAACCAGTACTCGTTACTGACGCCAATGGTGCGCTCGTGGCCGAAGTTGCGGCAAGTGCGATTACCCGGCTCGCATTCTTCAACAGCGCCTATGCTGTAACCGCGAACGGCGTGACCGTCCCTGCGCCTGGCCCCTTGCGCGTAACGGGAAAAGAAGTAGGCACAATTCTGACGGTCACCAGCTGGAAGAGCCAGTACAACAAATTTCGCGGCACACTAGAGCTGCGCTCCACGCCCGCGACGAAAAAAGTGTGGCTCATAAACGATCTGCCCCTGGAGCAGTACGTCAGCGGCCTGGGCGAGACGGGGAATACTGGGCCGACAGAATTCCTTAAGACCATGGCGGTCGCCGCGCGGTCGTACGCGCTCTTCCACAACCTACGCAAAACCAAGCACGCCGACGAATTCTACGACATCAACGCGACGACCGACCAAATCTACCTGGGGTACGCGTACGAACTAAAGGTGCCGAACCTCGTCGCGGCTGTGGTGGCGACGCGCGGTGTCGTCATAACCCATCCCACGCCAGTCACCGCGAAGAACACCGTCGGCGCTATTGTTGCAGCGTACTCATCCTGCACCGACGGCCGCACGCGCAGCATAAAAGAGGTGTGGAACCTAGATATTGAGTACTTCCCATACCTCGTGAGCGTGCCAGACCCAACTGGGGTGTGCACCAGCCCGCCCTATCCAACAAGCTACCTCACCGGTGGCGGGGGAAACCACATGGTGGGCATGTCCGCCTTCGGCGCCGTGAAGTACGCCCGAGATCAGGCCAAGACCTTTGACTGGATTCTCGCCTACTACTACACGGGTATCATCTTGAAGCAAGTGTACCCGTAGCGTGGGAAAATTTTTGCTAGTTTTAGCTAATTTTGCATAGTTGAGTCTAAATATGCATAGTTTATATATATACTTGCATAGATTTACATTATAGCTTAGTATGTGTCTATGAATGAGGATTTACTGACAATATCAGAAGCAGCGCAGTTTTTAGGCGTTTCTATTGATTCTTTAAGGCGCTGGGACAAAAGTGGAAAATTGGTGGCTATCAGAAAGGATGGCGGCACACATCGTTACTACACAAAAAAAGATTTGGAACTCTTTGACAGCGATTTGCTACAAATGGCTCATGAGTGGGCGTCATCTGGTGGAGAAATTCCAGGACAGCTATATTGCTCGAATAGCGCCACATTTCAAGCGCGCCTGATAAAGCTGCAAAACCTGTTAATACGCGATGATCACACAAAGCGTACTTTTTCTTTGATCGTTTCGACCGCCGGAGAAATCGGCAATAACTCCTTTGATCACAACTTGGGTCAATGGCCAGATGTGCCAGGAATCTTTTTCGGCTATGATGTCAGCCGTCGTATTGTCATCTTGGCTGACCGTGGAATTGGTATTTTGCAGACCTTAAGTCGAGTCCGACCCGAACTACAGTCTGATCAAGGAGCATTAAAAGTGGCGTTTACCGAAAAAGTATCGGGCCGCGCTCCAGAATCTCGGGGGAATGGTCTTAAATATGTTCGGGAGGTAATTTTAGAAAATGCTATCAATCTTTATTTTCAGAGCGGAGACGCCGAGCTTCGTCTTAAGGGGGAAAACCCAGAATTACGGATCACGAGATCTGTAGAAAAGATACGCGGATGTCTCGCATCAATTACTTTTTAACGTATCTTCAATTCGATATTACCTTATGATTATTGAATTACAAAAGTTTGGCACAACGCTAATTTCGCGCCAAGCTGGCCGTGAGGCATTCTCTGCTTTTTCTGCAACACTACAAGGGGTTCCGCCGACCGAGATTCTCATGGCTGATTTTCAAGGAGTGCTAACTTTCTCACCGTCGTGGGGCGATGAGTTCCTCACGCCATTGCAAGCTCAACTGGGCAATAGATTTGTATTGCATGCAATTGAGAATCCTTCGGTTAAAGCAACGGTTGAGATATTAGAAAAAACGAATGGGAAAAAGTTTATTGTGCAATAACCTTCTACCAAAAATGAGAGAAGCATTCGATATTTTACCTGTTGAAACGAATCTATTTTTGATGCCCGCAATGCTATACTCCCCCCATGCCCACGTTGCAGGACGTTCAAATTAGCGCCGATGAATGGCAGGATATGCTGGCCGAGCTTGCGAACTATTCGCGAAGTAAACGCTGGCGTGATTTTGCGTGGCATGCCTCGCGCATGTCCATCCTCGATCCCGTTCGGTTTCGGCAGATTGAGATAACCGACCCAGACTGGGACGGGCTGGTGGGCGACCTCTCGAAAGCCGAGGAGCAAGGGGACTGGGACGGCGTCGCCGTGCGACTGGCACACATGAAGATGGTCGACCCCGCCCGCGGCGTCATCCTCGTCGTGCCCGAGGATTTGTGGGACGCCATGCTCAATGAGCTCATGAACCTACGCGCAACCAAAAATTGGGAAGAGTTTATAGCGCACGCCCACCACCTGCACTTCGCCGATCCCGACCGCTACCACTCTGGGTTAATCACGGATGAAGACTGGATCGAGGTCACCCGCGCAATTCAGAAACAAAAAGACGCCGGGGATTGGGATAAGGTGGCGCGACTGTGTGCGTACCTCGTTGGCGTGGATCCCAGCCGAGCCAGCCAGACACCCATGCTCACCGATACCGAGTGGAATAATTTATTTGTCGCACTTGAAGCCGCCCGCCAACAAGGGTACTGGTCGGCCTTCGCGGCTCAAGCCAGCCGAATTAGAGTTTTACTGACGGCGGCACAGCGCCAGCCGGTGGAACTGATGGGGGTTCCGGCCTAACGTTCGTTTTCGTTGTTGACGAACCTTCGAGCAGGTCGCCATCCATTTTCGCCATGGTGCTAGCACCCATCTGATTTTCGATTTGCTCCAGCAAGTGCATCACCGACTTCGCCACCGATTCCGGATCGGGAATGTGCTCGAAGGTGAACTTGCCTTGCTCGCCGGCGGTCTGAATAGTGACATTACCAAACTTAAAAATATTTCCGAGCACGCCTTCAATTTGCCAGGTGACGTCTTGCACGCGGTAGAGCTTCTGCTCGCTCACGATGCGATGGAAGAGCCGCTGCTGGGTGATGTTTATGATCCGCTCGTTCGTAATAATCCAAATGTCGAGGTAGTAGTTGAGCCACGACACGAAGAAGAGCAGTCCCCACACCAGCGCGTACGCCGACAGGAGCATGGTGGCCAAGGCATACCCAACGCCCGTAACATCAACAAAAATCTCGGTGCGAGTGCCCAAGAGTATCCAGGCCGCAACCGGCACGAGGGCGAGCAAAAGGTACAACAAGGCAATGCGGACGGCAACGAAACCGTGCCGGTGGAGCATGAGCACGACGCGCTCACCCGGCAGCATGTTCGGGAATGTGGGCTGGATTTTCATCGGGTGAAGGGCGAGCTAATATTCACCGAGGGCAGTTCAACCGAGGGGGTGCCGAGCTCAAAACTTACAGACCAGTCGACCTCCCGTAGGCTGACCGTTGTGCCCACCAAAACTGCAACAGCGAAGATGACGAAGGCGAAACTAGAAATGACCGCGGGTCGACTCACAAACCCGAAGCGGAGCATCTTCACAATTGCCACGATGCTCAAAACCAGCCATACCACGAGCAGGAGGCTGAACGGGATGAGGAGGAACCAGAGGGAGAGGATCATGGTTACAGTATAGTCCTACACCAGCCGCTGTTGGAGGTCGAGTGGGGCTTCACGTTGTAGGTGCTGGTAGGCGACAGGCGTGGCCACACGGCCGCGCGGGGTGCGGACGAGTAAACCGGCCTGCAGGAGGAATGGCTCGACTACGTCTTCTAAGGTCCGCACGTCTTCTCCGGTTGTCGCCGCAAGGGTGGAGAGGCCTACCGGCCCACCATTGAACTGGTCGATAATGGTGATGAGTGTCCGCCGGTCAGTGGGATCCAGGCCGAACTGATCAATGCCCAGCTGCTCGAGCGCGGCAGTGGTGCTGGGCACGTCGACCGTACCCTTGGTGCGAACCGTGGCGAAATCTCGCACCCGCTTGAGCAGGCGGTTTGCCACGCGCGGCGTGCGGCGTGAGCGGCCGGCGAGCAGGGCGCGGGCGTCGGGTTCTAACGGAACTTTCAAGAGCTTGGCTGACCGCTCCAGAATACTGCTAATATCTGCCTCGCTGTAGTAGTCCAAATGGTAGGTGAGGCCAAAACGGTCGCGCAACGGTGAGGAGAGGAGCGCCAAACGTGTCGTCGCACCAATGAGTGTGAAGCGTGGCAAATCCAGCCGCAACGTCCGCGCGGCTGGACCTTTGCCGACTATGAGATCGATGGCATATTCCTCCATGGCTGGGTAGAGGATTTCTTCAACCGTTCGCGGCAGTCGGTGAATTTCGTCGATAAACAGCACGTCGCCATCGCCGAGGTTGGTGAGAATGGCGGCCACGTCCCCGGCGCGCTCCAGGGCTGGCCCGCTGGTCACGCGGACCTGCGCCTTCAGCTCTTTGCTGATGACGTGCGCGAGCGTGGTCTTACCCAGGCCCGGGCTCCCATGGAGCAGTACGTGCTCCAACGGTTCCTTACGGTGCCGCGCGGCGTGGATGGCAATGGTCAGGTTCTCTTTGACCGACGCCTGACCCACGTACTCTTGCAAGGACGTCGGCCGAAGGGCGATATCGAACGACTGATCGTCCGGCTTCTCCTCGGGGGTGAGGATGTTAGGCTGCGTCATAATTTCTCGCGAAGGCAACGAGCAAACGCACACCAGCACCAGCCGAACCCTTCGCTAGGTACTGCCCCTCAATCGTCGTCATAGTTGGGGCAATATCCAGGTGCGCCCAGCGCTTGAACTTCTTGGCAAACTGCCACAGAAACGCCGCGCCGGTAATGGCGCCGCCGTAGCGGACTTTGCTGCTATTCGCCACGTCACCGAACGTGCCTTTGATATCTTCCTCGTACTCTTCCCACAGTGGCAGGGGCCAAGCTAGGTCACCAGATTCCTCGGCGAGGGTGTGGAGTTGCTGGCTTAATGCTTCGTTGGGTGAAAGGATTGCGGCCGCCCGTTGCCCCAGCGCCACCATGGCCGCGCCCGTGAGCGTCGCCACGTCAATAACCACGGCAGGTTTGTACCGCTCGGCGTAGGTGAGCGCATCAGCCAAAATCACCCGCCCTTCCGCGTCCGTGTGCATCACCTCAATGGTCTTGCCCGAGAGCGTCCGGAGCTGGTCACCCGGCCGGTAAGCATCGCCCGCCGACATATTCTCTGCCGCGGGGATAAGGCCAATGACGCGAAGCGGAAGTTGCAGGAGGGCAATTGCGCGCATCGCCGCGATGACCGCAGCCGCGCCAGACATGTCCATGTGCATCTCGTACATCGCAGTATCGGGCTTCACGTTCAAGCCGCCGCTGTCAAAGGTTACGCCTTTGCCCACGAAAACCAAAGGCTTGTCCTTGGCATGGCCGGGCGCCGCGTATTCCATGATGGTGAACGTCGGCGGGTGCGGTGAACCTTGAGACACACCGAGCAAGCCACCCATGCCTTCGCGCTCGATTGCGTCTTTCTTCATGACCGTGACGGTGAAGCCAGCTTTCTTTCCTTCGGCAACTGCAGCGTTCGCAAGCAACGTCGGCGTCATGTCACTGCCCGGCGTGTTCGCTAAATCGCGCGCGGCATTGTTCGCGGTGCCAATGATGGTACCAACGCGAACACCTTTCGCGGCGGCAGCTCGGTCCGACGGTCGAACGTGTATGACGAATGATGTGAGCTTCGGCCAACCGCCTTTCGGAACTTTACGGTAGCGGACGAACGAGTAATCAGCGAGCTGCGCATTCTCGGCCACCAGCTGTGCCAAAGATTCCGTGTCGACATTAGTGAACTTCAAATCATCCAGCCGCAATGCAACGTCTGTAATTTTATGTTGCTTCGCCACGACCACGACCTGCCGACTGGCGAGCATGGCTTTGCGTCGGTTCCAATCCTTCGGCTCACCCAAGCCGAGGAGCACCACGCGCCGCACGGGTGAGCCAAAAGGTATGACGTGGACTTCGCCGATCTTACCCGTAAACTCTTTGGCTTTGCTGAAAGCTAGGATTGTCTGCTTAACCCCAGCAGGGAGAGCAGTGAACCACGGATGCTTGACCGGGGCGGCATCCTGGAACAAGGCCAGCACAATGCCCCGAGCAGCTGGGCGAAGGGAGGTGGAAAGGGAGAGGTGCATAGGGTGGGTTGTGGGTAAGGAGTGGAAAAAGTCTACCACTTCTCCCCCACAGAAACAAGCTTTTTTGCCTGAAGTTAGCCAAAAAATGCCTTAAGCGACTCTCCAAGGGGTTGACAGAGCATACCTTGGGTGCTAAGGTTCGGGGTCAATTACGAGAGAGCTTTAACAAACCGCACTACTCATCGTCTTCTGTTTTCGGGCGGGCCTAGCCACCTGCAGCCACGACAAGCATGGGGGTTGTACCCAGGAGTTCACGGAGTCTTCTCTATGATCCTCCTAGGCGCAACCTTCTTGGCTGCAGATTGCTAGCCCCGACCTTGACGGATCACGTGGAGGGGGCTAGTTTTGGCATAGTAAAAAAGGACTTTCCCAATCACCAATACCAAGGAGGTATCTATGGTACGTGGGTTTATGGGCATGTTGAATGACTTGCTCTTCGCGCTGAAGAACGCTGTTGTTGAAGACGTAAGTCTGGACGCGCTCTTCATTGGTCTCATCGCTGTCGGACTCGCCGTCCTGTACCTGAAAATTCGTTTCCACAAGGACTACGATCCTGTGGCAACGAAGGCGAAGTGGCGTGGTTTCGGCCGCATTCTGCACTGGGCCTACTCCTTCCGGAACGGTCTGCTCAGCACTATTGCTGCAACTTCCTTTACGCTCTTGTACCTGTCTGGCGTATCGGCTGGTGTTTCCAAGAATGGAGCCATCGCTGATTTCAGCACGGTCATGACGACTACCCAGACTGGGTACGTACGAGTTGAAGCGAACTTCGGGAAGGAAGGCGACAAGGACCTCGTGTACATCCGTCGCGTCAACCCCTTCGCCGTCTCGAGTGGCATAGGCACGGACTCAACAGGCTTCGTGTGCAAAGCAGGCCCGAAGGATCTGGCCGACGGTGCGAAGCTCCAGAAAGGCGCGCTGCTTAGCATTGCGCTCACGAATGGGAGGACCACTGCCTACAACGTGAATCAGATGGTGGTCCAAGAGTGGTGTGACGCCGAACGAGGCAGCCTCTGGAACAAGTTCAAGAACTTCGTCTCCACCAGTTACGACTGGATCAAAAACAAATTTGCATAGTACCCACCAAAACTATAAAACCCGACGCACTACGCGATCGGGTTTTCTCTTTACTTACACTTCGGCATCAGCCGCAATTTCCTCGGCCGTGGCGCCCACCAGCCAGACTTCCTGCCAAGCGCGGTACACGCTGTTGAACGTCTGGGGCGTGGTTTTGCCATCCTTGGTCACGGTGTAGGTGAACGAAGTCGAGCCGCCGTTATGCGCACGTTCCAGGCGCTTCTTCTGGCCGGGCTTCAGGTCGGTGGTTTTGATGTACTTGGTCGCCGGCGGCTTGGTAACGTTGAAAAGCTTCGGCGTTGACGAGGTGGCTACCCGTGTGTCTTTGGTGCCATAGAAGTCAAAGATGAGGTTGTCGCCCGAGACTCGCGCCTGCAAGAGGAGCGCCGACTCGTAATCGTTCTTTATGCGGAAGTCGGGCTTGGGATCGTAGAGTGTCGCGTCCATACCCACCGGCGGTTCGTAGTAGCTCACGCGGTAGCTATGGTTCCGCCGTTCCAAAATTGGCACACCCGCATCAAGCGCCAGACGGAACATGGTGGTGCCAACCTGACAAAGACCACCACCGACTTCGGGAATCGTCCGGTTGCCTTTGATGACGAGCTCGGGGAGGTAGCCGTTCGAAAGCTCAATGGGGGAGAGCGCCTTCACCAGCGAGAAATCTTCCCCGGGTTTGATGAGCAACCCGTTGAGGAACCGCACAGCATTCGCTATGTTCTTCCGCCGGTTCGTGGGGCTGCCCGCAAAATTTGTCTTGCCCGTGGCGACGAGCTCCGTAATGCCGAGCGCCACGGCACTATCGGCGGCTGACTGGGGCTTTACCTCGGTGATGACTGCCGCGACGGTCTTCTGGTTCTTCTTAAGTAGCGCGGTATTCATCGCTGCTACTGTTGCCGCGAGGTCAAACGTTCGGCCAACTTGGCCTTGCTGGAACTCGGCGACCTTGCCGTCGACGATGCGGAACCGTGATTCTTTTGCCGGAATATCGGTATTCTCTTTCAGCTGCTTGAGGAGTGAGGCGAGCTTCGCTTCGGTAAAAGCGAGGACGACCTTATTCTTCGCGCTCAACACAACATCCAGGCCGGCCCCGACCGTCGCCGCATCCAATTTCGACGTTTTCCCGTCCGCGAGCGTGAGGCTGAACGGGGCGCGCTGCACCACTGCCTGCGCGTCATCGATGAAATCCTGCGCCCGATCAGCAGTCAGGCGCGAGTTCTCTGTGCCTCGGGTAAGCGCAATCACTGCGGGCTGGGCCTGCTGCCACTGCGCAATCGCCGCCGCAACGGCGGGCTGATAGACAAAACCATTCCCAGCCTTCTCGGGCACCACCGTGAACTCGCCATTCGCAAACTTGAGGTGGGCAGGCTGTGCGGGGTCGTCCTTGGCCCCAAACTGCGTCCGCAGACTTGCTTCAACCACGAGCTCATCAACGGTAATAGCGGGTTCAATGTGCTTACGCAGAATCGTCGCGCGCCAGAACTGCAAGGCATTCCGAATGACCCCAAAATCATGGCCGTACGCAAATGCCGCGCGCACCGAAGCCTCGGGGTCAAGGTCGACCAGCGGTGGCGTAATATCACTCGTGGTCAGCGCCTGCTGGATCGGCACGGTGGTTACCTTCCCGTCGACGGTAACGCGAAGTCCCTGTTCGGCTACCGCATCAACAACACTCTGCATGGTTGCAAGCGCTTGCACTTTAGTCTGTCCGCCAATGGCAACGTTCCCCACCCACATCCCCGGCACGAGCTTCTGGGCGTACACCTGTGGCACGGCCAGGGCAACACCAATGAGGACAATGAGCAAGGCAAACCCAAAACTCACGTCGACGAGCAGGCGTCGTCGCCCCCGGGCAGTCTTCAGGAGGTTGCGCGCCCGACCGCTCATTCGTCCGGCGTACTGGCGAGAATATCGTTCAGCTGCCGGCGGGAGTCTTCCGCGTGTTCTGCACCCTCGGTGGTCGCCAACGCGAGCGATACGTCTACCACGCTCATGAGATGGGCGTCGATGGGGAGCTTGGTGGTTGGCCACACGAGCGACTCACCATTCTCC
>JAUYFT010000007.1 GCA_030689605.1 bacterium | reverse complement strand
AAGGGGTTGGCCGAGGTTAGAATGTGGCATGAGAACAAGCTCCTTAGTGTCCAATTGGCCAAGCACGAGGATTTAGGCCTGCACATCTGAAAGTCCACTTTTCATCCTTCAGAGTCCACTTTTGAATTTTTCCTAACACCCCTTGTACAGTTACCCTTAAAGGGTAACTATCGGGTAGGCTAAGGGTGACTAAGGTTAACTAAACACCCCTGGTTGGTGGAAGAAGAGGTGAACCGTATGGCGGATCGGGGTGGTAATCCTCCCCCGCTATATCATCCCGGGCGCAAGACCCGGGATCTTGCCGCAAGATACCGGATGTGCTCTCCGGCATGACAGTTGAAAAACCTGGGATGACATAAAAAAGCCCACACATTACGTGCGGGCTTGTGAACTTTGCGTCTAGTTAATCGGTATCTCATTGAGTGAACCGACGGACATTGAACGCTCATCAATTCGTGCCGACGGCTGCCCGGGTTTGAGCCAGTAGCCAGCTCGGAAACCAAGACTGGAAAGTGGCGCACTCACATCTGCTTCGTGCGAGTCACCAATGGTGATTGCCGTGGAAGGATCAATTGGTTTCCCAGCTGCAGCAGTCGCATTACGCATCATGGCTTCGTAGAACTCTGGATGCGGTTTATCGATGGGATCACCAATGGTGATACTTGCAGGTTGCAAGCCTAGCCCAGTAAGCGGCTGAATACGTTCGGCTTTAACCTGTCGAGAATATTCCGGGTCATACACCCACGTTCCGTCCTGCCACTGCAAATGGCTATCCGAACCGGTGAAAATGTGAAACTGGATTCCGGCCGCTCGCAAACGCTTCAGGAACTTCTGTGCATCTGGGTAAACAACAACGTTCGATGCTAATCTCTTCCAGTAAAAATTCCCTATATGTTCTGCTTGCGCGCGGTCTACTGGTAAGCCGAGAGCTTCCTGTGCATATACAGCTCCCAACTGCCGACTCCAGGGTAGGTATTTCCCAGTACCGAGCTCTACATGGAATGCCGCTGCAATTGCCTCGAACTTTTGTCTTCCACCCGGAACTTTAGTCCAATCATCCCCACGAATGCGTCGGCCTTCTAATGTAGTTTGAAACCACCCGGCAAACGTCTCGGCAAATTCTGGTCCGCACTCTTTTGCCACTGCAGCAATCGCCTGCGCATGCGAAATGTCAAAGTCAACAATTGTGTAGTCAAGATCAAGAAATACATTTTCTACTATTTTTGGCATAACAATTATTTCCTTTCTCTGCTATTTGCTACGGTCTTACCACGGCCATGCACAAACGTCAACGGAGAGACTGCCGATGCTTCCTCACCACCCGCACATGGTGCTTGAGGGCGCGGCCGTAGAGCCAAAGGACGAAAATGACTATGCCGAACGTGAGTACGCTAATCGCGGTGACGTTCGCTTGATCAACGAACCCGATAATCTCGCCAATCCTGTCCCCCAGGAAATAGCCGAGGCTAACGTAGAGCGTCGCCCACACCACTTGGCCGGCCATTTCGGCAGGCAGGTACTTTCGCCACGGTAAGGCTGAAGCGCCGGCGAGCACATTGAGCGGCGCGGCAATGGTGGCAAAAATGAAGCGGGAGAAAAATATGGCGAACACCCCGAAGCGCAGGAAGAATTTCTCGGCTCGATCCAGCGTTCCGGCCTTGATGATGCGCGTGCCGAACTTGAGCAGCACCGGCCGGCCGAACTTGCGGCCCACGAAGAAGCCAGCGTTGTCCCCGACCACCAGCGCGGTGTACACCGTCAGCCAGAGCGCGCCGACAGAAATAACCCCTTGGCTCGCCACGCCGCCGAGCAGGACGATGACCGGCCCCACGGGCACCGAGGCCACAAATTCAAAGGCCTCGAACGCCACGACAAACCACAGCCCAATGAGGCCGTAGGTCTGAAATGCACTATAGATAAACGACGTGTCAGTCATCGAGTCGTGCCCGCACGCGCACCTTCGCCTTGCGTCGTGACGGTACGAACCGTGCCAGCCACCGCCAGCCGGGCAGGACGGGCTGTGCCACCGGGTATGCCTGCCGTGCCTGCGTGTACACGCGCTCTACTTGATGCGCCACGTTGCTCCACCGGTACTGGTCCACGGCACGCTTCCCGGCCTGCACCATTTGCTGCGCAAGCATCCGGTCGCGGATGACGCGCTCCAGCGAGGCCGTGAGCGCATTGATGTTCGTCGGTGAAAAAGTGAGCGCAGCACCAGTACCATCTAGCACGGTGCGGTAGCCCGCGATGTCCGAAGATACAATGGGTGCCCCGGCGGCCATGGCCTCGATGAGGACGATGCCAAAGCTCTCCCGGCCGGTTGACGGGGAGCAGTACACCGATGCAGAGGCGTAGTAACTAGGCAGTTGTTCGGCGGGCACACGGCCGGTGAAAATCACGTCCCGCCCCACCAGGTGTGCCAGCTGCTTCTCGTACACGCGGCGCAGCTTACCATCGCCGACGGCAAGCAAGCGAACCTCGGGCATCCGCTGGCGCAAGCGAAGGAATGCTTCCAACAGGTTCACAAAACCTTTGCGTACTACGAAATTCCCAACGAACAGGATGTTCGGTCGGTCGGCATACTGTGGAATTGGTTTCCCAGCAGCGAAGCGGTTCACATCCACGCCGTTCGGTACGGTAATGTACTCCCCTTCCGGAAAGTACCGCTGGATAGTCTGCTGCGCGGTGGAGGAAACCACAATGCGCTTGTGCAGCTGTGCCAAACCGACGGCCACAATCGGCCGGCAAATGCCAAGGGGAAAGCTGCGATCGTAGGTTGCGTGGAACGTGCCGACGTTGACGGTGTTGGAGTTGACCAAAGCCAGCTGCGCCAGCATGGGCTGCTCGGGCCCATGAATGTGCAGCACGTCGAACTGCTCGCGACTGAAGATGCCGCGAAGCTGCTTACTCAAACCCCAGCCGAGCGCCACGTGGGACTGCGAACCGTTCTTGTGAAAGTTGAAAGACTTACCCACGCGAATCACGTCGGGGCTGTTGAACGGCGCGTCGGCATACTCGCCGTACGAGGTCGTCACAATTTTCACGGTGTGGCCACGCTGCCGAAGGTGCACCGCCAAGTTATGGATGTGCTCGGGGATACCCCCGACCGCTGGGTAGTAGCTCTCCGAAACAATGCCTATTTTCATGGGCGTTTCTTAGACAAAACGCGAACGCAACCACTGCCAGTACTGTACCACCAACGTTCGCAGGATGCGAGGCGTGGTGAGGCGGCTGGGCGGCTCGGTGTGCACCAGGGGGAGGGCGTCTGCGGGGAAAGCGTACTGCCGAATGAGGTAATCGCGAATAGGACGGTTGAACGCCTCGGGCCAGATGCGCACGGTGTAGTGGCCGGCGTCTTCCAGGATGACCAGCTCGTTATTGGGCAAGCCGTGCGCCAAAGTGTGCGCGGACTCTAGCAAGCACGCGGCGTCAGCCATCCCGCCAAGAATCAAGGACGGCGTACTGATGCTGGGTAAGAGCGGACTAACATTATCCTGCATGCCAGACCAAATTCGCGGGCTCCACACCTTGTGCCAAAACCCGCCGATGTTGCGGTTCATAATCCAGTTGCTGCCCACCCCAATCCACGACCGGTAGCCTTGCGGCCGCTGGCGAAAGCTGGGGTACATACTCTCGCGGATGTGCGACGATGACGCACTCGGGATGACGAATAGGTGAAGGAGGAAGCGCAGGGAGAGCCGGTTGAAGCCGAACCATTCGTAACTTAGCGTGGGGAAGGTATTCAGGAAGACCATGCAGTGGAGTCGGTCAGCTGCGAGCACTGCAGTGCGGGCGGCAACCATGCCACCGAACGAGTAGGCGTACAGGCAGACGTTGTGCAGGTTTTCTGATTCGAGGAAGGCGGCGAGATCTTTCGCCATTCGCAGCACGTTCGTCTCTTCACCCACATAGTTTTGCAACCGGTAGTTCCAGCTGATCACCCGGAACCGCTCGGTGAGGAACTGCACCTGCTCTGGAATGAAGTCGCCGCCCAACTTGCCCGGGGCAATGCGCTTCTGGCCAGGCAGTAAAATAATGACCGGCGCATTAGCTGACGGCCCGGGTGCGTCACCGTAGGTAACCACTACACCATCAGACAACGTAAATGTGCGAAGCGTGAACATACGTTAGGCGTCGACTTTCCCGACGAGAAGGTACCACACGCGCATCACCAAGCTCTTGTTACGCCGCTTGTGCCACAGGTGCGCGTACCAAACACTCGCAATTACAGCGAGTGCGATGCCGATGCTCAGCAGGCCGTGACCGCGGATCCACGCGCTCACCGAGAAGGGATAGTACCCCACGCCGAACCAGATAAGCGACCACACGAGCTCACCGAGGAGCGCCAGCCAGAAGAACGATAGGAACGGCATGCGCAAAATACCGGCCGCGTAGTTCACGAAGCCCAGGATAGCGCCAAAGAGGAAGCGCGTGATAAAAACGAGGCGCTTCCCGCCCCCGTGACTCACGTACGCATAGGCTTTCTGGTATCCTGGGTCATTCTCCGAGACGCCCAGCCATTTCAAAAAGGTGTGACGGTACCGTCGTGCCAGGGCGTAGGCCAGCACGTCACCCACGAGCGACGCGATGGTAATAATGGCAATTGCTGCAGCCGGTGTGTACGCGCCTTGGCTAGAGGCTACACCAATGCCAATAGGCAAAAAACTCGACGGTAAACCAACCACGATGTTCGCGAGCACAATCCACGGAAAAATAACGACGTACCCAAATGCTTGCGTCCATTGCAGTACTTTTGACTGCACATCGTCGCTTACTATAAAACTCACAATCCATAATACAAAAAAGACTGACAGGATTTTGACAACTTTTGGTAGCCAGCGGCTAAGGTTAAGGCTCATACAGAATCAGGCTCATACAGAATCATTGACAAAAACGAATGTTCCAGCTATACATACAAGCTGATTATACAGTGAACGTTGATAATTGAACAACAAAAAAACCTTCGGGAAAGGAAGGATATATGGCATTTTCCAAATGGTTTTGGGACGTATTCCCGAAACGAATGACGGCTCTGTGGTGGCTTTTTATGATTGCCTTGGTGGTAGTAACAGCATTCTGGCGAGACCCGGTGTTCAACTGGTTCAGCGCTCAACCCGCTTTACTCATCCTCGGAGTTCTGCTGCTACTCGTCCTGGTATTCATTGGTAACTACATTCCAGGCATACCGAACATGCTCCTACCACTCTTTGCGGGCTGGGCCTTAGGCGCTGGTGCTTCGTATATTACTGTCATGAATGTAGGCCTGCTTACCTGGCTTGCCGCTACACTGGGGTCAAAGATGATCTTCATGAAAGCTCGCAGGCACCCAGGTATGGTATTGGACTGGAACCTGCACCTCTCTGAACGGTACAAAAAAGCAGCGGATGCGGTGCGCTCTGAACAAAACGTCATTGTCGAGAGTCGGTTTGGCAAACTTGCCGCCTACTGCGGCCACATCAACATTGCCGCCGGCATCGAGTCATACTCCAAGTACGACTTCGTTTACGGTATCATGATCGGCCACACCCTCTGGACCTTACAGTACCTAGCCTTTGGCTTCGCCATCAGCTGGCTGCTGCCCTACGTCGGTACCTGGATTCGCTAACCTGTACATTCAACAAAGCCCTGCGCATTGCGTGGGGTTTTTAATTTACCCTCCTCTCCCTCGGGAGAGGAGCTGGAGGTGAGGGGATAACAAGGCTAAGCCTGTTAAGATGCCTGAAGTTCTTGAAATAGCTTCTCTAACCCTGCCTCCATTTCCGAGGTCCAAATACGTACTACTCGAAACCCTTGTGACGTTAAGTAGACATCACGTTTATCGTCCTTCATACGTTGTTTGGGTTCGTCATGGCCGCCACCATCAAGTTCAATAACCAAGCGTTTTTCCCAACAACAAAAGTCGACTATATAAGGTCCAATCAAAAACTGACGATGGAACTTCAACCCCAGAAATTGTCGGTTACGCAAACGTGCCCACATAGTAACTTCATGAGGATTGCGTTGCTTTCGCAATGATCTAGCTACTGGTGTAAGAAAGTCTTTCATTCGTTTACTCCTCACCTGCCCTTCGGGCATCCTCTCCTAAAGGAGAGGAGGAATGCAAAAATCTACTTCCCGTTCGGATACACCACAATCATCACTTTCTTACCAGCCGTCACATTGCCGCCGTTCCAGTCGTGGATGGCGTTCCAGAGCGTGCTCGCACTGTACACGTAGCCATTTCCCTTACGCGTGCCCGGATCGTTGGTGATGATGCGGCCGTCCTTGAGCCAGCCTCGAACAACCAGCATGTGGTACAGCGGCCCGCCGTTCTTAAAGTTCGGATTTTTGAGTAATTTCCCTGCCGCCGGGATGATGACTGGCCGCCCAGCCAGCACGTGCGGTTTGGCATCGTTGATGGACTTCATTGGCAGCACGTCCACGCGCTTATACTTGTACAAATCTTTAATCATTTTTGCGGTCTGCACGGCTGTCGTGTCTTTGAAGTCGCCAAAAGTTTTATTCTCGTAGGCAATCATTTTACTATACTGGGTTTCTACTTGTGGCGCGCTAAAGGACTTCACTTTCGTCCAGTAGAAGTGAACGGTGAGTACTGACGCCTCTTCACAGGTTTCATTATGCACCGCGTCCCAGTTGGCCGTCGGCGCTTGCAATACAAATGGCACAGCCAGGTTGAACTGGCTCGGGAGCGTCGCGGTTGCGGCCAGGTCAACGGCGTCACCTCGCACGTCTGGCTCATTCACATTCTGGTCTACCGTGCTGGGCTCAGTGGTATCAACCGCAACTTCAACGGCTTCGGGCAGCGCGTCAGGCTGGTCGCTGAAAAACCGGCTGCGAATAGCATCGCGCTCCATGTACGTGCCAATACCGATGAGGACGATGGCAAGAATTCCTCCGGTGATGATTCCTACTTTGCGCATAGAATGAGTATAGTGCAGAATCAAGAAGCGTACAGGAAATATGACAAAAGTCAAGCATTGACGGCAAGCCCAAGAATGCGTATGCTCCCTGCGCTTGTGTGTTTCGTTTGAGCCTTCGCAAAAATCAAACCGCAAGTGTGTTGTTTGTTAGGCGGGCTACTACCTCCAGTGGCCCGTCTTTTTTCATTCAAAAAAATTGGCCAGGAACACGTCATGTGTACCTGGCCAAAGATCGATTGGCTCCTAACGGTTGCTGGCCAATATGTCGGCCATTGCCATCAGGCTGTCGGCGACGATTGGACCCATTTTTGGGTCAACGGTCGAGACTGGTTTGTCAGACATCAAATCCTCCTTGAGGTTGTTAGTCCACGCGTCATGCGTAGTTTCTAAAACCTGGCAGGATAGCGCAGGTTGAGAATTTTGTCAACCCGTCCGCCGGGTACTGTCATTTAAAAATCAAAAGTGGACTGTTTAAAGATGAAAAGTGGACTTTTGATGGCTAAAGCGGTGATTGGCTGCCATAGTGAGGGGTTCATCATTAAACCCCGAACAGTATGCCCCCACACCTCCACAAGCGTCTT
>JAUYFT010000004.1 GCA_030689605.1 bacterium | reverse complement strand
GGGCATACTGTTCGGGGTTTAATGATGAACCCCTCACTATGGCAGCCAATCACCGCTTTAGCCATCAAAAGTCCACTTTTCATCTTTAAACAGTCCACTTTTGATTTTTAAATGACACGTCATTTTAGACGGTTGACTCTTGAGAGATAGCGTGATATCAAATACAATTCAGTTGTAGCCTTTGTGGGCGGATACCGAAGTGGTCAAACGGGGCAGACTGTAAATCTGCTGGCCTTGCGCCTTCGAAGGTTCGATCCCTTCTCCGCCCACCAAAAAGTTTCTCTCAGTGGTACCGAAGTGGGTTCCGCGTATTTGCGCGGAACGGGTGCGACCCATTGGGAGCACCCCGGACAAACGGGGCAGACTGCCACCGCCTTTGGCGGGGTGCCGCCAACGGCGGCATAAATCTGCTGGCCTTGCGCCTTCGTAGGTTCGATCCCTACTCCACCCACCAGAATTCTAGAATTGACTAAGGTGACTGTTCCGCCAGAGGCGGATCCGGCTCTGCCGGAAAATCTGCTGGCCTTGCGCCTTCGAAGGTTTTCCGCCATCAGAAAGACTGCTAAAGGTAGGCGGGATCCCGCATTGGCGGTGACGATCCCTTCTCCGCCCACAAAAATTATAGAATTAAATAGTGAAACTGCGACCGTATAATAACTGGACTGTTTTAAGCACAACACAATTACCACCCCGAGTGTTTTTTAGGTTTAGACCTATTTTTTGAAATAAACTTTCATTCAGGTTAAGCCTACTCACTGCCCCTCCTCAATCGAGGAGGGGAGGCAATCCTGGTCGTTACTAAATGTCGTGGAGGGTTGACCCAGCACCACTTTTTACGAATTCTAACGGACTTTAGTCCAGTTACATTGTTCAACGAGCGCGACTCCCGCCTGCCTCCCGCCCGCTGCGACGAGCGCAGCGAGTCGGGCGGGTCGCCTGGTGCTCGGCAATGGCGGGCAGGAAAGTCGCTAGGAATTTCGTCCACTTAAAAGTGGTGCTGGGTTGACAAAACCAGGCTTTTTGCGTACGGTAGGTGAGCCTACGTTAACAAGACGACTGCCCTGAACCCGAGCCTCGCCGTAAGGCGAGAAGCGAGTGGTTCAGGGAGGAAAGTCCGAACACTCCTCACGCAAGTGAGGGAAAGGAGAGTTGCTAACGGCAACCGGGAGTAAGACATCCAAAGAGTCCTCGCGAGTTTTTGGATGGACCAAGCCCAGGGCCAGTGCAACAGAAAATATACCGCCGATGGCTTCGTCGCAAGACGAGGAACAGGTAAGGTTGAAATCGTGAGGTAAGAGCTCACGCGGGTATGCAGTGATGCAGCCTGTGGTAAACCCTCTCCGGTGCAAGGCCAAGTAGGTCCCGCCAAGGCGGGACGGGTTGGCTGCAAGAGGCGTGCAGCAATGTACGTCCTAGAGAGATAGTCGTCGCGTGAAATCTGCGACCCCTCGACGGGCTCGGGGTTCTGCGAACAGAATTCGGCTTATCAGTTAACGTCGGCACTAGTGCGCACCACGCAAACCTGTGGCGCGCACTTCAATCTAGCTATTGCACCATGCGACGACTCGATATTATTACTGCTGCGATCTCTGTGCCGTTGGACTTCGCCATGGTGCTGCTGGCTGCACTCACCGCGTACAGCTTGCGCTTCAGCGGTAGCATTGCTGCTTTGCGGCCGGCAATTGCGGATTTGCCGTCGCGTGATTTTTTTGCGATTTCCGTAGTCATTGCCGTGCTGTGGGTTCTCTGTATGGCCATTGCGGGTCTGTACTCCTTCCGTCGACGCCAGGCGATCGCTGATGTCGGTCGAATTATTTTAGCTTCGTCTGCTGCGGTGACGACAATTATTATTACGATATTCTTCCGGCGAGAGCTTTTCTCTTCGCGCTTCATTGTTCTGGCTGGTTGGCTTCTGGGTATCCTCTTCATTACCGTCGCCCGGCTGCTTGTTCGGGCTGTCGTTAGCATACTCAAGCGCCGCGGAATTGGTTTACAAAAGCTGATTGTCATTGGCTCGGGAAACATTGCTGACCAGATTATTTCTGACTTGTACGCCGGCCGACGAGAAAGGTATATGCTTGTCGGTCGGATTCCAGAATTTACCCCGGATGGGCAGGCACAGCTTGAAGCGATGATTGCCGAAAAACATCCCGACGCATTGCTGCTGGCGAGCGCATCTTTGCCCCAAGCAGATTTACTAGCCTTGCTAAACATAAGTGAGCTGCAGCACTTAGACTTTGCGTACGTCGCCGACCTCTTTGCGACGCACGTTGGGCATTTGGAAGTGCGCACGATGTTTGGCCAGCCCGTGGTGGAAGTGAAACGCACGAAGCTGGATGGCTGGGGCAGGATTTGGAAGCGCACTTTTGATATCCTCGGCTCAACTGTGTTGCTACTCATGCTCCTGCCTTTCTTCATAATTTTTGCGCTTCTCATTGTGGTTGATTCCCGCGGCCCGATTTTTGCGCGCTTGCGGCGTATTGGGGAGCGCGAGCACCAGTTCACTTTGGTGAAGTTCCGCTCGATGATTCAGAACGCGCACGCCTTGAAGCCCACGCTGATGGATAAGAACGAGCGAGGTGACGGGCCGCTTTTCAAAATGGCGCACGACCCGCGCGTCACGCGCATTGGGCGGTTCCTGCGCCGCACCAGCATTGACGAGCTGCCGCAGCTATGGAACGTGCTACGCGGCCAGATGAGTCTGGTTGGTCCACGCCCGCACGAACCCGAAGAGGTAGCAGCCTACCAACCGTGGCACCGGAAGCTCCTCACCATCAAACCTGGCATGACCGGCATGGCACAGGTGAGCGGCCGCGCGAGCTTGTCTTTCGATGATGAAGCTCGCTTGGATATTGCCTACCTCGAGAACTGGTCGTTCGCCACGGATCTCATGATTCTGCTTCGTACGCCGCGCGTCGTGTTCTCGCACCGCGCGGCTGTATAAAACCTATGCGCGTCGCCCTTGTCCATGAGTACTTGAACCAGCTTGGCGGCGCGGAGCGCGTGCTTGAGGCGTTGCACGAGCTCTACCCCGAGGCTGTCGTCCACACCCTCGTCCACGATAAGTCAAAGGTTGGTGACACGTTCAAAGATTGGAACATTATTACTTCAATCATCGAACGGCTGCCCGGCGGCAAGAAGCGCTATAAGTGGTACTTGCTGGCCATGCCTGCCGCTATTGAGAGCTTTAACTTCAACGGCTACGACGTGGTCATCTCGGATGCGTCGGCATTCGCGAAAGGCATTATCGTGCCGCCGGGGACGCTGCACATCTGCTACTGCCACACGCCCACACGCTACCTGTGGAGCGACGCGCATACCTACCCAAACGAGGTGCGTGTACCGCGATTGGTGAGAAAAGTCCTGCCATTAGCCCTCAACTATTTGCGCACGTGGGATAGGCAAGCGGCGGATCGGGTGGATCTTTTCATTGCGAACTCCAAGTTCGTGGCGCAGCGCATTCACAAGTATTACCGCCGACCATCCACGGTCATCTATCCACCGGTGGATACGTCGAAGTTTAGTATTGCCCCGGAGCTCGGTAACTACTATGTCATGATGGGTCGGCTACGGCCGTACAAGAAATTCGACCTGGCGATTCAGGCCTTCAACGCGCTCAACATCCCGCTGAAGATTATTGGCGTGGGGGAGGAGGAAGCAGCCTTGCGGAAGTTGGCTAAGCCGAACATTGAGTTTCTTGGTTACAATGTAGATCGGTCCGCCGTCCTCTCCCGCGCTTTAGGCTTTATCAACCCGCAGGTGGAAGATTTTGGCATTGCCCCCGTGGAAGCTATGGCGTGCGGTCGACCAGTGATTGCCTACCGCGCCGGTGGGGTGCTGGAGACGATCATCGAAGGGGAGACGGGTGCGTTTTTCGATGAGCAAACCTGGGAATCGCTCGCCGACACAATTATTCGCTTGAAGTCGAAGCAGTTTGACCCCCAGCGCATCCGCCAGCACGCCCAGACGTTCGATACTGCAGTTTTCAAGCAGCACATTGCCGAATTCGTCGATACGGCGTATGCCCAGTACCGCAGTACTGGCCGCGTAGACACCCTCCAAGCCCCGTAGTACACTCACGCCTATGCAGTTTCTCGACACTATTTCTCTGGCCTGGCGCTTCCGCTGGCTCATCCTCGGCGTCATACTTATTCCCACGATTTTGGCGGTGAGTTTTGCCGCCACCCAGCCAGTCTCGTACTCTACGTCCATTGCTTTCACGGTCAACCGCATTAACAAGCAGGATGTGAAGGAGTACCAGTATGACGGCTACTACGCCCTGCAAGCCTCTGACCTTTTGTCGGAGACGGTGGTGAGCTGGTTCCTTACACCATCCGTCATCGTGGAGATGTACGATGCGGCGGCAGTGCCGGCTAACGTTACCGATTTTTCCAGCCTCACCGCCCGTTTCAAGATTAAGAAGTACTCTTCGCAGAATCTGGGCGTAACTTTCACGTCATCCTCGCCATCTGATGCCCAGAAGCTTGCGGCCGCCGTGGTGAAGACGGTGGAGGTGAAAGCCTCGCAGCTCAACCAGTCTGCGGATCGCAAGGCGCTCTTCGAAGTTGTGGGTTCCAAGCCCGTAACCGTGGAGCGAAGCCGCCAGGTGCCGCTCGTCGGTAGTGTCGGGTTCGTCCTTGGGGCTTTCCTGGCTGTCCTCATAACCGGGCTTTTGGGCGCGCTCCGTGGGCACAAGCAGCCAACACCAACCCAGTAGACTGCCATGCGCCTCGGGCTTGACCTGCGCTGCATGACCGAAGGCGAGGCGGGCGGTATTGCCGTCTACGCTCGGGAGCTCACGAGCCGGCTTTCGGCGTTGCTGGGGTCAGAGAACGTCGCCGGTGTTGTCACTGGTATGTCTGTACGAGTACCCGAGGTGTCTTTTCCCGTGAAGCGATTGCGGGTTTCCAATAAACTCTTGAACACATCTTTCATCACTACCCGCTGGCCGCATTTGGACAGCGTGGTGGGAGCTGATGTCTTCTTCGCACCAACACTGAAGTACCTCGGGTTGCATCGCGATACACCACTCGTGCTCACCTTGCACGACCTCTCGTTCATTGAACATCCCGAGTACTTCACCTTTCGCCAGCGCATCTGGCACCGCGGTTTGCACCTCCGCTGGCTGCTGGAGCGCGCGACCAGGATTATTGCCGTCTCGCAGCACACCGCTGACGACGTCCAGCGCCTGTTCCCGGTTACTGTCGGGAAGGTTCGTGTCGTGTACTCGGGAGCCGACCATGTGCCGCCAGGTCCGCACGCGCCTCTGCCTTCGTTGCCACCAGTGTACCTCCTAGCTTTTGCCCCGCGGGAGGCGCGGAAGAACATTGCCAATCTTCGGGCGGCGCAGGCCATCGTTTTTCCACAGCACGCCACGCCGCTTGTGCTCATAGGCTCTGGGGCAGGGGAGCCAGCACCCGGGATTGTTCCCGTCCCGTACCTCAACGACAGCGAACGTTGGCGAGCCGTTGCCAACGCGCAGGCTTTTATTTACCCCTCGGTGTACGAAGGTTTTGGCTTCCCGCCGCTGGAGGCCATGACTCTGGGCGTGCCGGTGATTGCCAGCCACGTGACCAGCATTCCCGAAGTCGGCGGTGACGCAGCGCTGCTCGTTGACCCGTGGGATCCGCAGGACATTGCCCGGGCAATGGTCGCCCTGGTGCGAGACCGCGCCCTGCGGGAGCAGTACAGTGCCCTCGGCAGGATTCGTGCAAAGTACTTCACTTGGGATGCGTGTGCGAAGCAAACTGCCGGGGTAATTAAAGAAGCCTACGATTATGCGCATCGGCATTGACGCCAGATTCTACGGCAGCCTGGGCAAAGGGCTCGGTCGGTACACCGAGCGGCTAATTACGTACCTGGAGCAACTCGCGCCGCCGGATGAGTTTGTGGTGTTCTTGCGCCAGGAGAACTGGGAGCACTACAAGCCAGTTAACCCGCACTTCACCAAGCAGCTCGCCGACTTCCGGTGGTATAGCCTGGCCGAGCAGCGCGAACTGCCTAAGCTCGTGCGTCGGGCGGGCATAGACCTCATGCACTACCCGCACTTCAATGTGCCGCTCCTTTCGCCGACGCCATTCATTGTTACCATCCACGACCTCATCCTCACGCATTTCCCCACCCGACGCGCCACAACCCTGGGGCCGCTAACGTACTGGGTTAAGCAGCTGGCCTACCGCGTTACCTTGAGTCGCGCCGTCTCGCGAGCAGCGCACATCCTAACCGTCTCGAACTTCACCAAGCAGGATATCCAACAGTACTTTGGCTACGACCCGAAGAAAGTCACGGTCACGTACGAAGCTGTAGATTCGTTCCCGGCTCCAGCTACTGACGACGCGGCGCTCGTGCAAGGTGCAGGTATTGCCGGACGGTACTTGCTCTACGTCGGCAACGCCTACCCGCACAAGAACCTGGAGCAGTTCGTCGCCTTTCTGAAAGCCTTACCACCCCAGCATGCCGATCTCTCGCTTGTGGTCGTGTGCAAGCCAGATTACTTTTTGGAACGTTTTCGCCAACAGGTAGCCGATGCGGGACTCTTACGTCGAGTGATTTTTCCTGGCTACGTCGATGATGCCACACTAGGAGCGCTCTACCGCAACGCCCACGCGTACATCTTTCCAAGTTTGTACGAAGGCTTTGGTCTGCCGCCGCTGGAGGCAATGGCGCAAGGAACGCCCGTCCTCTCGTCGAATGCCGCCTGCATGCCCGAGGTGCTCGGAGACGCGGTACTCTACTTCAACCCCCAAGACGTGCGTGGTATGCTAGCCGCGTTGGAACGACTCGACGATAGTGCGTTCCGTGAAGCGCAAGTCCGTGCCGGGAAGCAATGGATTCAGCGTTACTCCTGGCGTGCCCTCGCCGAACAAACACTCGCGGTGTATCATAAGGTACCTCCCCACCACGCATGAACAAGCAGTACCAACATGACGATATCCCCGAGGCGAACGTCCTCGATCTGCGCGCTCGCCCGAGCAGCGCGGCTGCCGTTGAACCGAAACAGAAGAAGGCCCGTCACGTTGACTTTCTGTCATTTGTAGAAGATGGCGAGCAGGCCATGACGAAAAAATTTCATGGCTTCTTTCATCGTGCAGCGCCGCCAGAATCAGAAACACCCGAGCCGCCTGTCCCACCCGTGAAGGCTGCAACGAAGATGACACCACCGTCCAAGAATGATCAAGGTTTTCAGTACGCCTTCGGTCCGGCGGCCCGGTTCGCGCTCGTCGCCCTGCTCGTCACCGGTGCCGTTGCTGGCGCGCGGTTTTTTGGCAACGTGCAGAAAGCGAAAGGTGAAGTGCTGGGTACTTCAGCCCAGGCTTTGCAGCAATTGGTCGCTGCTGGGTCGGCCGCGCAAGGGTTGCAGTTTGGCACGAGCAAAGATAACCTCCGCGCCGCGCATGACGCTTTCGTTGCTGCCGAGGCGCAGCTTGTGGGTGTCGCCGGAGTACTCAAGAATATCCCTGGCGCTGGCCAAGTGAAGCGCGCGCAAGCCCTGCTCGAAGCCGGTCAAGCCATTACCGATGCAGCCACGAAGCTGGCGACGAGCGCCGAAGTCCTGACGACCCCCAGCACCACCACGCCGCTCCTCGCGGTCGTTGAGCAGTTCCGTACTTCGCTGGGGCCGGCGGTGGCAGACCTCGACCAGGCCGCGACGCTGCTTCGTACCGTAAAAGCGGATGATTTACCCGTAGAGTATCGGCAGACGTTCGCTGATATTCAAGGTCAACTGCCGAGCTTGCAATTTCAATTCGATCGGCTGCAACACCTGGGTACGTTCTTGAGCCGCTTCCTGGGCGCGGACGGCACGAGCCAGCGCTACCTCTTTACGTTCCAAAATACCAATGAGCTGCGGCCGACGGGTGGGTTCCTGGGGAGTCTAGCCATTGTCGACGTCGTCGGCGGGGCGATAACGAAAGTCGAGGTACCGTCGGGTGGCGTGTACGACATCAGCGGCCAGACCACAATGCGTGTGGTTGCGCCGAAACCGCTCCAGCTTATCCAAGCGAATTGGAATTTGCAGGATGCCAACTGGTTCCCCGACTTTGCCACGTCAGCCCGAAAAGTGTTGCAGTTCTACGATAGTGCCGGTTCGTCTGCCGTGGATGGTTTGGTTGCCATGACCCCAGCCGTCTTGCAGTCATTCCTGCAACTCACGGGGCCAGTAGAAGTCCCAGAGGTTGGGGAAACCTTCACCGCCGAAAACCTCACCACGAAACTTCAGGAAGTAATAAAAGATGCAGAGCAGGAGGATTACTCGAAGCCGAAGTTGGTGATGGGGTACCTGACGCCAAAGATTCTCGCTCGGGCACTCGCCCTGCCGCAAGACCAACTCTGGCAGCTGTTGGGGGTCATGCAGCAGCACCTCATCAGCCGCGACATTCAGTTCTACTTCATCGATGCAGCACAGCAACAGCTCACTAGCGATTTAGGTTGGGCAGGGGAGTTGCGCAACTCCAGTAAGGATTTCCTTGCCATCAACCGCGCCAACCTCGGCGGTGGCAAGACCGACGGCGTCATTGAGGAAGTGGATAGCCACGACGTGACCATTGCGGCTGACGGGACGATTACCGACACACTCACCATTATCCGGAAGCACAATGGTGTGGCGCACGACAAGTTCACTGGTGATCGGAATACGGTGTACGTTCGTGCGTACGTACCCCAAGGCAGCACGTTCGTAAACGCCACGGGTTTCGAAGCAATTGACGTGAAGCGTTTCAAGATGCCATCACCCGATCGGACACCAGATCCTGACGTCGTCCGTTTGGAAGCGGGAGCAGTGACCGATGATACGTCGGGTACTCGGATTAGCACCGAGGCCGGGCATACTGTTTTTGGCAACTGGCTAAGCGTTAGCCCCGGGGAAGTTACTAAAGCAACCATCACCTACACGTTGCCGTTCACGCTCAAGGTTGGCGGCCTGTGGGCTAAGAGCGACACTTACAGTTTGCTCACGCAGATGCAAGCTGGCACCCGTGTGGGCTTCTCGTCCACGCTCCACGTTCCTAGCACGTGGCAGACTACCTGGCAGGGCAGCACTTCTAGTGTGTTCGTGCAGGAAGGCGATGGCTACCGCATGAGCGCATTCTTGAACCGCGACCAGTACTACGGTTTGGTGTTTAAGAAGAAGTAGAAGTACGAAATACGAAAAGAGATACGTCACCGCCATGGAGGCGGGATCCCGCCAACTTCTAACTGATTGCAAGAAGTGGCGGGAAATATACGAATTACGAATGTAGGCAGAACGCACTCTCCTGGAGTTTAGTTGTATAGATTCGTATTTCGTACTTTCGTAGGATCTATTCGTAATTCGTAACCTGGTATTTTGGCTAATCTAAGGCCTTTTGGCTAACCTTAGCCAATCTTGGTATTGACACGCATTGCCAAGGTGTGTATACTCCTCAGTTACGTTGAAAATCTAAACATTCCCCAAGCAGTCCCTTTGCCGAACGAGAGAGCGGCTAAAAGGATATTATATATATTTACACGCTCTCTCATCACAGAGTGCGATTTTTGTAAATTTTGCGCTTAACGATATGGAGGGGGTTGTCCCGCCGAAATGCGGGACAAGCGAGATGTGGGGGAGCGGTATCGCGGCGGGATTTCTCGCCAAAGACACTTAACCCTCGTTGGGGTGCGGGCTTCGGTCCAAAGCACCCTACGTCTCACCTCCAGATCGTTACACGCAAAGGCTCATGCATATTGACAACTAGTTTTTCCCTTAAGCGACTACGCAAGTAGTCGGGTGAGGGAAGAAGTAATAATTCTTTTTATCAACTTGAAGGGGAGGGTAGCCGTAGGCCAAGCAGCTATACGCCATACGCATCAGGTTATCTTGGTGCCTATAGCTTATGGCTTTACGGCCTATAGCTTCCCCCTTCACCTCCAGATTGATGGAAATAAATATTCTAAACTGAGGAGATTGAAGTGAAAACGTGTTTGATTTCGGTTGTGGTTGCGGGAGTTGTGTCAGTAGCACTCAATGTAATTGGGGTGACATTCTGGCCACGGCTTGTTATCACAATTGTATGCGTCATTGCGGCGCTGCAATTATGGAAATGGAAAGTGTCGCCACTTTCCTAACTTATGTAGGTTTTGCAGAGTTCACCTTAAACTCTGCTTTCTTCTCGGTTGATCTCCATAAGAGGTCGCTCGAGATGAGGAAAGTTTTCCTCTTCTGTTATGCAAGAGAAAGATCATTACACCAAGGAGGTTAAGATGCGCATCGTCATTGCGCTGGCCGCTTTCGGTCTTGCACACTATGCACTGACTTTTTCCATCCTGCCTATTTGGGCAAGGATTTGCATGAGTGTGGGCGTGGCCGTACTTGCTTTTATCTTGTTCAGCAAGACGAAGGATTGAAATGCCCAAGGCTGATCTTTGGGAAAGGTATGTACTATGTACGTGCCTCCTTCCCCCAAGCGATTTCTTTGGAAGTCGGGTGAGGGAAGGATAAAACTAAAAGGAGCAAAGATGAAGAAAGTATTTGTAGTTCTTGGAATTTGTGCAATGCTTGTGGGTTGTGGGGAAAAATCGGAGTATATTCAACTGGCAGGGCTAGTTGGAACCCATGATCTCCGACGACTGAACAACGTTCAGTCTGCTGGTGGCAGCATGCAGGGGTCGTTCTTGCTTGGCACAGGGAGAATTCAGGGTTCTTTTGCGCCCTTAGAGGTACTCCAGTTTAGCTGGTCACCCAAGAAAAACGAGCATATCTACACAAGCGTACCTATGTCTAAGGTGCGGGTTATTGTGCAAGATAATGTTGCGGTACCGAGGGTTGAATTTGTCATCGACCTTGAAAAAGCGGATTACAACCATTTGGTTGATGCCGTGACTAACCCCAACGCATTGTTGGAGCATGACGCGCTTCATCTGGTGCGGCTGTACATCTCGAAAGAGATGCTTTCTCAGGAGTTGTGCTTGCCGCAACTTTGAAGAACTAATCTTTAGGAATCGAAGTCAACCTTGACTTCGATTCCTTCCTTACGTGGTTTTGTAAAAAGCCGGGTGAGGGAAGGAAAACCAAAATATTTGGCTGGGCGTGGGCAGGGGTGCCAAAACATCCTGTGGAAGTCTTGTAGATGTGTCTACGGATGGACGGGTATGGTTCAAAAGATCATATCGACGAGGGTTCGAGTCCCTTTACCAGCCAACAAACGACGAAGTCGTTGCGAGCGACACCAAGGAGCGAAGCAACCCCGCAGTTAAAGCGGGATTGCTTCGTCGCTACTGCTCCTCGCAATGACAATTTAAGAAGGACGGTTCGGTTGCTCCTACTGTCCTTCTCTTTTTCTCTTAGGCTACGAGCATAGGTTCGCGAGTTAGGAGAGAAAAGCACTTAGCATGGAGGTAAGATGAAGTTCACGGTTTCAACGCAGCCATCCAATGCTACCAGTAGGCTCATTGATGGGCTTACAAAGGAGCAAATCTACAAATTAATCGCGATCGGGAATCAAAGCCCGATAGCGAAAAAGTAGACTACTGAACATTTGGACACTGGCGGTTTGCATCTGCAAACCGCCTTCTCCCCCAAACGTTGATAACCATCGACGGGTGAGGGAGAAACTAAAACTAATAACACATAAACTAGATTCCTTTAGGAGGAAACATGAAAAACATTATTACTGTCCTTGCGCTTGTGCTGGGTATCATGCTCTGCACGATCAGCGTTTTCGCTGAACCAATTTCTCCAATCGAGTGGGAGCGAATTGATTCGTTGCTTCAAAAGGTGGATATCCCTGTAGATATTCGCCAGGAATTCTCGAATAAGCTAGCGAGCCACCCAGATATTGAGGTGTCGGACGGGGATATGACAATAATGTGGTATATCACCAAAGACACCGTCCGATTTGGGATTATTCCAATGCCAGCAGGCCAGGGAATGAAGCAGTGGAACCTGTCACGGAAACTTGACGGCTGGTTATTTTACAATAACTACCAACTTGTTTCGATGGACGAAGGCCGAGCAATTGGTCTGAGAATAGTTCGGGTTTTCGATGGTCTTGCCATGTACGTTTGTTTTATATTGTTACTTGTAATTATTGTAGTTATCGGTATAGCGATGACTGACAAATAGCTCTTTGGAAAGTGACGAGTTGCACCTGCAGCTCGTCCTTCTCCCTTACGCGTTGAGCACGCCTCGACGGGTGGGGGAGAAACTGAAGAGTAATATAAATTCACAGGAGGATGCTATGTCACGGAAGACAAAAAATGTTCTTGTTGTTCTGGCGATATTTTCAGCAATCGCCTTTGGAATTTCGCAGGTTGATAGGGGTACGGAACGTATTCTCATTGAACTGCGGCAAGGCAAGTAGTTTATTTGGGCGAGTGACATAGGATTGTCGCTCGCCTCTCTTCCAGAGCTGGTAAATATTTTCATAGCCACTTTAGTGGCGTCAAGTCGACCCGACTAAAGTCGGTTTGAAAATAAATGTCGGTTGCGGGAGAGGGACTTATTAAACCGCGTAGCCGAGGTTCCCCGCCCGCCGAACTCGTATGGCGAGGCAGGCGGGCCTAACCTCGGCGGGAATAGGCCTGCCCGCCAATGCCGAGCATTAGGCGGAGGCAGGCGGGGATTCCCGCCTACGTGAATAGAACGCCCCCGCACCAGTCGTCCAGGCAATCTGGACTCCGGTACGGGGCGAGCTATACTCGAGGCGTCTCCTTTGCCCCCGCCCACCGGATACTTCCTACGATCTCAGGTTTGAATAAATCCTGCCTGGACTCTCTCCCTGCTGGATGGACGTAAACCCGGGTATTAGTCGCATGTATCGGTGGGCTAGGGGAGAGGAGGTTAATAAGTCGCGCACGTTAGAAAACGTGCGCTTGGAGCCTTTATTTATTCCCCCGAGCGCATGCTCTCTAGCGTGCGCTCATCACAAAAGCCGTTGGCCATATGCCGTCGGTTGTTTTGTCGTGCAGTCGTTCCAAATCCACCTCTCCTGCAGGAGAGGATGTCCACCGTAGCTTTAGCGAAGGTGGACAGGTGAGGTGATAACGAGTAAAGGTACGTATTCGTTTCAAGGTTTTATGTATATACCTACTTTGACTCTATATTCCCTCACCCGGCGCTCCGCGCCACCCTCTCCCAAAGGGAGAGGAGGGATTGATAAATATACGATTTTTTCGTACACTGCAAGCACTTTATGTGGAAAAAGCTTTGGTTCAAACTCTCCACCACTATCCTGGGTGGAGCAATCGTTATTGGCCTGACCGGCGTGCTAAGCCGGGTGCTTGGCCTGGTTCGCGACCGTTTACTCGCCTCGACCTTCGGTGGCGGTGGGGCACTGGATCCTTACTTCGCGGCGTTCAAGTTGCCCGATTTCATTTTCAACGTCCTGGTACTCGGGGCGCTTTCGTCCTCCTTCATTCCAGTTTTCGTTGGGTATTTGAAAAAGCACGAAGGGGCGAATTCCGCCAACGACGAAGCTTGGCGCATAGCAAACTCCGTGCTCAACCTGCTCCTCATCGTGCTGGTTGGGCTGGGCATTATTTTTTTCATTTTCGCCAACCAACTGGTGCCGCTTATTGCCCCGGGCTTCAGTGGCGAACAACTAACGACGACCATCCACTTGAGTCGGATTATGTTGGTGGCGATCATTTTCTTCGGCACCAGCAATATCGTGTCGGCCATCCTCAATTCATTCAAACGATTTTTTGCTTTCGCCCTCGCGCCAGTCCTCTACAACCTCGGCATTATCTCGGGGATTATCTGGTTCGTGCCCCGTTGGGGGATTGCGGGCTTGGCGTACGGCGTGGTCGTCGGTGCGTTCGCCCATCTGCTCATCCAAATACCGGGGGTTTTCCGTTTAGGGTTTCGTTACCAGCGCATCCTGGACTTTAAGCACGCGGGGGTTCGGCAGATTGGCCGGCTCATGCTGCCGCGGACGTTCGGCTTGGCCGTTAACCAAATTGACCAGCTCATCGCTACGATTATTGCCTCGAGCTTAGCCGCCGGGAGCCTGACGCAGTTCAACTTTGCCAACAACCTGCAAAACTTCCCTATCAACGTCTTTGGCGTGTCGCTCGCGATTGCCGTGTTCCCTGCGTTCTCTGAAGCGTACGCGGCAAAAGATATGGAATCGTTTATCGGCCATTTCTCTCGCACGGTTCGTCGGCTGCTCGTGGTCATGATCCCTGCATCCATCCTCCTGCTTGTCCTTCGGGCGCAAATTGTGCGCGTCGTTGTCGGCGCCGAGGCGTTTGACTGGGAAGCGACGTACCAGACCGCCCAAGTGCTGGGCTACTTCACTTTGTCTATTTTCGCCCAGGCACTTATTCCCATCCTCGCCCGATCGTTCTACGCCCTGCACGATACGGCTACGCCGGTAAAGGTCGGCATTGCCGCGGTTGCTGTAGACATTGCTGGTGCGTTGTATTTCTCCAAGCATTTCGGCGTCATTGGCTTAGCGCTCGCGTTTTCAATTTCGAGCTTACTCAACATGCTCTGCCTATACGTCATTTTGCGCCGTCGGCTGGGCTCGCTGGATGATGCGCGGGTGGCTCGCACGACAACAAAGATTGTCATTGCATCGCTGGTGGCCGGGGCAGTGACTTGGGTCTTGCTACGTTTCGCTGCTTTGGGTGTGGACATGCGCACGCTTGTTGGCATCTTCCTGCAAGGGCTAGTGGCTGGCACCGGTGGAATTTTGGCCTACCTCGCCACCGCGTCGTTGCTCCACGTTGAAGAAGTGCAAATCTTTCGGGATTGGTGGGTACGCATCCGGAAGTTCATGCGGAATGGGAAGCCAAGCATTACGAATTACGAATAGATGCTACGAATATACGAATTACGAATGGGGAGTAGGAATGCCGGTGCTGGGGCAACATTCGAACATCGAATATACTATTTGGCATGTACACTATGAGTGTGAATATACGTAATTTTTGCATTATCGCACATATTGACCACGGCAAGTCGACGCTGGCTGATCGGTTCCTTGAGATTACCGGCACCGTGACCAAGCGGGAGATGCAACCACAGCTGCTGGACCAAATGGATATTGAGCGTGAGCGGGGGATTACCATAAAACTTGCCCCAGTGCGAATGGCCTACCAACACGAAGGGCAGGCTTTTGAGCTTAACCTAATTGACACCCCCGGCCACGTAGACTTCACGTATGAAGTTTCTCGGTCACTCGCTGCTGTGGAAGGAGCAATCTTGCTCGTTGATGCCACACAGGGCGTGGAAGCACAAACCTTGGCAAACCTCTACCTTGCTGTTGAGCAGGGGCTTACCGTTATCCCGGCAATAAATAAAGTTGATTTGCCGAATGCCCGGGTGGAGGAGACGGCGCATGAAATTATGAAGGTACTTGGCTGTGCCCGTGAAGAAATTTTTCTAGTTTCCGCCAAGACTGGCGTGGGTGTCGCTGATTTGCTCCACCGCGTCATTAACTTAGTACCCGCACCAGTGGTGGATGAAGATGCACCGCTGCGCGCGCTCGTCTTCGATTCCACCTTCGACGATTACCGCGGGGTGATTAGTTACGTGCGCGTCATGCAGGGGAAAATCCAGCGCGGTACGGACGTGCAGTTCATGGCTACCAAGGTCAGCAATATCGCCCTCGAGGTGGGCACATTCCAGCCCAAGCTTATGCCCACAGCAATCATAAAATCCGGGGAGATTGGCTACGTCGTAACGGGCGTGAAGAGCGTGGGCGACGCGCGCGTTGGCGATACCATGACTGACGTGAAGCACCACGCCGCTGAACCATTACCTGGGTACCGTGAAGTACGCTCCATGGTGTATGCCAGCTTGTTTACGAAAGAAGGGGACGACTACCCACTGCTCCGCGAAGGCCTTTCGAAATTAAAGCTCAATGACGCGGCGCTCACCTTTGAACCCGAACACTCGCAGGCGCTCGGCCACGGTTTCCGCTGCGGCTTCCTGGGTCTGCTACACGTGGACATTGTGCAAGAGCGTTTGAAGCGCGAGTACAACCTTGACCTCATTGTCACTATTCCGTCCGTGGCCTACCGCGTGCACCTAAACCCGTCGGGTGCTCATGCCCGGGAGCGTCTGGTTAAACAACTTGGTTACGACGCCGCAGATGCGAAAGGCGTGGTCACCGTCACCAGTCCCTTAGATTTACCAGAATCCTCGCACGTTGATCATATTGAAGAGCCGTGGGCAAACGTGGACATTGTAACCCCGGCCTCGACCATTGGGCCTTTGTTGGCGCTCATTGTGGAGAAGCGCGGGGAGCACACCAGCACCGAGTACCTCGACGAGCAGCGCGTGGTCATCCACTGCAAGGTACCGCTCGCTGGTATCCTCGTGGATTTCTATGATAGATTGAAGAGTGCATCGAGTGGCTACGCGTCGCTCAACTACGAAGTGTTCGGCACGCGGGACGCAGACGTCGTCCGTAAGGACATTTTGGTAGCGACCGAGCGGGTGGATGCCTTGGCGAGCATGGTGTATGCCGACGAGGCACAGCGCATTGGCCGGCAGGTGGTGGAATACTTGAAAACTATATTACCAAAGCAGATGTTCGAGGTGAAAATTCAAGCTGCGATAAACGCGAAGATTATTGCCTCGGCCAGCTTGTCTGCCATGCGCAAAGATGTTACTGCCAAGCTTTATGGTGGCGATGTGACGCGGAAACGCAAGTTGCTGGAGAAGCAGAAGAAGGGCAAGCGCCGGATGCGCGCCATGGGCAAAGTGGACATCCCGCAGGAAGCCTTCTTCGCTGTCCTGCGACGCGACCGACCCTAGCGCTAGTAGCCGGTTCCGCCCAACCCGAACATCGGCAGCATAGTGAAGAACACCATGCTTAAGGTGCCGATGATAAGGATGGTAACCCAGAGGACTTTGACGATTCGTTTTCGCTTCATATGTTTGAACAACGACTGCTAGAAAACGTGAAGGAGGGGGAAGAGGTGCTGGCACTCGTTCGCCGGACGCCGCTGGTTGTAGTTGCGCCGACGCTACTGGTTGCGGTTCTTATTATAGCACCATTCTTTTTCCTCTACCCGCTGCTGAAGCTCGGTTTCTTCGGTGTCCTCGTTGTTATCCTTAGTGTGCTCGTTGGGGTTTTCCTCGGTCTGCGGACTCTGTGGGTGCACCAGCTCAATGCTTTCATTCTCACCGCCACCCGCATAGTTGACGTTGACCAGCGGGGTTTCTTTCACCGGGTGGTTTCCGAAACCACGTTCGATAAGGTTCAGGACGTCAGCTACATTATTAAAGGTATTGCAGCCACAATATTTCGCTATGGGTCAGTTGTTGTTCAGACAGCGGGGACAGCCGCCAACCTGGAGCTCAATGGCGCGCGAAACCCGCAACGCGTCCAGGAGCTAATCCTGAAGTTGCAGCGCGATGCAACGAGCGGGAAGCCCGAAGATCAGCTCTCGGCAGATGAGCTGCTGGCCATGATCCAGAAGATAAAATCCGGTATCGGGGAAGAGCAGTTCCGCCGGCTCATTGCCAACCGGCCCCGGAAGCAGGTATGACTCGAGTAGAGTCTACGCCTTCAACTCCGGTGGTTCGTCGGCAGATGCACCTCCCAATCCCGAAGTTCTCCCTCGGGCGGCTCATAAAACTTGGCCTCCTAATTATTGTGTTGTGGGTACTTGTGCAAGTGTCTCGAACGGGTATGTGGACTATTCCGGTCATCAGTCGTCTCGCGTACACTCGCCCAGAACCCCGAGCAGTTTCCGTTGAGCTTTCTACCGAGCGAACGAACCTCGCGAGCCGACTTAGCGCTGCTGTCGGTGGGTCGGTGCAAATAGCAGATGGCGAGCTCACGGCGGTCGCTCGTGCTGGCGCCTCGACGCTTCACCTGGGCGTACAAGGCCTGAACGTCGCCAATGCTGCTGGTCAACCAATTGAACTCTCCTTCGTCATCCCGCAACGCCACAATGCGCTCGTCCGCATTGAACTCACACCCCGGCTTGCCAACCAGCGCGTGCAGTTCGACGTCCAGCGAACCCGTGTGGGCATGGTGGACGTCCCGCAGTGGCTGGTGGGTGAGCCAACAAAGCTTTTACTCGCTGCCGCGCTCGCGCAATATTTAACCGCCGCCCCGCCTATGCAGACTGTTGAGGCTGTTGAGGGTGGACTGCGCTTCACTTTCGCCCCCCGATGATTTTTTTCCTTCGCCTTCTCCCCGTAATCGGCGCGGTTTGGCTGCTGGTCTTTTTCCGGCTGGCTCTGGGTTCGCCCACAATGTTTTGGTACTACGCCGGCACCGCCGTGCTCGGCACTCTCGCTTCGCTGTGGTTGCTCATTCGTCATGCTAAGCTCCCCCAAGGCCGGTGGAGCATTCTCGCCTTCCCCACGCTGACGTTGATTGCCGTCGTTGGGGTACTGCTCTTTTCGGAGCGGGCGGCGTTGCAGGGAGTGCTCCTGGTCGGGCTGGCCAGCCTCTTTGCTTTGTATACCGAGCAGCTGTTTAGATTTACGCACGCCCCCGCCCGTTACCAACCAAATGCGCTAGTCAACCTTGGGTACGTGTTTGCGGTCTTAAGTATATTCTTTGTGAGTCTCACGGTTTTCGATCTTCAGCTCTTCGCCAACGTGCCGCTATGGCTAGCAGTTTCAATTTTCGTCGTCATCGCCACGCTCTGGTGCGTTATGGTATTTCGTTTCGTCGACGCCCCGTCAGCCTACCGGTGGCCGTGGGGGTTGACCCTGGGCATTGTTATGGTCGAGGTATTTGCCCTGATGGCTTGGCTGCCCGTTCTCCCCTTTGTGAAAGCGGCAACCCTGGCTCTCATCGTCACTGTCGTGCTGCAACGGGTTCGTGACGACGTGTCGGGGGCGGCCAAACCTAAGCGCTGGACTACCGTCGTCCTGTTGGCCATGCTACTCTTCGTGTTAGTGACGGCTCGTTGGTTTGCATAAAATCTGGCGATACCATGAAAGCGAAAATCGTGCCCACCTCACCGAAAGTGCGTGACACCGAGCAGCGCGATGCTGAAGTGGAGGAATTTATGCGCCAGGCCGAGCCCATTGCCAAGCCATCGATTGTCCGGTTCGCCCCGGGTTTTTTGGTACTTGT
>JAUYFT010000025.1 GCA_030689605.1 bacterium | reverse complement strand
CAGCGGCCCCATGAACATCTCGAACATGCGCAAACTATCGGCGCCATATTCGCGCACGATGAGGTCGGGGTTGATGACGTTGCCGCGCGACTTGCTCATCTTCTGCCCATCTTCAGCTAGGATGAGCCCTTGGTTGATGAGCTTGGTGAAGGGCTCGTCGTCGACTTCCTTTGGCACCGCGCCAATGTCGTGCAGGAATTTATAAATAAAGCGTGCGTACAACAAGTGCAGCACGGCATGCTCTGCCCCGCCAATGTACGTATCCACCGGGAGCCAGGCCTTCAACTTCTTGGGGTCTGCAAGCTGCGTTTCGTTGTGTGGGTCGCAGTAGCGCAGGAAGTACCAGTTAGATCCCGCCCACTGCGGCATCGTGTTCGTCTCCCGCTTGGCCGGCTCGCCGCACTGCGGGCAGGTGGTGTTTACCCAATCTTTGATTCCTGCAAGTGGCGACTCGCCCGTGCCGGTAGGCTCGTACTTCTTCACGTCGGGCAAGAGAACTGGTAACTGACCTTCTGGTACTGCAACGTTGCCATGCGTTGGACAGTACACAATCGGAATCGGCTCGCCCCAGTAGCGCTGCCGGCTGAATACCCAGTCGCGGAGTTTGTAGTTGACTGCGGGTTTCCCCGCACCCTCTTTAGACAGCCAATTGGTAATTACCGCTTTGAATTGAGACGAAGTCATCCCGTCGTACTGGCCAGAATTAACCATCACCCCTTCGCCGACATACGCCGAGGGTTTCCGATAATACTGCCAAGCCGTTTTGGCGTTTAAATGGGTTAACTCATCATAAACTTTTTCAATGGGAGTCCAAAAGGCTTCATGTTTTTCTTTTTCGGCATCTTCAACCTGACTCTTTTTGTCATCAATCAAATCGAATATGACACTACTGGCGATTCCGTACCTGTTCTCATTCTTGTGTGAAGCAAAAAAAGTGAAGTGAGTTTGCCAGCTTACTTCCTGAACAAATTGTAAATTCTTAAAACCGGTTTCTTCAATAATTTCCCGTTTGGCTGCCTCAATCATTGTTTCCCCGGTTTCTACTCCCCCAACTACAAACGATACCCAGTCATATTTCTTCCAACGCAAGCAAAGAATTGTATCATTTTTTGGATTTCTAACTATGCCGTAAACTAGTCTTCGTTTAACCAGGCGCATATCGGGACGTACTCTCAAATCTTCCATATTCTCAAAAAATGGCGCTATCACCTGCTTGATTGGCAGCTCATACTTCTTGGCAAAAGCAAAATCCCGTTCGTCATGCCCCGGTACGGCCATAATTGCCCCAGTGCCGTAGCTCGCCAGCACGTAATCGGCAATCCAAATGGGAATTTTCTCGTTGTTCACCGGATTGATGGCGTACGCGCCGGTGAACACGCCAGTTTTTTCTTTGGCTAAGTCAGTGCGGTCTAAATCTGACTTTTGGCTCGCTTGCTTCTGATATTTCTCCACGTGCTTCTGCTGTTCGGGCGTTGTGATTTTTGATACCAACGCGTGCTCTGGTGACAACACTATGTACGTCGCGCCGAAAAGGGTGTCTGGACGGGTGGTAAATACTTTAATATTGTCATTGCGAGGAGACCCGCTACCAGCGGGGCGACGCGGCAATCCCGTTTTTCCATCGAGATTGCCGCGTCCCGCTGCTGCGGGACTCGCAATGACAAATGTCACCTCCGCTCCCTCGCTCTTCCCAATCCAATTTCGCTGCGAGTGCTTGATGGATTCTGGCCAGTCGAGTGTGTCCAGATCGTTTAGCAAGCGCTCGATGTACTTGGCGTCAGTAATTTTGACCAGCCACTGGCGAATGTTCTTTTTTTCAACGACAGTACCGCAACGGTCGCACTTGCCGCCAACCACTTCCTCGTTAGCCAAACCGGTCTTATCTTTGGGGCACCAGTTAATGGGCGCTTCAGCTTCGTACGCTAAACCCCGCTCGAAAAGTTTGAGGAAAATCCACTGCGTCCACTTGTAGTAGCCTGGGTCCGTGGTATTCAGCTCCCGCGTCCAGTCATAGCTAAAACCAAGGGACTGGATCTGCCGCTTGAACGTAGCAATATTCTTCTTCGTGGTTTCGGCTGGATGCGTGCCCGTCTTGATGGCGTAATTCTCGGCCGGCAAGCCAAACGCGTCCCAGCCCATGGGGTGGAGCACGTCTTTGCCTTGCATGCGCAGGTAGCGGCTGAAAATATCGGAGGCCGTGTAGCCTTCGGGATGCCCAACGTGCAGCCCGTCGCCGGATGGGTAGGGGAACATATCGAGGATGTAGGCTTTGCGATTGCCCGGAACCTGTGGCGCAGTAAAAGCACCGGCTTTCTGCCACACTTTCTGCCACTTCTTTTCTACAAGTTGATGGTCGTACGGCTCATGTGCCATAGAAATCAACAATACCACGGTTTTCAGGCATGAGCAAGAGCTTTTTTGCCTAAGGTTAGCCAAAATAATCAAACTCCCATTGACGTAGGGATGAACGCATGCTACCTTTGTTTCTCGAATCTCGTGCAGCGATGCAGAGATTTTTTTGTGCCTCCTGAATGAGCACTGGCCACAAGGAAGGGTTTGGCTCGTACCCAGGCGGAGGATAGTGAAGGAACAATTGTATTTCTACTCGCATTACCCAGATTTTCCTCCGAACCCTGCTACGGATTCTCGCGGCCAGCGTGGCTGCGCTCCAAGGGATCGGAAAACTCATAGCATTCATACTCTCGCCCTTACGCTGGCTTGGCCGCGTGGTGTTCTTCATCGTGTTGCGTCCGCTCTACCGCGTATACCGCATTGGCCGAACGCATCTGGATAGGATTCTGGCTCCAGCCAAGAACCGCTGGGCTTTCCTCATGCTCCACCGAAATACTGTCACTATTGCGGTCAGCGTGGTTGCCGCCCTCGTGGCCATTAACAACGTGCAAGCCCAAGGGACAGACATGGCAAACTTTGGCCGCCAGAGCATTTTCGCCACGATTTTTACCTCGGATCTCGCGGAGGATGTGGAGGTTGTGGAAGGCCCGGCGGCGCCGCAGAAGAATGGTACGGATACAATCGCGCTGACACCAACGACGCAAGATCAACGCCGACCAGTCGCCGAGCAAACTGTTGACCTAACGCAGAATCCGGAACGCCAACTCGCCCTGGGCATCGGCGGTAGCACCGGCGATGATGAAGGCGAAGCAGTGCGGTATTACATCGTGGAAGGTGGCGATACCATTAGCAGCATCGCGGCTACGTTTGGTATTAGCCAGTCCACCATCCTGTGGGAGAACAATCTCGCCGATACCGACTACATCAAACCGGGTCAGAAATTAACTATCCTCCCGGTGGATGGCGTCACCCACTCGGTGAAGAAAGGCGACACCATTGCCAGCATCGCCAAAAAGTACAAGGCCAATGAGGACAAAATTCTCGCCTTCAACCGCCTCGCTTCTGGGGAGGCGCTCACTGACGGTGAGGAACTAATTATTCCTGAAGGTGTAGTCGACCGACCGAATGCGCCAGCGCCGTCCACACCGAGTACAACGACGCGGAGGTTTGCCTTCATTAACATCCCCCCTCCAGCGCGTGTGACCCAAGGCGCTCGCTTGCAGTGGCCAACCTCCAGCCGCCGCATCAACCAGTACTTCAAGTTCCGTCACACCGGCATCGACATTGACGGCAACGTCGGGTCGCCCATCTACGCTGCGGATAGCGGCGTGGTAGAGAGCGTCGTCTATGCTCGGTACGGGTACGGGTACCACCTCGTCATAAACCACGGCGGCGGCCGTGAAACGCTGTATGCTCACAACGCAAAAATCTTTGTCCGGCCGGGTCAGTCGGTGAAGCGCGGCCAGAGCATTGCCACTATTGGGCTCACCGGGCGCACCACGGGCGCGCACCTGCACTTCGAAGTTATCGTAAACGGCGCCAAGCGGAATCCACTTAGCTACTTATAACCCTGGCGCAAGCCTCAATTTTACTTACGATTCCGGAATATACTTCCGGATTTTCTTAATAATCTCGTCTATCGTCAGGTTGGCTTTTATTAGGTAGTCATTTGCTCCCAGCTGGCGGCCTTTCTGCACATCGGAATCCTGGCCCAGGTTAGAGAGGAGAACAATTGGAATTGCCGCGACCTTCGGGTCGGACGAGGCGCGAGTCTGCTGCAGCACGCTGAAACCATCGAGGCCTGGTAAAATGACATCTAAGAGTACCAGCTGCGGCCGTTCAGTCTGAATCATCGAGGCTCCCTCCCGACCATCAACCGCCGCAGACACCGAGAATCCTTCACGCCTGAGCTTGGTGACCATGAGCTCGCGGAGGAATTGATCATCCTCGATGAGGAGAATGCGAGCGCCATTAGCATCCTTCAGCGCTGCGGGGATAGACTTTGACGTGTTTGCCTGCTTCACGAGCACAGGGATATGCAAGACACCCTTCACCTTTTCAACGATTTGGTCGGGGGTAGTCTGCGCTTTCACCAAGTAACTCCGGGCTCCCAGGTTCATGGCTCGGTCTATTTCCACGGGCTGGCCAGAGTTTGCAATTATTAGCACGGGTGGCGCGCTGGGATCCACCGGAAGTTGCTTAAGCACGTCATACCCATTCATCTTGGGCATAACTATGTCGAGCAGGATGAGGTCGAGCTTGTGGGACTGGATGAGTTTAAGCCCCGCTTGCCCGTCGGCCGCCTGAAGGACGGTGAAGCCTGCCTGCTCAAACTTTTTAGCGAGTACCTCGCGGAGTATGTCTTCATCTTCAATGATTGCAATGGTATAGGTCATATGGTTAGAATTTTGTCATCACTTGATCAAAGTGCTCCTTTTGGTTCGGCGCTTGAGCGGGTGTCCCCGTGAGTGGCAGGGCGATGTAGAAGGTGGTGCCACGACCTTCATGGCTCTCAAACCAAATACGCCCCCGGTGCTTCACCACAACGTCGTGTGTGATGAACAGGCCGAGACCCGTGCCTTCCGTTTGCATGCGCATGACGTTATCACCGCGGAAGAACTTGGTAAACACCCGCGTGTGCTGGTTCACCGGTATACCGACGCCGGTGTCTTGCACGCTAACTACCAATTCCTGTTGCTGCACTCGCGCCTGAATACCAATTATACCGCCAACGGACGTGTACTTAAGCGCATTGTCAATTAAATTCTGTAGGGCGAGCTGTAACTTCTGCTTGTCTATCCAGACGGGGGGCAGAGGTTGCGTTTCCGCTTGGTACGTGAGCGCTATATGCTTCTCGGCGGCAAGGTGCTGCGCATCTTCAACCAGCTCGCGGATGATTGGGTCAAGGTTCTCGACCGCAAACGCGAAGGTCATCCGCCCCTCTTCAATACGGGAGACATTGAGTAAGTCATTAATAAGCGCAATCATCCGCTCGTTGCTCTGGTACCCCTTCAGCAACAGATCTTCTTGCTCAACGGTGAGCGGACCCAGGTCATGGTCAATTAGCATCTTCAAGGACCACTTAATTGCCGAGAGCGGCGTGCGGAGTTGATGACTGGCCACGGAGATAAACTCCGTCTTCAACTGGTCTAAATCTTTTAGGTGCTGGTTGGCAGACTGAAACGTTTGATTAGCCCGAGCAAGATTTTCATTCGCCTTCGCCAGCTCGGCCTCGACGCGTTGCAAACTGCGCACGACATACCCCGAACGGTACGTAGAAACCGCCATGAGGACTACGAGCGTCACCCCCGTCGCGGCAATGTAGGCGAAGTTCTCATGGAGGTCTGGCGCGACGTCGAACGGGGTGTAATGAATAAAAATCCCCTGCCGCTCTAACATTAGCAGCAGGGCAAAGAGTGCCGTGCCAACGAAAAAGTTTATTGGCCCCGCGAGACGGGAAAACTGCACGTTGGTGCCGACAATTTGGAGCAGGTACAACGGCAAAAATACACTGGTGATGCCGCCGGTGAAGTGCACGATGGTAGTGACGACCGCCATATCAATGAAAATCCCCACGTACGGCCACATGGGGTTTATCTGCTCGCGGCTGTAGAGGTAGCTGAACGCTAAGTTGAACCCCAGCGCCATGGCAACGGAGAAAAGAATGCCGGGCAAGAAGAATGCCGCGCCAAATTGCGACCCCACCCACGCGAGGAGGACGACAATAAAGATGACGAGGTAACGGATGACGACCGACCATTGGAGGCGCTTGCGCCGTTCCTGCTGTTCAAGCGCGACCAGATCTTGTGGGCGCATAGTATTCGTTTCTATTTTCGATATTTCAATTGTAGCACTTTTTTCTCATTTCGTCAACCATTACTGCCCAGATACTTTAGTGCTTCAGCTACATGAATAAGTTTTTTACCGACGAACCAACTTTATCAGAACTGCAGCTAAGCAAGCCACGGCCAATCCTCTGGCCGCTTGCACAACCCGGCGCGGACGGGATTCCAGTGAATGTACTCCACCTTATGGCGGAGCTTCTTCTCGGAGTAAATATTGAAGTCGTAGAATGAGGGTTGCCAGATGCGATGTGTGGACGGTGTATGGACATTTCCGTAGTCCGTCCATTCATACCCAGTGGGTAGCCGCGAGCTCTCGCTCGCGGTACCATACGGCGAAAGCGAGGGCTTTCGCCTACCCGAAATTTGGTGAGCAACAATTTCCTTAGCCGAATGACTCTTTATCGATTGAACAATCCTTGAAATAGTAAGCGTGGGATACTTCTCTACGTCCCACTGAATAATACAGTGTACGTGGTCGGGCATGACACAGTAGGCAATCAAGTCAAACACATAACGCCTTGCATAAAACCACAAACTATCAATCAAAATCCTGCAACACTCTTTGTCATCAAATACCCGCCGACCCTGGTAGGTCTTTGTGGTCACGAAGTGGGCATAGCTGTCTTCGTTGAAGCGCGGTAGACCCATGGCGCCTTACGACGGCCGGTACTGCAAGGCTTCGGCCACGTGGGTGAGCTCAATTTTCTCGGCTCCCGCCAGGTCGGCAATCGTCCGAGCGACTTTGAGGACGCGGACGTAGCCACGCGCAGACAAATGGAGTTGATCCACGGCTTGCTGCAGCAGGGCGTGACTCGGCGTATCAACCTGGCAATGTTTGGTAACGAGCCGAGCGCCCATGTGCGCATTCACGTGGAGACTACTCCCCTGAAAACGAACACGCTGCACTGCACGGGCTTGCTCCACGCGCAACCGAATACTCGCCGATGGTTCGGCTGCCGCACCATCGATGCGCAATGTGGCAAAATCTTGACGGGGAACTTGAATATGCAGGTCGATCCGATCCAAGAGCGGCCCCGATATTCGGCGATCGTACCGCAGCATCTGTCCCGGGCTGCACGTACAATGCCGCTTCGGGTCACCCCGATAGCCGCACGGGCAAGGGTTCTGGCTGGTAACCAGCATAAACCGGGCGGGAAATTTCACGGTCTGCGCCGCCCGGGCAACCGTGACTACACCGTCTTCTAAGGGTTGGCGGAGCGACTCCAGTGCCTGGCGCGGAAATTCCGGCAGCTCATCTAGGTAGAGCACGCCATGGTGCGCCAACGATACTTCACCTGGCCTTGGATAGGAGCCGCCGCCAATGAGCGCTACGGTTGACGTGGTGTGGTGCGGCGTCCGGAACGGCCGGGCAAACTGTAACGGCGCGTCCGGTGGGAGCACGCCCCCCACGCTATGAATGGCAGTGACATCTAAGGCTTCGTCACGGGAGAGCTCGGGCAAAATTGAAGGCAGGCAACGGGCGAGCATGGTCTTGCCGGATCCTGGGGGACCAATAAGCAGGATGTTGTGGCCACCGGCAGCCGCCACGGCCAGGGCACGCTTAGCGTGCGCTTGCCCGCGAACCTGGGCAAAGTCGGATTCAGTATTCCGTTGAGTACTGGGCCGCTGCTCGGGAGTAACGGCAGGGAGCGGCACCGTGCCCAGCAAGTGCGCGATGAGCATTGGCAAAGTCGTCGGGGCAAAAACGGTGAGCCCTTCAACGAGTGCCGCTTCTTGGGCGTTAACCTGGGGCACGATAAACGCCTGGACGCCTTTGAAGCGGGCAACAAGGGCGAGCGGCAGCACGCCCCGCACTGGTCGCAAACTAGCATCCAACCCCAGCTCGCCCACAACCATGAGTTGGGCACAAGGTTCGGCGGGCAGCTGTTTGGTCTGCACCAGCAGCGCCAGGGCAATGGGCAAATCAAAACCGGGACCGGCTTTCTTCACATCTGCCGGTGCCAGGTTCACGGTCACCCGACCGCGAGGGAAGAAAAATCCCGCGCCGCGCATGGCCGAACGCACGCGCTCCCGCGACTCTTGCACCGCCGCATCGGGTAACCCGACGACAGTGAAGTTTGGTAAACCGTGCTGGACGTCAGCTTCGACGTGCACGGGCACGCCTTCAATACCAATAGTAGTGGCGGACAAAATCGTTGCGGACATAGGTGAATTGCTCGACTGACGGTCTCTAAGCGTCAGCCCAGCACAGGTTAGGTTTCTCGCGGGGGTGGCCGCAGAGAGGAAATGAGGAGAAGGATTGCACCCACAGTGACCATCCAGTCACCGAAATTCGCGGTCGTGGGCCAGAAGGAAAACTGGAGGAAATCCCGGACGTAGCCATAGTGCAGCCGATCCAGGAGGTTGGATATTGCTCCAGTGAAAACCAGGAGCGACGCCCACCAGGCCAGAAGCTGATGCTTTCGGAAAGCAGCCCAGCCAAGTGCGCCGACAATGCTAATCAGCACAATGAGGAGCACGTACATTGCGAATCCAGGAATTGGAATACCAAGCGCAACGCCGACGTTCGTCGTGGGTTCGCTGCGCAGCAGGCTGCCAATAAGGTGCCTCGATGGTCGCGCAAAGGCGAGTGACCGAGAGAGCCGGTCAACCACGAAGAGTGCCGCAACGGTTCCAGCGGCAATCCAGTACGGTCGGCGCATACCCTGCTTAGGCGGCACGATCCAGCTTAACGCAGGCAATGCACAGCGTCGCTGACGGCACCAGCTTCAGACGCGCTTCCTCAATTGGCTTACCACAGTTGCTGCAGATGCCGTAGGTACCAGCATCCACCTGCTGCATTGCCGCCTTCACGTCATCCAGGTTCTTCTCCATGTTCTTGCCCAAGGAGAGCGTGTCCTGGAACTCCGAAACTTCAGAGGCATTATCATCCTCCTTGTCCCCGTGCTCTTGCCACAACGTCTTCCCCTTATCCATGAGGGCAGATATGCGGTTCACCAGCCGGTCATACTCCTTCTGCAGGCGACGCTTTACATCACCAAGGAAGGCTAAACGGCTGGGGGTTGGTGGGGGCGGGGGTGTTGGCTTCGGTGCTTTTTGAGCCATAAAAAAACTAAAATCGAGACCGTACAGCACGAGGGTGCGCATCTCTCTTGTCGTTGCGGAGTATAGCAACAACCGCCCTCGGGAGGCAAGGGGGGGGTTAATTGTCATTCCGACCCCGAGGAGGAATCTCGTATTTCGAATCCAAATACGGGATTCCTCGTCCCATTGCTATGGGACTCGGAATGGGCATAATAAGTTTACGAAACCTGGGGGCCGAAGGTCGCAGCGAGTACGCCGGCCATTACGGCAAATACCGCCAACCAGACGACGGCTAGGCGAATACTCTGCTGCGGGGTACGTATAGTCTGCATAGTTTATATTTTTGCTTTTTACTTTCTAAACACAGTATAGCGCAAAAAACCCTTTTCGTCAATCAGTCAGTCATACGAATTACGAAAAAAATATACGAAAGTACGTCCCGCCATGGGGCGGGATCCCGCCCACATCTCTTCCGACTGCAAAAGGTGGCGGGAAATTACGAATGGGAGCATGTATACCTTACTCTCTCACCTTGGGGAGCCGCAGGCGGGCAGGCCAAAGGGCGAGAGAGGGGTGCCCAGAGTTCAACGAGGGGCGGGGTGGTAATTATGTTTACTTCTTTCGTTTCTTCTTCTGCTGCTTCACCTGCTTCTCGATGAGGTCATCGATACGCTGGCGCATTTGCGCAATGTCTCGTCGAATTTCCTCGTGCGTCGCCGCTTGCATGGAACGCTCGGTGACGGCCGTGCGTATAGCGCCGACGATATCCTTCTCCAGGCTCGTTTGTAACTTGCCAATCTCGTCGTCAATTTCCGATTCCGCCCGGGCAAGGTCAAACGACTCCGCCCGGCGCCAGTGCCGGTAGCGCTCGTACACCAGAATGAGCAGGCCGAGGAGCACGAAAATGATCACCAAGAGCGTGAAGATTACAAGGTACGTGGGAATAAGCACGCCGAATATGCTGAAGGTGGAGCCCAGGGTTTGGAAGGAAGCTGGGACAGATGCTGGGCTCTGGATACCGTATTGGTTTACCGCGTAGGCCGAGAGTTCGTGGAAACCGGGGGCTAAGAACGGCGTTGCCTGGAACCGCCAGAGCACGAGGCCATCCGGAATGCCAACGCCGGGTGCGGGAGTGAGGTGCGCATCATCGGCAAGGAACCGTCCTATCTCTCGCCCATCAATCGAGAGGACAAGTGTATCGCCTTGCACGGCCAAGCCTTCGACCGTTAGCTCGGCGAAAAGCGCCAGCGTTTTAGGCACGCTGGTGAGCCGCGGCGCCGAACTGCCTTCCACAGTGAACTCACCAATGGCGTCACGGTAGTTACCGGCCTGGTCAGTGGCGCGCACGGTGAACTGGTGCAGCCCGGCACGCGTCTGCTTCACCGTGGCCGGGCTCGTTGCCGGGGCAAAGGCACCATCATCCAGGGACAAGCTATACGCCACGTGACCGCTGCCGCTGTCTGACGTTTGGAAGCTGATCACGGCCGTGGGATTGCGCGCCCCACCTTCCTGGATAACCTGGGGCGTGAAACTTGTGGGCGGCTGCGTGTCTATTTGCACACGATAATGAACAGTGGGCGACCAGCCAGCAGCGTACTTCGCGCGCAGGTGGAAGTACCACACTCCATCAGCGGTCTGCACTAATTGGACAGAGCCATTGCTGTTCTCAACAGCATCATCAGGGGTGGTTCGGCCGTTCTGGTCGAAAATGTAACTCACGCCTTGGAGGCCGGCAGGACGCGTCCACGTGAGCTGAACGTCCGTCTTGGCGTACCATGTATTCTGGTCTGGATGCGTCGATGACCCTACGCTCGGCGCCGGGGTACTGGGCGAGGCGGGTGTCGTCGGTGTCGGACTCGGCGCGGTGTTCGTCGACGTGGCTTCACTGATGCGCACCGTAGCGCTGCCATAGCCCGTAAGAATATTCGTCCCATCTCCGTCATTTGCCAAAATAGTTCCGGAGCTGTAGGTGAGCGTTGCCGTGCCCGTCGCCTTGGCGCGGAACATCACCGTGAGCACTGCCCGACCACTACCGGTGAACCCTGGTGTCGGCAAGCCGCCACCGAATGTGACAGTGCCATTGCTATTAGAGTACGCCGGCTCATCGGTCCAATACTTGAAAAGACTGCCCTTAGCCACGTTCGTCACCTGTAGCTTGTCCACGGGGAAGCTGAACTTGCCTTGGCTGGCGTTCATAGCCTGGTCGGCGCTGTTCACCGTCAGGCTAAAGCTCTTCGTCTCGCCTTCGCGCATGGTCACGCTGCTCGGTGAAATACCCAAACTCGCGGCCTGCGCGCTTTGGGCGACGAGGCAAAGAGTGAAAACTGTAAAAATAGTAAGGAGAAAGCGACGGATCATGCGGGTGGTGGTTGCTGCTTGTCGTTGTGGAGGAAGTCGGCGCCAGGTTCTACTGGTGGCTGACCCCCGCCCGCTTCGCCATGCGAAGCATGGCGGGCGGGCGCCATCCCGCCTACCCGCTGGCTCGCCGACTCGCTCAACTCCTGTTGGTGCTGCACCTGCGACTCGATGGAATTCTCCATCTGCCGAGCCGCTTGAATGGTCTTGAGTAGCTCGGATTCCTTCTGCACGGTTTCCTGCTCCAGGCGCTGGATGTCGTGGATGACGTCAATGGGTCGGCGGCGGCGACGCAGCAATATCCAGACCAGCAAACCAACCACGAGCAAGCCAAGAACGATGAGCGCGACGTTCATGACTAACGTATTCTGCAGCAGGGGGATGCGGGTTATTACTGACCCGCTCTGCGGTGCCGCAACGATGAACTCCAGTTTTCCGTCAACGGTGTTTCCCGCTTGGTCGTGCGCCCGCACAATGACCTGGTACCGGCCAGCTTGCAGCTCGGGCAGGCGGACCGGGCTAGTCTGCTCGACGAAAAAGGGCGTCGCCTGATTGGGGTCATCCAAGGCAATGAGCTGCATCTCGTAGTGTTCCAAACCCGACATGGCGTCGGTGGTGAGGAACTTCAGCTCGGGCCGCTTTCCCGGTTCCGGGTTAGGCGGGTCGATGCTCGGCGTAAACCCTGCCGGCGGGGTGCTATCGAGCAACACCGAATAATGGCTCGTGCCACCCCAGCTCGTCACCTTGGCGCGGACGTGAAAGTACCAGCGGCCGTCTTTATCTGCAACGACAGCGGAGGTACGCGTCGAGGTGGCATCGTCGCGCTCGGGTGGCGTCGTCCGGGGGTTCTGATCAAACACGTAGCTGTAGCCCACCGCCCCAACTATTTCATCCCACTCAAAATTCGCCGACCGGTTCTGGTACCAGGCGTTCTGGTCTGGGTGCGAAGCTGAAGAGACGATGGGGCCTTCGGGTGCGGCCAGAGCGAGGGTGAAATTTGCATCACCCCGCGAGGTGAGCAGGTCTGTGCCCTGGCCATCGTTCGCCAGCACTTGCGACCCATCTTGGAACGTCAACTTGGCTACGCCCGGGGCAGTGGCTCGGAAAGTGATAGTACTAACGATGCCAGAATCGGTCTTGATGCCCGGGTTGGGCAAACCCCCTTGGAAGCTAATAGTTCCAGCAGTGTTGGAGAACGCCGGCTGGTTTACCCAAATGGAAATGAACGACGTGCCCGCGGATGGGTTTACGACTTGCAGCTTGTTCGCCGGGAATTTAATATCCGCACGCACGGCATTGATGGACTTGCCGCCCGTGTTGACCGCAATGGACACGTTGAACGTGCTCCCAACGGTGAAGCTTCCAGATGCCGGCGTGAACAGTAAGCTCGCTCCGTCAGCGGCGCGTGAGGGTAACGGGATTACAAACGCGGCCAACAACGAGAGCAGGGCAAGGATAATCCGAAGTCTTGGTTTGTGATGTTGAACCCCCATACCGCACAGTATAGCGGTATTTGAGCGCGGTATCGAGGTGGAGTAAATTTTAGCGTCGGCGCCGAACAACGACCACGGCACCACCGGCAACGAGCACGAGCAGCACTCCGAGGACTACCGGAAGGACTGGGAAAGAGCGCGAAGCCACCGGCGTCGTGCTCGGCGCTACGGTAGCAGCAATGTGGTTACCGGCCGCATCGTACGCCGTCACGGTGATGCGCTGGTGCTGCGTTTGGTCGTGGAGGGTGTACGGACTTTGCGCAAAGTCGGTTACCGTGTCGCCTTCCTGCACGCGATACCGGCTCACGGACGACGTAATATCGGTGGCAGCGAAAACGAGTGCTAATTTCCCCGGCACCACATCGCGTGTCAACTGCGGGGTGAAGGCTTCGGGGGGCTTGGTGTCTACCAGCGCGCGCCGGCGGACTGGCTCGCCCCATGTGTCGTTCGGCAGCTGCTCCTGCAAAATAAAGGTGTACGCCCCATCTTTGATGTTGCTGTACATTGCTTCGCGTAAGCTGGCGCCAAACCGCGTGTCGGGCAGCGCCGTTGGGTCGCCGGTCAAGAGGTACGCATACACTGCCTCGGGTGTAACATTCCAGTCGAATTGCAGAAAAGACTTCGCGTACCAGGCATCAGGATTTGGATGCGTTGTCGAATTTATGACCAGTGAACGGCCGGTGAGTGCCACGTCGATGGTGGCGGGCTTGGCGGTGAGCGCAACCTTCGTACCCAAGCCGTCGTTGCGGTACACCCCCGAGGTGCCGGTATCGAAGAGTACATTCGTGCTCCCCAGCAGCTTGCTACGGAAAACAATAGTAACTAACCGACCATTAACAACGTAGCTCCCATTTGGCGTCCCACCGGAAAAGGTAATGACCCCGGCTTTCGCGTCAACCTTTGGCTCTTCGGTCCAGAGCACCAGAAAAGACCCCGCTTTCGAAACCTCCACAACTTCCAGCGCAGCCGGATCGTAGAGCAGGCGCGCTTGCACGGCATTTATGGTGTCCTGTTCGCTATTCAATCGCACGTCCAAGGTAACCGTGTCTGCTGGGTCTACCTGTTGCATTTCTGGCATGGTGTAGAGAACAGCGGCGTGTACTGCGGGTACGCTAAACACGAACGTTGCAAATACACTGACGACAATGGCGAAGCGTCTAATTGTCATACGGGTTTCGCGGTCCAGTAGAAGAGCATAATGCTGAAGTCAATGATGTTCACGACACTGTCTTGATTGATATCGACACGGGGGTGATTCGGGTTCCGCTGACCCCAGTAGTAGAGCAGGATGCTGAAGTCGATGAGGTCAACTTTACCATCTTGGTTGAGGTCAGGCCGAATGTACGTGGGGCCGGTGGGCGTGGTGGACGCAATCGTAAACGTCACCGTATCGCTGTAAGCAGAAATTTCACCACTGGTTTCCACGGCTTTAGATCGGGCGGTGTGCGTGCCGGCAACCAGGTCAGAGGCCAGGATTTGCCTCGACCAACCCCCATCCCCTGCGGCTTGCGTGTCGAACTGCTTCTCCTCGGTGGAGCTCACAAACACGTGCACCGCACTGCTGGGGCTCGTGGTGCCCAGCAAGGTAATGGTCTCGCCGGGCTTCAAAGAGGTTTTGTCGGCGCTAATCGTCGGGCCCAAAAATATACCGGTGATGGTCACGGTCGTGCCGGTCGTGAGCGTCACCGTAAAATTCGACACTGGCCCGTCGCGGCCAGCAGCGTCTGTGCCGTACACCCCGAACGTGTACGACCCGGCGGCCAGGCTGCCAACCGTCACGTCGAACTTCGCCTGCGGGTCTGCCGGCACTTGCACAGCAATGACACTATTCTTCAACACGGTAACCGTGGAGGATGGGTAGGCGATGCCTTTAAGCACCACGGCTGTTGGCGGTGCCTCTGGCGGGGCAGGCCCTTCAACCGTTGCGCTCACCGTCACGTCTAGCGCTGCCGCGGGAATTGCCCCGGCCAACACCAAAACTGCCGCCAGAGCTACCAGTGTCCGGAGCCAGCTGCCTGTGCGCATTGGCGCCTAGGATGTACCCTTCGGGGGGGTTGGATTTTTCGGCAGGGCTGGCTTCGCGCCCTGCGCCTTTGCTACCACCCAGTGGTTATACCGCTTCACCAGTAAAATGAGAACGAGGATGAGTAGGATAATGAGCACTGCCCACACCAGAAATATGTGCCACGGAATCACCCAAAAGGTCGTCGTAGCGCTGGTCGCTACAGCGCCAGACTGCCCCGCGGTGAGCGCCAGGGTTGCCGTGTACTTGCCGAAGGCATAGTTCGCCCGCTCATTACTGTACTCCTGCCAAAACTTAGCCCAGGCATTGGTCGCCGTCGCTTTCACCGTGTCCTCATTCCCCCACGTCGCCGTATAGGTTCGGCTCGACTTCGGGAGCGTCGAGGTCTTGTTTGGGTTTATCGTGAGCGTCGCTGCAACCTTCTTGGACATGCCGGTAATCGTGATTGTCCCGGTTGGCTTAAGGTGGATGTTCCCAGTGTTCTGGTACACCGTCGTGAACGTTGCCGGCAGGTGGTTGTACTTTGCGGCAGTCAGGAAAGAGGCCAACGTGGCAGACTCTATGACGTCACCTTCCACCCTAACCAGGAGGAGTGTGCCAATGCCTTGGGAAATTGCGACTTGAGGCTTCTCGGCTCCTGCCGCTACCGGGGGCTTGGAAGAAAAGGCAACCACGCCGTAGTGCCCACCCGGTGCCGCATCAGCCGGCACGTTAATGGCAATCGTCACTTCTTTGCGGCCTTGGGGTTCTAAAATAATTGGCGCCGCATCCAGCGTCACCCAGGTGGCAATGTCTTCCTTGGGGCTGGCAAAATCGTAGACTGGGATACCCTCTTCCGGGCCGGAAGTAAAGGTTGTGGCATCAATGTATAGTTCCTGCTTATCTGTGCCCTCATTATATAACTTCACGATAAATTCAGCCTGGTTGCCAGGTTGGACAGTAAATTCTATTGAAGGTGGGCTTATGGTAAGCGCCTTGGCTGTGGCTGCGCTGCCGAGGACGGCTAGGAGGCCAAGCGTGATGCTTAGGATACTTGTGGTGAAAAATTTATTTTGCTTGCTAGCCATAGGTTTGTCTAGTCAAAACTACCCCCAAACTATACCACATTCTGCAAATCTCACCTAACCCAGGAAAAGCAATTGCCTGAAGATCCGTTGGTTGGACTTCAGGCAATATCTGGTACGTACATGCCAGGCACCTTAGAACGTGCCGGTGGCGATGTAGGTAATAGCCGTTGTGTAAGCCCCGGCTTCCGTGGCGGCCGAAATGTTTGCCAGGTAGTGGGCGTCGATCGTGGTTGCGGCTACTGGGGCAGCGCTGGAGAGAATAGCCGTGGTAGCACCGGCAACGAACTTATAGTTCCCTGCGTTCTGATCGTAGGCCGACGTATCGGCGAAGGTAAAGGTTGCCGAGTTGTCGTCAAAGCCGATTGCGAACTGTTCGCTGCCGGTTGTCCCCACGGGATCTGTGGTATCACCAGCAATGGTTGCAACGGTAATGGTGCCGCCAGTTGCGGTAAGTGTGGCGCCAGAATAGGTGAGTGCCACACCAGCAGCGGCGTTCGTGCCCAAGGAGAAGGTATGGGCGGCGGTCGGCGGAAATGCCGTATCACAAGCCGCTGGGGGGGTAGCAAGCGCCCAGCAATCCAGGGTGGCCGAAAGCACACCGAAACCAATGGCCACGTCCGAAATGGAGAAGGTAACCGAGGGATCAACGGTTGCGGTCACACTCACGGTGTCGTCGACGATAATCGCCAGTGCCAGGGAGCCACTATCAGCGGTAGTTGTAACGTCGACCTTGTACACCCCTGCACTCGCAGGGTTAGTTATTTCGTTGTTATCGATGGTAAAAGCCTTTGCGCCAGCAGCGACTGTGTCGCCAGTGCAGACGGTAAGGGTGTAGCTTTCGCCAGGTGCGGTAGAGTCTACCGAGGGATACACCTCATCAGTTCCTGCAGCGCAACCGGCTAAGTTCGCGACCATAGTCATGCCCGAAACGGCCGAGAAATCTGTATTCGCAATTGTCGCTTCGAGGGTGAAGGCGTCGGCGGCCGAGTCGAAGAGGATGTTGATTGTTTGCAAGGCTGTGAGCGCCCCCGTAGTCGTGAAGGCAAATGCGTGAGTACCTTGAATACCCTGCTCCAGCCTCGAAGCGGTGTCTTTTAGCCCGGTAAGTGCAGCCGCGCGTGCAGGCTGATACGGCATGAAAACCGTAAGTAAACCTAGTATCGAAAGAAGTGCAACAGCTTTGCGAGCCTGTCCACGTTTGGTGAGTAACACGAGAGGAGTTTTCATAGCCATTTGGGGCTAAAAGGTAAGGCTTTTATGTAAGAACTGAAAATAGTATAGCACGGATTACGAGAAATTGCAAATGGAAGGCCACGCTTTGTGCCTGTAAAAACTTAGCGACACATTGCCCTGCCTGCTCGGAGCAAGCGCTTTCAATTTACAAAGGCTCTACTATCAATTCTTTCGCCATACAACTACTACTCGCAGCAAACGTGCCGTCAGCTTGGCAAGTGGCAGTCCGGGCTGCGTTGCAAGCGCCGACCCTAGTGCCGTCATCGCAGGCGCAGCGCTTTGCCAGGTGCTCGGATGTTAGGAGGTCAGGATCACTATACTTCCCTGCGTAGTACGTATTGCCGTACTGGTCCACTAGGAGCGACTGCACCGTAGACCCGTTCAAGAGCGGGCTATCCCAGCGCAAGTCTGGCAAGCAGATGCTCATTTGCCCTAGGTTCGTTTGCACCTGCAGACGCACATCTGAATAAGAAAAAGTGGTGGAATTCAAAGTTTCACGGGAGAGGAACAAGGAGAGCGGCGAATACCAACCCATAGTGTCTGTCGCGCCTTGCTGGTAGGTGTACGCACCAGTAGGCGTTTCATACAGTGAGGGTCTTTCGTAAATGCCTAAACGTGACCACCACGAATAGTGCGCCTGTGGCCACCCTTTAAAGAAATGCACTCCTAAGTTCTGGCTTTCGCTAACGGGGAGGTTAGAAGTTACTGAGGTAATGATTGACGGGTCAAAAGGTTTAATATGTGTTACCGGGGTTACGCCAACGATTTCTGCGCCGGTGTACGACCATGAAGCATTTAACACTTCCAGGGAAGGATTCTGCATGAGGTTCTGCACCCCGGCATCTGTGGTTACGCGTACGTTATCTACGTACAGGTATTCGCTAGCACTGTACGGCGCATTTATAGCTCCCACAGAGAAACGAATCGTGGCCTTGCCATCACTAGAAGAGGGCATCGTAAAACGACAAGCGGACGAAGTTATCCAGGCATAGTCCCGCACCTCATTAGCACAACTCGCAATAACGGTGGACGCCGATCCTGCACTAACCACCAACGTCAGTGCACTGGCGGAAGCTTTTTTCGCATCGTAGGAAACCACGTACGTCCCGCCGGGAGCCAACCCAGTGAGCGTTTGGCCAAAAGCATTTGCATTGGTTTTTCCCTGCAAAACTTTTGCGCAGCGCGCGCCCTGGGCGCAGCGATCTACTTGGATATGCGTAAATGACGATGCTATCGTTGCGCCATTGTTTGCATATGCCTTGGCATAAACCACTTGGTAACTGTGGTCAATAAAACGGGTAGTATCTAGTGTCCCATTGTACGTGGGGCCAGCACCACGGAGCGTTTGCAGAACCTCTTGGCCATCTGACTGATGAAGCAGTAACTCAACGCGGTCAATGCCGGACGCATCCACTGCATATATAGATATAGGCATATCCTTACCAACTACGGCACGGGTCACCGGTGCTCGCAGTGAAACCTGCAATACCACGTCATTAAAGGACCAGTCTATCTTCAACACGCTCTTCGCAAATACCGTGGCGGAAGCAAAAAGCACAACTCCGAATGTGCAGACGATTAAAGCAACCCGAGCTGTGCGCCAGAGGAGTAGAATCTTTTCTATATGGGTCTTCTTCTTTAGTGACTGACGTTTCTTTATTTTCATATTACAAGTATACAACATTTTCTTCTTATTGTCAAACTCTATTCTCTTCGTACTCCACCATAAAGAAAGGTGCTGTGTACGAAATCTACACTGCCCATGCGCGCTAGAAACCATGTTCCGCCCCGGAACGTTAACCAGTTAGAGCGTAAATTTCTCTGTAACGAACGTATTACCGGACGCATCAGTGCAGTCAGCAGCTGTTGTCAACTCACCTTCCGTACTTCCGGCAATATCAATGTCATCTTCAACAACACCAGTTAAGTTAAAGCCGGTGGCAAAGGTGAGTACAATTGTCGCTGCGTTTGCAACGCCCGAAGGTGAAACCCAGGAAATCGTGTGATTGGAGTTGGCACTATCGGTAAGCGAGGACTGCGTATCCTTAAAGCTTGTCACGTTAGCCGCTCGCGCTGGGTTCACCGGGGAGAACAACATAATAAGTCCGAAGATGCCAAGAATAGCCACAGTTGTACGAGCCGGTCCACATTTCATGAGGAACACAGGAGTAGTTTTCATAGCCATGTGGTCTAAAAGGTATGACTTTATATAGACCCACTGCCCAAATCCTCAATTTCATGAGATAATGGTGGTCTATGAACATCGCCAAACTCTCACGTAAACCGAAAGTCTTTGAGCGTCTTATCGGCTTATCACCCCAGAAGTTCAACCAGGTAGTACAGGCACTT
>JAUYFT010000022.1 GCA_030689605.1 bacterium | reverse complement strand
AGAGACACGGAGAACCGAGAATACGGAGGGGAATTCGGTAACCGTTTCTATTTATCTTCTGCGCCCCTATAGCCCTACCGATCCTGCTGGTGCGCCTGGAACTCAGCTTGAAGATGACGAGCCCCCTCAACGAGGCGTGGTCCCGGACGATTGAGGAGATTATTCGGTAGGAACGCGCAAGCATTTGCCTGCAGTGCCCGCAGAGCAAACCAGCCTGGCCGATTTCGAATCCGCTCGGCGTCAGGTGGCACTTTTGGATCACACCAGTGGAATACCATTATATCAGGATCAGCTGCCTGGAGCGCGTCTACTGCCACCGGTTCGCTGGGACGGGCGTGCAGGCCCCCCACTGGCTGCCCACCTGCAATAGCAATAATTTCCGGAACCCAATTTCCGGCTTGCATTGGCGGGTCTGGCCACGCTTCGCAGTACACCAAAAGTTGCTGCGCGGGCGCATGGCTGCGAATTTCCTCTAGTTGCTCCTGCATAGTTTGCACGAGTCGCTCCGCCGCCTGGTAGCGGCCAACCGCCCGACCGAGAAGCAATGCCGATTCAAAAACACTGCTCAAGTTTGAAGGTTCCAAATGTAGAACCTCGCCTTTTCCAGAATAGGAGCGAAGTTCATCCGGGCGGTAGGTCGTGGTTACAATAAGATTTGGCCGAAGGGCATCGAGGGCAGCGGGTTGCGTATGCAGCCATGAACCCAGACGTTCCCGGCGCATCGCCTCCGCGGGATAGTCACAGAGTTGTGTTACACCCACCACGTCATCACCGGCGCCCATGGCAAAGAGTAACTCGGTTGAACTAGGGGAAAGCGAAATAATACGCATACGCTTAAGTAGCGTACCGCAGCTGCTGCACTTGGTCGAGGCCTAGAATTTTATGGTCTGCCCAAACGAGAGGCGTTTTTCTGGCCGGGGTTTCTCCGCTGGATTTTCAGGTGGCTCTGGCGTAACTAGCGCGCTGCTCGGCGGCGTTGGTTGTGGTTGGCTGGTTTGAGGCGGTCTTGGGCTTATTGGTCTTCGCTCTGGGGGGGTATAGGAATTCCTACCACTGCGGGGAAAAGTTTGAGCTGGACGCTGGGCAAGATCGGCCAGCCGAATGGTTGGTTGCTGCGGCTCGGCCACGATGGGTTCCACAACCACGCTATCTCGCTGGAAGAGGTCTTTGGGTGGCCGACGTTTCTTCCCTTCGGGTCGGTAAATAGATTCTTCCTGATGCACAGCATTATTCTCTTCTTCCGCCGAGGCTCGGTACACTTCTTCCACCCCACTCCAACGTAGAATTTTTTCTTCAACGTCTACCCTTTTCTGGGCGTATCGCTCACGGGAAGCGGCAATAACTTTTTCGCGGTTATTCGTTGGTTCCAATTCAAAAGGGGGCAGGGTGGTTGCACTGAATGGCTCCGATGCAACCCCATCAATCATGAGCTTTAAGTACACTTCATACTTGGGCAGATTCACCAAATCAGTCTGCATGAAGGTTGGCTCAAATTCCTTCTCCAGGAATTCCGCATCTTCACCCCCCACGCGGAAGGCCATAATCGTACCGACGTTGCCAAAAACTGCCGGGGCGACCTCTTCGCTCAACTGCTCGATGTACTGATGCGCAATAATTAGATCCAGGCGGTACTTGCGCGCCTCCGAGAGAATCCCCGCGAAACTTTCGGTCGCAAAATTCTGGAACTCGTCAACGTACAGGAAGAAGTCGCTCCGCTGCGGTTCCGGTGTGTCCACGCGGCTCATGGCGGCAAGTTGCAGCCGGGTAATCATCATGGCACCCAAAAGCGAAGAGTTATCTTCGCCAATTCGGCCTTTCGCCAAGTTCAGGAGGAGAATTTTCTTGCTGTCCATAATCTCCCGCAGGTCGATGGTGCTCTTCGGCTGGCCAACAATGTTCCGAATGATAGCACTAGAAAGGAACTGGCCAACCTTGTTCTGGATTGGCGCCACCGCTTCATTACGGAATTTATCGTTGTAGTTTGCAAATTCATCAACCCAGAAACCTTTTACAATTGGGTCACTCACTTTCGTAAGCACGCGCGTGCGGTACCGCGGGTCAACGAGCATACGAGCGATGCCAAGCATGGTTGACCCCGGATACTCCAGGAGGGCAAGAATAGTATTGTTTAGGATGTATTCCATGCGGGCGCTCCATACGCCTTCCCAAATCTTTGTGAACACCCCCATGAGGCCCGAAGCCACGAGGTGCCGCTGGGTTACATCAACTGCCTCTAGCACGTTGAAACCAATGGGGTACTCGTAGTCCGAGGGATTAATGTACACAATATCGTTCACCCGGCTGCTTGGCACGTATTCCAGCATCTTCTCTACTAAATCGCCGTGCGGGTCAACCAGGGCTACGCCGTGCCCGGCTACCATGTCGTTAACAATCATCCGCTCCATAACCGTGGATTTGCCCATACCAGTTTTCCCCACCAAATACATGTGCCGGCGGCGGTCATCAAGTTTAATACCGAAACGCCGCCGTTGGCCACGGTAGTTTGTTTCGGCAAAGACGTTCATGGAGGCGGGGTCAAACATACTAGTCGACAAAAGGCAGGTTGGTGGGGACTTGAGGTTCCGGGGGAGGTATGGGCGCCCCTGGTGGGGGCTGGGTTGGGGCTGCAGGTAAATGGGTGGGCTGCACGCCTGGCGTAGGGATACTCGATGGTGGAGCGGCGCGCTGTATTGCCATGGTGCTGCGAACGCGCTGGATGGGCAATGGATTTTCAACCGGCAAACTGGTTGGGGCACTGGCTCGCTTGGTTTCGGTCTTCAGCACTTGCGCCGCCTTCACGTCAATAGTGGGGAAATGGAATATCGTCGCCAGCTCTTCAACATTTAAGTAAAACTCTTTTCGACCGCGCCAGATTGACCGGTTCCGGTAGTTGTAGAGATTCCGCCGCTTACGATCGAGCATTCGCATATTCTTGAACCAGATAATATCACCAGTCTTCGTCGCTTTACTCAACGTGAAGAAGTTGGAGTCACTAATGGCGAACTGCTTCAACCAACCTAAGAAACCATTCGCTCCCCGTGCCTTGTTGAAGGGTTTTATGCCATCCGGCCCGGGCGTGGTTTTTCCCCAGTAGATGTACCGTCCTTTAACTTTGAATGCGACCTTGCTCATTTTCATCTGCATCTGGGTCACTATATCGCGCTCACCCGGCGAAAGGTGAAGCATGAGCGAAGGTGGATCATCTCGCTTCTTCGTATCTTTATCTGGTGTAAGCCCAAGTAATGTTGCGGTTGCAGCTTCCCACGAATCTTTTACGATGGTACTCCCAATCCCTGAATTGAAGAGCCCAGCCTTCTCTTTCACTTTCTTCCCAATGAGTTTATTGACGAGCCGTGCACCAGGCTCACGCCACTCATCTGGTGGCCAATCCTGCCCAATGACAAACTGCACCCACATTTGCTCGTCCGGGCTCATGCGGCTCATTATTTCCATGAGTGACCCTATGGGGTCAATGAGTTTTTGGGAGAGGCCATGTTCAAAGAATGGGTAGGTTCGAATCGGGTATGCTGAATGACGGTGTAAGGTAAGTTGCACAGACCAGCAGTCCCACTCGGGATGGGGCAACTCGCGGGTGTTCGGCATGAGGTCAACATAGTCTTCCACCTCCGTGACTTCCGCGTCCGGGTACTGGGCGTAAATTGAGGCTTCAATGATATCCCGTTGGACAATGAGGCAGCGGGCGAAGAACTGCACGTACCCGCCGAGGCTAACAATTTCTATAGACATGCTGGGCGCGACGAAGCCGTAGCTAAAAAATTCTGTGAAGGGTAAACCCCACTTTTCGGAAAAAATTGGACCTTTGCTAATACCCGCAAAGTGCGCGAACATTTGCTCGGCGGCTTTGGGCGTCTGCTCGGAGTTCTTTGGGACGTCAATAGCGAGCAGCACAAACTTCCCAGTATAGTTCTTGTTGATGTACCGGGTTTGGATCCACTCCCGCCACAACTCCCTAAAACCAACCAGGAAGGTAAATACAATACCAAGCCAGCCGCCATTGCGGAAGATAAACCAGAACATCGTTGCCGGATTCTGCGCCGATGATTGGAAGTCATTGACGAGAATCGAAAGATCAATTACTGCCATGAGAGAAAACAGGATTATGCCAGAACGAGTGAGTACGTTCCGTCACTATTTTTGGTAAACTTCTTTCGATTGGTAAGAGCCAGGTGGATGGTGTTCCGCTTCACCAGGCGCTGCTTGAGGACTTCAGCTACGAGCTCGTCACGGGTGAGTGGATGTTGCTCGCGCTTGAAGATTGCAATGAGAATGTCTGCAACGACGCCTGGTTTGTAACCCCACTCTTCCAGCGCGTAGATCCCACGACCCACGAGCACGTACCGATCGTTCAGGATGAGCTCGTTGTGAACCGTCGGGGGGTAAGCCACGCGATGGTCAAACTTCGTCTCGTTAATGAGCTGGGTAATTTCGTTGAAGTGGAGCGGCTTGCCGACTTTCTTCAACACGAGGTAGATTTTATCGCTCATCCGACGAGGGACGATTGTCCCCCAACCCGCCAGGCCGTACTCATCGTAGGGATTCTTAGCAATGTGCGTGCTTATCCCTACGTAGGATAGCACAGCTTCATCGGTGAGTTGGTACTGATGCTCTGTACCGAATGCAGTTTTTCGTAATTGTTCGAGAACTTCTTTTACCGGCAGGGGTTTTCCATGGGTTTCAAGGAGTTGGTGAACGTTCCGGATAGTTTCATCAACCAGGTGGACTGGTGCCGTAGTTAGCTGCCATGCAGGGTAGAAATCGTCTGTCGTTTGAAAATGCTTGACTCGTTCACGAAGCAAGTACTGCATGATGAAGAGCGTCGCCGCCCGAGAGGCTTGCGCATCCTCCGAGTTGCCGAGCAACTGCATAAGGAGTGCGTCTTCGCGCATCGCGCCGCCGTGCTGGTCTAAGACCGCCGAAATTGCATCGACAATTGAGCTCACCGAATGGTGAGCGTCATTATACTTTCGGAGCTTTGCAATTGCTCCTGACTCAATTTGCCGAATGCGCTCACGCGTCACGTTGTACTGCGCCCCAATGTGCTCCAGGGTTTCGGGTGCTTTGGCGTGTAACCCGTACCGCCGCCGAAGAATTTCCTCCTCGCGTGGCGCTAATACTTTCAGTAAGTGCGAAAGCACATCCAGCGGGCTGAAATGCTCGATATCATCAGTTTGCTTTTGGTTCAAAACCTGGTCGAGAATTGAACCGGCTTGAGAATTGTTTGGATCTATCATGAACCATAGTATAGCACTTATTTCTTACTGTGTCAAGTTTCTTGGGTAATAACAAAATCCTGGTTTTAAGACTTAACCGGGTTGAAACTAGGCTGCTCGTTTCTTCAACTTCCAATTATGCCAAACAACCAGCAGGGGTGTGGCCACGAAGATTGAGGAATAGGTACCCGAGGCAATGCCGATAAGCAGGGCGAGGACGAAGTTCCGTATGGTTTCACCACCGAAGAGGAAAAGCGCGGTCAGGATGAGTAGCGCGGTCATGGAAGTATTAATCGACCGAATCATGGTCTGGTTCAAACTTTCATTCACGACATCTTCAAAAGTTTTGCCGGCCGCACTAATCAGACGCTCACGAATGCGATCGTAGACGACAATGGTATCGTGTACCGAGAAACCTAAGACGGTTAGCAGAGCCGTGACGAAAAGGGCGTCAATTTCAATGCCGAAGAAGTGTCCGAGGATTGCAAAGACCCCCACAACCATGAAGAGGTCATGGACGAGGGCGATGATGGCGCAAACCCCATACACCCATGAGGGCACCGGCCCCGAGGAAACCCGTCGAAATGCCCAGGTGATATAAAGGACAATAATAAGTAAAACAATGGCAGTTGCGGTAACGGCCTTCCGTTTTAATTCGTTCCCAATGGTTGGCCCAATCGATTCGAAACTCTCTTGAACAGTGGAGGGGTCTTTAGCGGTGAGTTGCTCAAGGAAGTTTGAGCGCTGGTCGTTAGACAATGCTTCGGCTCGAACCGTCAGGCCATTCACCCCTGTCTCCTGGATAAGTAACGTGGGGAGCCCGGCAGCGGTGGCAGCCTCTTGGACAATTTGCGCCGCTGGTGGAGTACCCGAAAAATTGAGGCGAATTAGACTCCCACCGGTGAAATCAATACCCAAACGTAAACCCCACATAACCAGGCCAATAATGCCCGGGGCCAGAAGGACGAGGGAGAGGCCAAACAGGTAGTTGCGTTTTTGGACGATGCGGTACATAGCTTAGGGTTGGGGTGGCGATTGACGAATATTTCCAAACCATCGGGGATGTCGGGCAAAGCCAGCACTGGTGACGAGCCGCAGAAGCGTTCGGGTAACGGTAATGGCGGAAAAAAGACTGACGACAATGCCGATGAGCAAGGTTATGGCAAAACCTTTGATAAGGCTAGAGCCAAACCAAATGAGGATGAGCGAGGTGATGATGCTGGAGACGTTTGAATCACGAATAGAAAGCCACGCCCGCTTAAAGCCTTCCTCAATGGCGGCATCGAGCGGCCGGCCATTGCGAAGTTCTTCCTTAGTACGTTCAAAAATAAGAATATTCGCGTCGAAGGCTATACCGATAGACAGAATGAAGCCGGCGATTCCGGCTAAGGTGAGCGTAACTGGCCACAGCTTAAACACAGCGAGGACAATAAGCATGTACAACGCCAGAGCAAGAGTGGCAAGGAACCCTGGGAGACGGTAGAAAATAATCATGAACAAACACACAATAATGACCCCGAAAAGGCCGGCGAAAATACTACGTTCAATTGACGTTGAGCCTAACGTTGCGCCAACAGTCTGCTGGCTGACCAGCGAAATCGGTACCGGGAGTGCACCGGCATTCAGTCTTTGGGAAAGTTCTTTTGCTTCAACCAGAGTAAAGCTCCCACTGATGACTGCGCTCCCACCGGTTATTTCTTGGTTGACGGTTGGGTTGCTAAGGATTTGCCCATCAAGGAATATGGCAATGGTTTTCCCGACATTGCGTTTAGTTATCTCCCCAAAAAGTTTTGCACCTTCGCTGTTGAACTGCAAAGAAATTTCTGGGGCGCCGGTTGACTGGTTAAAGGTTACCGATGACCGCTGAAGCTGCTTGCCCGAAAGGCCGGTTTCCTTAAAACCGGTACCGGTTTGCGCAACATCCTGCGTGCGGAAGAGAATGTGACGACCCCGGACTTCAAGCACGTCTTGGCCATCGACTTTTGTGGTACGTTGCTCTTCCCGTTTAATAATGTGGTACCCAAATTGGGTTTTTACAAGCGCTTTTGCTACTTGCCCGTCTTTAAGCTCGTCGAAGAGCGCTTTCTCGAATTCCGGGACAAAGGTCCCCGACTTCGCAAACCCCAGGTCACCGCCGCGCTTAGCCTGCGTGGTTTGGTCGAGGTTGCTGGGATCCTGCGTGTACTGATCCGCCAGGGCAACAAAGTCCTGCTGGGAGTCAAGCGCCTTCTTGAGCACTGCCTCGGCCTCGGCCTTCACTTTTGCATTCAGCGAATCGAGCGCTTTCTGCTCTTCGGCCGACGGTGGTTTTTGCTCGGCTGGCTCCTGGAATTGAAGAATGGGGGTATCGCCAATTAGCGAGATTGCTTGGTTGATATCTTTCACCCCCGCCAGCTCCACAATAATGCGCCACTTGTCCCCTACCCGGCTTGTCTGCACCACCGGTTCGGAGACGCCAAAGGCGTTCACCCGCCGTTCGATGACATCCCGGGCGCTCTCTAGTGCTTGAACCTGGTCGGCGGCGGGCAAGGCTTTCGTATCTGCTTCGTACACCAAAGCCGAACCACCTTGAAGGTCGAGGCCGAGCCGAAGGTCAAATTGCCGTTTTAAAAAATTCGTCCCGAACGTGGGGTGCGAAGGTAGGGCGACGTAACTCACCGCCAGAGTGAGCACGATGATGCAGGCGAAGGTAACCCAAACCCGACGACGCAGAGTCATGCCGCCATGCTACCAACTTTCCTCCCGAATGACAAGTGTGCCTATTCCACTACAGTCACAATCGTACCGATGCTTGCCCACCGGTACACTTCTGCTGATTCCTTGGGCGAGAGCCGGATGCAGCCGTGCGAAACGCGTTTGCCAAGGTGCGCCACACCCTCGTAGTACACCCCACCATTTTTTAACTTCCAGTACGGGAGCGAGTGGATGCCGTACGCCCCGTCGGGGGTGAACGCCATCCAATTATCCATGTACAGGGCGTACCGACTAGAGTAGGCGGTTAAAATTTTATTTCTCACAGAAAACGTCCCAAAAGGGGTGGGCATAGACCACTTTCCGGTTGACACAAGGTGCGTGGCGATTAAACGACTACCCTCGTAGCGCCGCATCCGCTGCTCGGAAATATCTATAACCATACGTTTTGTGCCCGGGGCACCGGAAAACTCCTCACTCGCTCCCGGGGTAACAATAACGTCGGGCAGGAGATTAGCGCCGGTACTCACGGGGGCTACGGCAATACCTGAAGTAAATGTTTTGCCGTAAGGGAAAAATTTAATTTGCCCGGCGCTACCGTCGGGGGCATAACTTGTAACGACTGCGGATTTTCCAGCGGCCGACCCAACAATAATATTTGGGGTAGTTACTGCAACCGCTGCCCGAAAAGCATTCGGGGCAATACTTACAGTTTTAAAAGAATTGAGTAACGTCCCCCCACTGGCAAATACTTTTACCAAGTTTCCGGGCTGGCTGACAACTGTTGCAATCTCCAATTTCCCATCGCCATCGGTATCCACGGCCGTGAGCTGAACCCCCGAACGAACATTTGCTGGGTACGCTCGGAATTGACCCAGGTGCTTACCGTCAGCGGAGTACGTCACGACGTATGGGCCACCTCCCTGACCAGGGGCGGCCACAATGTCTGCGATGCCATCGCCATTAACATCGCCAACCGCAACGTACGTTCCACCTTGAAATTTCTTTCCAAACGCCAAAAACGCGCTTAAACGATTCCCGGTTGCAGTGTACACGCGTACTTCTGGCGTCGTGCCGCTACCAAAGTTCACAATGATTTCCTTCACACCATCGCCGTTAACATCACCAGCAGCGACATTCACGGCTGGTTTTCCCTTTACGTTGTTAATCGGGAACGTCGTCACAGTTGAGCCATCGAGTCGCAACACGCGAACCGAAGGTTTTGCTCCAGCCGGACTGCCCACAAGGATTTCTGGAATCCCATCTTCACCAAGATCTGCCGCCGTGACGTGTGCCCCAGCGGGTATGGCGGGGAGCTGCCGGATGAGCTTTCCTGCCGACGAGTATAAACCGGCCACCGGAGCCTTGGCATCTGCCCGGCTTGGCAAGGCGCAAAAAATACCTAGCAGAATACCAATACCTAGGTACGGGAGCAATCGGAATTTGAACATAGTATGTATTTTTATTTGGTTTCTGAATACAGTGTAACACAAAATTGACACCAAGTCAACTTTGGTTCATATACTTTAAGAAATTTTGGCCATGAACTGCTGATGCTCGGCAGTATTAAGCAAGCCGCACTTCTTAAATTTTTTCCCACTCCCACAAGGGCACTGATCATTGCGACCGATTTTCTCTCCTGACTGCTGATTTGCTGGGGTAGTCGTCGGGGTTGCAGTAGAGCTTGTTGCGTCCAAGGCTTCTTTCGCTGGCGCACTAAACGTAAGCGCTCGCTTCGGTTGCTGCATTGCGGCCGGCACGCTGATGTTGGACTTGAATATGGCGTGCACGACTTGCGAACGTATTGCAGACAAGAGCTGACTGAAGAGTATGTACGCTTCCTTTTTGTACTCCACGAGCGGGTCGCGCTGGCCATACCCGCGCAGGCCAATCCCTTGACGGAGATGATCCATAAGCGCCAGGTGCTCGACCCACAACGTATCAATAATCCGCAGCTCAATTGCCCGCTCTACGAGCCGCATGAGATCTTGGCTATTCGCTGTGGCTTGTCGGCCGGCCGGGGTTTCCCGTACCCGCTGCTCGAGCTCGGTGTAGCCCTGGCCGAGGAGCTCCTGCAGGTGAATTAAGATTTCATTCCTCGCCGCCGCGGTGCTGCCAACGTCCACGGCGCTCTTGCGGAAGTGCTCAAGCTGCAGGCGTGATTGCAATGGGATGGGGAAAATAGCATCGGCGGATTCGTAAATCTCATCAACATTCCACTCGTCCTCCCGCTCGGCAGACGTGTGCGTCGAAACAATTCGTTCAATCTCTTCGTGCAAGGCCTCGAGCATAGCTGCCCGCCGGCCTTCAGGTTTAGCTAAACTTCTTACAACTTCACGCCGGCGGCCGTAAATAACTTCACGGTGTTTGTTAATGACGTCGTCATACTCCACCAGGTGCTTGCGGATATCAAAGTTGTGGCCTTCCACTTTTTTCTGCGCACCTTCAATGGACCGGGAGATCATTTTATTCTCAATCGGCATATCGTCCGGAACCCCCAGACGTTCCATAAGCGATTTCACCCGCTCACCCCCAAAGATACGCATGAGATCGTCTTCCAACGACAGAAAGAACTGCGAGGAGCCGTTGTCACCTTGCCGGCCAGCACGACCGCGAAGCTGGTTATCTATACGCCGTGACTCGTGGCGTTCGGTGCCAATAACGTGAAGCCCGCCCAGCGCTCGAACTTTAACGGCCTCGTCAGGCACGGGCGGGTTGCCGCCGAGGATAATGTCAACGCCTCGGCCGGCCATGTTCGTCGCTACGGTTACACCACCGAACCGTCCCGCTTGCGTAATGATGGATGCTTCCTTCTCATGGTTTTTCGCGTTTAGGACTTGGTGGGGAATCCCCTCTCGGTCAAGCAAGGTAGAAAGTATTTCGTTCTTCGCAATAGAAATTGTACCAATGAGAATTGGTTGCCCCTGCTCGTGCCGTATTTTCACGTCGCGGACAATCGCTTGTAGCTTCCCACTCTCTGTCTTGTAGACGCTATCGGCAACATCTTTGCGGAGCATGGGTTTGTTCGTCGGTACGGTAACAACGTCGAGCTTGTATATTTTACTAAACTCTTCGGCTTCCGTGGCGGCAGTACCGGTCATGCCCGCAAGCTTGGCGTACATGCGAAAGTAATTTTGAAAAGTAATTGTTGCCAACGTCTGAGATTCTTGCTTGATCTCGACGTGCTCCTTCGCCTCAATTGCTTGGTGCAGACCCTCCGAATACCGACGGCCAAACATAAGCCGTCCAGTGAATTCATCGACAATCACCACCTCGCCCTCGCGGACAACGTAGTCACGATCTTTCTTAAACAAGGCTAGCGCTTTCAAGGCTTGCTCAATATGGTGCACCATTTCCACGCCACCTGCAGCGTAGATGTTCTCCACCCCAAGCCACTTCTCCATTTTCGAAATACCTTGCTCGGTGAGGGTTGAAGCGCGAAGCTTCTCATCAATGTTGTAATCCGGGCCTTCCTCCAGCCGCTGGACGAGGTCGGCGAACTTGTAGTACTGCTCGCTCGGTGTGGAGCTGGGACCCGAAATTATCAGCGGTGTCCGGGCTTCGTCAACAAGAATGGAGTCAACTTCGTCAACGATGGCGTAGGTCAGATCCCGCTGCACCATGTACTGGCTGTCGGGAACCATATTATCCCGCAGAAAGTCAAAGCCGTATTCATTGTTCGTCCCGTAGGTAATATCTGCTTTGTACGCGCTAGCACGGTCAACTGGCCGAAGAAATTCTGTTGACTCATCACCTTGGAAACTCGGGTCGTACACGAATGCTGCCTCATGCTGGATGGAACCAACCGAGAGACCCAGAAAGTGGTAGATCTTCCCCATCCAACGAGCGTCACGTTTGGCCAGGTAGTCGTTGACCGTGACCACGTGGACACCCTTGCCGGCGATAGCGTTTAGGTAGCAAGGGAGCGTAGCCACTAGGGTTTTGCCTTCACCCGTGCGCATTTCTGCGATCTTGCCTTGATGCAGGATTATGCCACCCATAAGCTGCACGTCGAAGTGACGTTGGCCGATGGTTCGATAAGCCGCTTCGCGAACGAGCGCAAATGCTTGGGGGAGAAGTTCGTCGAGGGATTCACCTTTGCTGTGCCGGTCGTAGAGCTTCTTGGTTTGCTCGGGAAAATCAGTGTCGAGCAGCTTATTCACCTCGGGCTCAAGCGCGTTAATACGCTCAACCTGGGGTTGCAGGGTGTTAACGACGCGTGCATTCGCATCGCCGAAAATTTTGGAGAAAAGTGCCATAGTCTGCCTATCTTGCTACAGGTTGAGCATCCTTGCAAGTCGCCATTACGTTAAACCATGGTGACCAGCGCGTTTAGAAATTAATCGCTCTTTGGCATCGCGTAACTGTCGCTCCAGCTTCTCTACGCAAATATCAATGGCTTCATGCATTTCTGTTGCCTTCTCACCGGCCTTATACGTCCGCCCGCGCCACACTGCCGAGCCTTCCACTCGACAAACGTTGCCGTGGCGTTGGTTGTGGTCAACGTCGAGCATTACTTTTATATCGGTTATGGGTTGGCGGCTTAAACGCTCGAGCGCGCCGAACTTCTGATTCGCGTACTCGGTAATACTCGGGGTGAGTTTGAAATCTTTTGCGGTAACTATCATACCATTAGGGTGAAGGTTTTGAGTCGAAGCCAAGGTAACGCACTTCTTCTTCCAACTGCACGCCCAGCTGATCCCTAACCTGCTGCTTCACATAGCTTATTAGAATGACAATGTCTTCGGCAGTGGCAGTGCCAGTATTCATGACGAAGTTTGCGTGGTCAGTGGACACCATTGCCCCCCCAATCTTCTTTCCCTTCAGTCCTGCCTGTTCGATAATCTTCCCTGCATGGCCGCCCGAAGGATTTTTGAACACGCAGCCTGCGCACCAGGCGCCTTTCGGCTGCCAGGATCGGCGTTCCACAGCTTCACGAACGAGTGCTTGAATTGCTGTTGGCGTCCCGGTTGCAAGCTGCAATGTTCCGGATAGAATAATTTCTGCGTTCGCATACTTAAAACGCGTATACCGGTACGACACGTCAAGCTCGGCTCGGGGGCACGTGCGAAGTTCTCCTTTCGCGTTAAGGTACGTGACCTGGGTGGCATACTCGGCAATGCCGTGACCGCCAGTGCCAGCATTGCCGGCGAGACCGCCGCCGAAAGAACCCGGAATGCCCACGGCAAACTCGATACCCGTGAGGTTTGCGCTAATGGCCGAACGAACGACACGGCTAAGCACGGTTCCTGCATCTGCAACAACTGTACCGTCGGGATGAACGGCGCAGTAGGTGGACGTGAGTTGGACAATGAGCCCCGCAAATCCGGCGTCAGCCACGAGCACGTTACTCCCACCCCCCAGGGCGGCAACCGGAAGACCCGCCTTGGCAGCGAGCTGGACGGCTTTCTGGATGACCGGCACGTCATTGGAGGATATAAAGTACGAAGCCGGACCACCGACCTGAAACGTGGTGTGTGCGGCTAAGGGTTCATCCAGCTTTATTCCTGGCAGATGCTCGAGTTGTGTACGGGCGTCATTCATTGACAGGTTTTGTAGGGTAACGTATACTATAGCGCAATTTGAAAATTATAACGAAAATGGAGGTGCACAGTGCACTACCTTGAAAATACCTGGTCAACATTTCTGCACCTGCTGGTAGGAAACTGGATTCCATACTTGCTTGGTCACTGGCAAACAATAAGCATCAGCATTGGCCTTAGCCTTTGCTTGGCGCTACTGCTCATCACAATATACTTCTCGCGCGGGTTCGCCTGGGTACATCGGGTCATAAACATGTTTATGAATAGTGGCCTTCAAATTCTTGAAGTATCAAGTTGGTTTGGAACCGTACGTTGCTCGCGAGCCAGCCAGAGTCAAAGGCCTATTGCAAGCATTCCGCCGCCGAGTTTGCTCGGCGATGGCACACAACGTTTGCAGAACCTTACCATAGGATCAGAAACAATAACCTATATGTTTCCAGAAAATCCTCATGGCGCCGGGCCGATTGGCATTGCGTTCCCAACGCACGTCACCTTGCTCTACAAAACAGGAACGAACGAAGTGCTGCCACTTTGCCCAGTCATTCTGAAAAATGGCGGAGAGTGGAGACCGGCCAAAATTCACCGGGCAACAAACATTCCCGTGAATCCCTTCCATATCTCTAAACGGGATTTGCACGAGTACCGGAATTTCTACCTCACGGAATTTGTGGAAATTGGCGACGTGCTCGGCGCCGTCGTACCCAAGCATGAACGACCCGTAGCCATTACCGCACCAGTGAGCGGCCGAATTGTACACCTTGGAGCGTTCGAGGGAACACCGCTTGGACCTCGTGCCTGCCCATTCCTCATTGCAGCCATGCCAGACATTGACTGCATCCTCGCGCCAGAAATTGGAACGTTCATTGGTTATACCGACGACCAAAACCTACCAATTGGCCTTGTTGGGAACATTGTAAAGTCCAATACTGCTATTGGATCTGTACATTTCCTGGGTGGCCAAAGCGCAGACGTCGTTGCACCATGCGATTTGGTAATCCTGCGGCAGTACGTCAATACTGGACAGCGTGTTGATTTTAACAGCCGTTTATTCCTCTACACCCCTCTTTGCTAACGCGGAGGGGTTTCTTTTTGCGCCAGCTCGGCAAAGTGGGTAATGTCTCCCGCACCTAAAGTTAGAATTACATCACCCGGCTTTACGATCTTCAAAGCAGTGGAAACCGCACTACGTACATCCTTCACGAATAATGCGAGTGGCGAAATTGCCTTAGCCAGTGCCCTAACATCAGCTTTTTTTGTATCCTCTCGGCCAGCAACATCATACACGTCAAGAAGAATGACTTGGTCAGCAGTTCGTAAAACTTTTGCAAAGTCATCAAAGAAGGCAATCGTCCGGCTGTGCAAGTGGGGCTGGAAGACGCAGACGAGCCGCTTGCCGGGGAAAGCCTGTCGCGCAGCCTGCAGCGTGGCGACGATTTCCGTGGGGTGATGGGCGTAGTCATCAATAATGACCGCCCCATGCCACTCCCCTCGCCGCTCAAACCGGCGCCAGGTACCCGGGAACGCTGCTACCGCGCGCTGAACAACAGTAAAAGGTATACCGAGCGTGTTCGCTATACAAAGTGCCGCCAGAACGTTGTACACGTTGTGGTCGCCGAAGAGTTGTGACCGCACTGCCCCCGTGTAGAGCCCCGACACTGTGAATGATGTGCCCTGGGGATCATGGGTAATACCTTGAGCAACGATATCGGCCTGACCTAAGCCAAACGTTAGGACCTTTGCAATAGTCGCTTTGGCTAGCGCCGCAGTGCTCGGGTCATCAGCGTTTAACGTTACACTGCCCCTCGCCGGAACGTGCGAGACGAACGTGGCAAAGGCCTGCTGGGCATTGGCCAGCGTCGGGTACACGTCAACGTGTTCGTGATCGACGTTCAACACCACCGCGTGGGTGGGGTGGTAAAGGAGAATACCTTGGTTGTACTCATCGGCTTCGATGAGGATGTCATTCCCGTGCCCCGAGTGTTCATTGGTATTGCCAAAGAGCCGAAGCTTTGTCCCAACCACAACCGTGGGGTCGCGTTGCGCTTCCATAAGGATTGTTGCCAGGATGGCTGTAGTTGTAGATTTCCCGTGTGTGCCAGCCACCGCAATGCCGTTCTTCCCTTGCAAAAGCTCATTAAGGGCTTCGGGATACGTCAGGGTCGGAAGGCCTTGCTCGGCCGCGGCAACTCGCTCAACGTTTGCTGCTTTTACAGCGACAGTGTGCAGCACGAGGTTGCAAGGCGATGGGAGATTCGCCGCGGCCTGCTCGCCAATATGCACCGTAGCACCATGATCACTAAGCCAAGTCGTGCTTTCATTTGCTCGGATGTCACTGCCCGAGACTCGCTTGCCTTGCTCCAGCGCCCACTTGGCGATTGCCGAAACGCCAATACCACCAATGCCAATAATGTGAATACTCTGGGCGTCGTGCAGGGTCATAGATTTTTTGCAATCAATGTGGCGAGCTTCACCGCCCCGTCAGTATCCCAGACCTGGGCGATTGCAGAACGGAGTAGGGCCAGGCGTTCGGGATTCAACACTGTGCGGTTGAGGAGTGCAGCAAAGGTTTGGGGATCCAAGTCTTGTTCGCTGCGAACCAAAGCACCATACTCCTCGAGCGCCGCGGCATTCTGCACCTGGTGCGTATTCGGCAGGGGCACGATGAGCGCGGGTTTACCCAGGGCAATGAGCTCGGCCAGCACGTTGCTACCCGCCCGGCTCACGACAAAAGTCGCCAGGGCGTACAAGTCTGGCAGGTCGCGGCTCGTAAAAGGTATAGGCACATAGCCAGGCCGTTTGGGGGCAATACCCTGCCCTTCACCAGTAAGGTGCGCCACCTGAATGTTAGGCTGAAGAAACGGCAGGGCGGCAATGAATCTTTGGTTTAGTTCCAGCGCCCCGGAACTCCCGCCAATAAGCAGAATGGTTGGCCGATCGCGGTGGAACCCATACTTAGCACAAGCGCGCCCAGCGTTCCCTGCGTACAAATCTGGGCGCAAGGCAAAGCCGATGATTTCGACGGGTGGGGGCAGCAACCGAGCCGGCGCTTCAGCAACGGCACAACGAAATTGCGCCTGCCGAGCAATGAGCTTATTCGCTAAGCCCAGGGTGACGTCCTGCTGGTAGAGCAGCACTGGGATATGTAAAAATCTGGCGGCCCACACCACCGGAACAGCGACGTAGCTGCCGGCCGTGACGACCATCGACGGTTTTAGCGCTCTAAGTTTTCGCCCGGCCACAACCGTTGCCCACGCAATGACCGGTATGTCGAAAATATTTTGCAAGGAAAAATATCGACGAAACTTCCCGGCTGGGATACTCGCGAACGGAATGCCAGCTTCTGCAACCACCCGGCGGTCGCGTTCATTCTGCTCGCCCCAGAAAATACATTTGATAGCGGGCGAGATTTTTGTGAGTGCCGCGGCCGTAGCGAGGAGCGGGTTGACGGAGCCGAGCGTGCCCCCACCAACGAGGAGAATAGTTTTCATTGCCGTAGGGTGCGTGAGTAGTTCAAGAGTATGCCAACGGCGACCAGGGAAATGATAAGCGACGAGCCGCCGTTAGAAATGAAGGGTAACGGTTCACCGGTGAGTGGCAAGAGTGAGGTGAGGGCGCCAATATTAATAAACGCTTGAATAGTGAGCCAGCTCACCACGCCGATAATGACGAGCCGAACATAAGCATCACCGGCGCGGCGCGCCAGCTGTATGCCCCGCCACCATAACCCAACGTAGAGCGCAATGAGGCCGACCGAAAGGAAGAAGCCGAGTTCTTCGGCTGCAATGGCGAAAATTGAATCCCCTTCTGCCTCTGGCAGGTAGTTAAACTTCTGCATCGAGTGGCCAAGGCCGCGGCCAAAAAGCCCCCCCGAACCAATGGCCAAGAGTGATTGGTTTATGTGGTACGCGGCACCTTGGGCATCTTTGTCTGGATTCAAAAATACGGTGAGCCGAACGGCACGGTACGGCGCCACCTGGATGAGCAGAAAGAGCCCGGCGAGGAATAAGGTCGCAATCCAAACAAAATGTTTAGCGGGTGCCCCGGCAGCGAAGTACATGACGACGGCTAAGGCCAGGATGACAATTGCCGTGCCCAGGTCTGGCTGGCGGATAAGGACGAGCGTAATGACCCCGAGGAGACCCAGAAGCGGGTAGAGAATACGTTTAGGTTCCGCCGCGTGGACTGGCTGCTTGGAAAACCAGGCGGCCAGGAATATAACGAGAGTAAGTTTTACTAACTCCGATGGTTGGAAGAAAAAACCACTGAAGGCAATCCAGCGCCTAGCCCCGAGCAGCTCTGACCCCAGACCCGGAATGAATGGGGCGAGCATGAGGACGCAACTGCCAATGAGCAACGGCAGCGCGAGCTTCCGTAACCACGAAATGTTGAAGTGCATAATGAGCACCATAAAAAGCAGACCAATGACCAACGAAATGATTTGCTTTTTCAAGAACCCATTCGGATCCCCGAGCGACTGGAACGAGGCGACACTGCTAGCCGACGAGAGAATGATAATGCCAAAGACGCACAGGACTAGCACTAGCCCTAAGAAAACCGAATCTGGTCGGCGTTGCGAAATCATTGGAGGGCTAGAACAGCTCTAACGAATTGCGCCCCTCGGTCGAACTCATTCCGAAATAGACCAAAGCTAGCCGCGCCCGGGGAAAGCAGGATGGTATCACTAGACTTTGAGTACCGAACCGCAGCCCGAACCGCAGCAGCCATTGAACGAACGAACGTGGATGGAACGTGAACCTTGGGGGCGATAACCTTTGTAGCCGTACCGGGCAAAAACACCACCGCTGCTACTCGGTTGAGCGCTTGTACAAGTTGGCGCTTCGGCAGCCCTTTATCCGTGCCGCCGGCAATGACAATACACCGGCCAGGGACACTGGCAATGCCGGCGACTGCTGACGCGGGGTTCGTGGCCGTCGTATTGTTTATGAACGTTCGACCGCTAAAGGTTCGTACAACTTCAAAGCGTTCGGGCACCCCGGGGAACTTACAGAGGCTTCGGCGGATATCAGTGAGTGAGTGACCGAGGAGGTAGCCAGCGAGCGCGACACTAATGGCGCACCGAACGGTACCAATATCCTGCTGCTTGAGCTTTGAAACCGGTACCACGCGTAGCAGTTTGCCCTGGACTCGGAGAACAATCCAAGTTTTCTGAATAAATGCATTGGCCTTGGGCTGTGGCTTATCACTCGTCCAGAAGGTTCTCGCCCGTGTTCGGATGTTGCTGAAGCGGCTCCATTCGCTATCCAACGGCGCAATAAAGTAGTCTGTAGCAATTTGTCCTTCGGCAACGCGTGCCTTGACTGCCGCGTAGGCGCGCATCGTCTTGTGCCTATCCAGGTGGTCGGGGAAAAGGTTGGTTACCAGTGCAAGCTTGGGTGCCAGCGGAACGTCGAGTGCCTCGAGCTGGAACGAGGAGAGCTCCAGGACGACTGGCGTGCGCCCATCGTACGCTCTTGGTTCGAGAAGGGGCGAATGACGAACATTGCCAGCCAGTACGGTTCCTCGAACTTTCGTTCTAAGCAGTGCCGCGAGCCAGGTCGCGACAGTCGTCTTCCCTTTGGTGCCGGTGATGGCGATGATGGGGTTGGGGCTGCTGGCTCTAAAAAGACCAAGGTCAGAGGTTATGATTACGCCCGCCCGCTGCGCGCTGCGTAAGGCCGGATCGTCAATTGGCACCCCCGGGTTTTTGATTATTACGTCCGCCCCGGGCACGCTCCTTATACTTTGCTGACCGAATAGATACTGCACGGGTAAGCCTCGTAACCGTTTACGAATCGCGACGAACGCCGAAGCGGGTTTGGCATCAAAGACAGTCACCTGGGCGTGCTGCTGCACTGCATAACGTACGGCGGCTTCGCCCCCGCCCTGCACGCCCAAACCGTAAACGACTACACGCTGCCCCCGAAGGTCGGCCAACTTGGCCTGACGGACGATAACCGTGAGCGTATTGGCATGCGCCTGACCATCCCGGCGCGCTGAAGGTAAATGCTGCTCTTCGTACGTACAGATCGTACTGACCTCGATATTCGAGCGACTAATCCCCTGCCGAACAAGCTGGCCGGTAATTCCTTTTCGGAGATCAACGGCAAAACCGCCTTTGCGCTTCGATACTGCTTGGCCGTGGAATGCCCGTGAAAGTTGCTTCGCGCGCGCGGGATCCACCAGGTAGTGTTTTCTGCAAATACTCGGGCCAAGCCATACTTTAACCGTCCGAAGGTCAACCCCTTGTTCCTTCAGCAGGCTAAGCGCTTTCGGCACCAGCGCTTTCACCGCTCCGCGCCAGCCAACGTGGAGCGCGCCAATCCAACCGGTGATTGAGTCGGCGAGGAGGACGGGGACACAGTCTGCTGTGAAAATTCCAAGCGCCACGTCAGGGCGCTGGGTGAGGAGACCATCCGTAGCGGCGAGATAGGTTTTAGGCGTCCGCCCCCCCGCCCCGCGCTCGGCCTCACCCACAATACGAATTCGGTCACTATGCACCTGGTGGCCGAGGATGAGATTGTCGAGTTCGGTGTGGAGGTTTTTGAGAAACCGCTTCCGGGCGTGAACCACTGTTCGCTGGGTGTGGCCCGAGAACGTCAAGGGTTGAGCCTGCAACGGAGCCGTCGCGTGCTCAATACCGGTGATGCCTCGAAGGACTGCAGACTGAAAAACCCGCATAGCCGCAGCATACCATGGGTATTCCGAGCAGTGAACTAAGCTTAAAACGTACGATCCACCAAAAAGACTACCACCCCGAACACTGCGGTGACCGCGGCTATGACCCAGAACCGCATAACGATCTTAGACTCTGGCCAACCTATTGCCTCTAGGTGGTGGTGGAGCGGAGCCGAGAGAAAAACCTTCTTGCCTCGGAACTTCTTCGAAATGACCTGTACGATTACGCTCCCCGATTCCAGCACAAAAAGCAAGCCAATGACGGGTAACAGCAGGGCGGTGTTCGTGAGCATAGCCACAATCCCCAGGGTCACGCCTAAAGACATTGCGCCAGTGTCACCCATGAAGAATCGTGCCGGCGGGATGTTGAACCAGAGAAAGGCCAGGAGCGCGCCCACGACGACGCCACAGAAGGTCGCCAGCTCGAACCGGCCTTGAGCAAAAGCTATGACGCCAAACGCCATAAACGCCATCAGTAACGTCCCGCCCGACAGGCCATCGAGACCATCAATCTCATTCACCGAAAATGCCGTTGCAACTATGACGACAATAAAGACCGGGATGTACCACAAGCCAATTTCAATATTCCCCACGAGCGGAATGTGCAGCATACTGAAGCCGAGCTTTACGTAGAACCACCACGCCCCGACAATGGCTATAACCGTATAGATGAGCAGCTTGTGGCGCACCTGCAAACCCCCGCCTTTGGGACCCCAACCGCGGACATTAAAGTAATCATCCACCAAACCAACAAGCGCCGAGGCAACAAGGGCGGCGACGGGGAGCCAGGTTTGCTGACGAGTGAGGAAGTTTAACTCGTGCCAGAAGCCCGTCGGCACCAGCTGGCGAATAATGAAGAACAGGACAGCGATAACCAGAACCGTCAACCAAATTATTACGCCACCCATGGTTGGTGTGCCAGACTTCTTCTCGTGAAACTTCGCAAAAATTGGCGCGGCTAGAGACGAACGAATTTTCTTGCCCAGGTGATACCGATAGAGCACGCTGGCCCACAGGGGCGTAAACGCCATGGCCGCAAGAAAGGCCAGCGAGGTGAGGAAGAATATCCGAATGATAATTACGTCGTCAATCATACCGCTAGACGTTGGACTGCTGAAACCAGAGTAGGAGTACGGCCCAGGCGATGCCGAAGTTAAGCAGGATAGTAGTGGCGTGGAGTACTGGCAGCATCCGGGGGGTACGCGGGCGTACGAATGGAGCCAGAGCTAGGTGGTGAAAAACCGTAAGCAAGGTTGCAATCGCGGGCAGTAACCATACCACCCACCAGGATCCAAGCCCGTCAATGCCGAAAGGAATGGTATAATGGGTAACGACTGACAAGGCTCCCACTGGAAAACCCATCACGGCAATACCCCAAGCTATGACTAACCCCAAGACTGCGGCAAGGACTGCCCAGCGCTCCTTTGAACGCCAGAGCGGCGTGAGCGCGTGGCGAAACCACGTTCTAAGGCGCTGGCGTCTAATTGCAATTGTTGGATTACTTGGCATCATGGCTACCCTCCAGATTACCTCGATGCGCCAAGAAGTCCAAACGATTGACGAAGGGGTGCACCTCACCGCTGGGGTTTCGTACTGGCAGAAGCGTGATTTTCGCCTGAATGAAGAGCATCCTCCGCTCATCAAGCTCCTCGCCGCACTCCCGGTCATTATTAGTCGCCCGCACATAAACTACGATTCCCCCAGCTGGATAAATGGCGACCAATGGGCTTTTGCTAGGGAATTTCTCTACAAGAGCGGGAATAACGCCGACCATCTGCTTTTCCTTGGCCGGCTACCAATGGTGGTGCTTAGCCTCGGCCTGGGGCTTGTCCTCTACCTCTGGGGTCGCAAACTCGCCGGGGATTGGGCCGGGCTCCTCACCCTGGGCTGGTATGCCTTCGACCCCAACTTCCTCGGCCACGGCCACTACATAACCACCGACGTGGGCGTCACTCTGGGCTACGCCCTCACGCTCTACGTGCTCGTTCGACTCCTAGAGCACTGGACCTGGAAACGCCTGCTGATTTTTGGTCTCGTCTTCGGCTTGGCTCAAATGACGAAGTTTTCGGCTGCATTCTTACTCCCCCTGTGCGTCCTCATAGCCGCCGCCTGGACGACTTGGTACACCGAGCGTCGTCGAGGTTGGACGGCCGTGAGGCATGGTATCCAGGTGCTCGGCCTCGCCCTCGCTGGCTTATTCATCGTCGCTTTCGTAACCTACATGGGCCAAGTTAAAGCTGGACGCGATGATGCCTGGGTACAATCTTTGCTCCGTGAACGAACCGCCGTACTTGCGGAAGGCCGTTTAGGCCAGCAACCAAAAATTACCCAACGCCTCATTGCGTGGTTCAATCCAGACACCGCATTCCATCCGCTGTACACCCTGGCAAACGACGTCTCAATTCCGGCCTGGTCGTACGTGAAAGGTTTCATCGTCGTAGTGAACCATGACTACTGGGGGCACCTAGCCTACCTCAATGGCCAGTACTCAAACTTCGGCTGGTGGTGGTACTTCCCGTTCGCGCTGCTCGTAAAGACGCCTTTCGCCACACTCCTGGCACTCCTCTTAGCCACTGTTGCCCTCACTCGAGCAGTGCAGAAATTCCAACTCCGTTTGCACCCGGGTTTCATCGTAATTAGTAGCGCCTCCCTGGCGTACTTGGCGTGGAGCCTGACGAGCAACATTAATCTTGGGATACGCCATATATTCCCTGTGTACCTGGCGCTGTTCCTGACCCTGGGGGTATTCGGTGCCCAGGTCATCGCCCGAGGCCGGAAACCACTCCGGTGGCTCCTGGGAGGCATCGGTGCGCTCTACATACTCACCAGCCTCCTCGCCTTCCCAACGTACACGGCGTACTTCTCCGAAATTGTCGGCGGGGCATCGAATGGCCCCCAGTACCTTGTCGATTCCAACAATGACTGGGGGCAAGATGTGAAACGCCTAAATACGTTCCTCACCACACATAACATCCCCTACGTTTGCATGAGCTACTTCGGCCAAGCAGACCTTACGTACTACGGTATTGACTTCCGCTACCTTCAAACGAAGGTTGACCCGCATACCCCGGCGGACGTCAACTGCGTCGTGGCCATAAGCGTGACAAGCCTCCTCTCGCAGGATGGTGCCTACTGGTGGTTGAAACAGTATATACCCGATGCAAAAATTGGCGGGACGATTTATGTATACGACTTTCGCAATGGGAAAATACCAAAAATTGCAAATTGACTTTTACGTATTTTTTTGTCATAGTGCAGGTATCCCGCGAACAGCAAAAGAATCATGAAGTCGACAACGCTAGTAAAAATCCTAACCGACGCTAATGTCCTGCCCGAGGTTGACCTCGGGGCAGCGGTTAAGGCTGCAGAGACTTTAAATACCGACCTCGAGAAACACCTCATAGACCAGAACATTCTCTCGGAGAACGTCTTGTACGAAACAATTGCTTCTTACTACAAATTACCATTCATCGACCTGAAGCAGGTCACCATTCGCAAGGATGTCCTCGAGGCCGTACCCGAACCGCTCGTGCAGGTGCACCAAGTCGTTGCCTACGACATGGATCCGAAAAAAATAAAGCTCGCGACGCTGGATCCTCGAGATCTGCAAACCTTCGAATTCATTAAGAAGAAAACTGGTTTAAATCCAGAAATTGCACTCACAACACCGTCGAGCATCAAGAGTGCGCTCGCCCAATTCCATAAAGGTCTTTCGGCGACATTCAAAGAAATTACGAAGGAGTCGACGCAAACTGAAGATGGTTCAGGCGAGAAGAATTTATCCGAACTCGCCGAAGACGTTCCTATCATACGCATTGTCGATAGCATGCTCGAGTACGCAATTTTTGAAAGTGCATCTGACATTCACATCGAACCACAGGAAGCCGACCTTATTGTCCGCTACCGCATTGATGGTCGCTTGAAACAGGTCATGACCCTGCCGAAAACGACGCAGTCTGGAATCATTGCGCGTATCAAAATCTTGGCGAACTTGAAAATCGATGAGCATCGACTACCGCAAGATGGACGCATTACCCTGACGACAAAAGACTACAAGGTCGCGTTCCGCGTTTCCATTTTACCCGTGTACGATGGGGAAAAAGCCGTCCTCCGCTTACTCAATGAGTCAGCCCAAGTCCTGACGTTGGAGCAGCTGGGGCTACAACCGAAGCCGCTGGGAATCCTCAAGCGCAACATCAAGAAACCGCACGGCATTATCCTTGTCACCGGACCAACGGGTTCGGGAAAAACCACGACGCTCTACACCGTGCTTAATATCCTAAACAAACCCGAGGTGAATATCTCCACGGTTGAGGACCCAATTGAGTACCGCATGCCGCGGGTCAACCAGAGCCAGGTGAACCCCAAGATTGGTTTCACCTTTGCGGGCGGTCTGCGGTCGCTCCTGCGGCAAGACCCGAACATCATCATGGTCGGGGAAATCCGCGATAACGAGACGGCGGAAATTGCAGCGAACGCAGCCATGACCGGCCACCTGGTGCTCTCGACACTCCACACCAACGACGCGGTTACCGCCCTCCCCCGCTTGGGTGAAATGGGCGTCCCCTCATTCCTCATTGCCTCCACGACGAACATCCTCATGGCCCAACGTCTGGTTCGAAAAATCTGCCTGCACTGCATCCAGAGCTACACCCTCTCGAAGGCCGCGGTCGAAGACCTGGACAAACAGTTTGACGTATCTTTCATTCTAAAAACGCTGGCGCGAGAAGGGGCAATCATTAACGAAACCACCCCCATTGAGTCGCTGCTTTTTTACCGCGGCAAGGGTTGCAAGCAGTGCAATCACGAAGGCTACAAGGGTCGCATTGGCATCTACGAGGTGCTGGAAATAACCCACGATATTGCCGACCTCATTCTAAATAAAGGCACGACCGAGGATCTGCGGCGCGCCGCGCAGAAGCAGGGCATGCTCACCATGGCCGAAGATGGTTTCGTAAAGTCAAAGTACGGCATTACCTCAATTGAGGAAGTGCTCCGCGTCACCAAAGAATAAACGACCATGCCCGTATTTGCCTACACCGCTCGAACGAACCAAGGGGGTACTGTAACCGGCACCCAGGATGTGAAAGATGAAAAGTTCCTCGCCTCGCTGCTGCGCGTGCGGGGGCTATCCCTGGTGAGCGCAAAAACCACCAGCGCTTCGGCGAAGAAGCATTTTTCGTTTAATATCTCGCTCGGCCGCGTGCCGGTGGTGGAAAAAATTGTTTTCTTGCAAAACCTCCAGGTCATGGTGCGAACGGGATTCTCTCTCGGCCACGCCCTCGACGTTCTAGCGCAGCAGACCGAACACAAAGGCTTTCAAAAAATCATTAAAGAAATTACCTCGGATGTTGAGAGTGGAATTACCCTTTCGGCTGCACTTACTAAATTCCCAAAGGTTTTTCCGGAACTCTTCGTCAACATGGTGGCGGCTGGTGAAGTTTCCGGGAAACTCGATGAAGTCCTGCTTCGGCTGACCACCCAGATTAAAAAGGATCATCAACTCATCGCTAAGGTTCGGGGGGCGCTAATGTACCCAGTCATTGTCCTGGTCGCCATGGTGGTCTTGGGCACCGCCATGATGGTGCTCGTCATACCGAAACTTCTAGGTATCTTCAACGAATCGGGCGGAACGCTGCCTTTGCCCACCCGAATTCTTATGGGGCTTTCGAACTTCATGCAGCACTACATTTTCTTCATTATCCCGGGGGTAATCATTCTAATATTTATTTTCCGCTGGTGGATTCACTCCCCCCGAGGCCGAATGCTCTGGCACCTATTACTCCTCCGCCTCCCCATCGTCGGCCCAATTCTAAAAAAAATTAATCTAGCCCATTTTACCCGAACGCTTAGCTCCCTACTGAAGACGGACATTCCAATTGTCCAAACGTTCCAGATTATTGCAAAAACCATGGGTAACGTAGTTTTCCGCAAGTCGCTAAACGAAACGGCCGAAGAACTAAAACGCGGTTCAAGCATTTCGAAAGTGCTTATCTCGTACCCAAAACTCTACCCGCCAGTGGTCTCCCAAATGGTAGCCGTCGGTGAGGAAAGTGGTACCCTAGATACGATTAGTGAAGAAATTGCAAAATTCTATGAAGAGGAGGTCGACCAAGTCATGTCGAACCTCACCTCAATTCTCGAACCAATCCTCATCCTCCTCCTGGGGGGAGGCGTGGGCGGCATCGTCGTCGCGGTCATCCTGCCAATATACTCGCTGACTGACCAGATTAACTAACCATGAGCTTTCTCCGACCATTTCGTAACGCCATGGGCATAGACGTAAGCGACCAAGTGCTGCGCATGGTGCAGCTTGTTCCTAGCGGCCGGGCGTTTTCTTTACGCTCCATAAGCGCGCGGCCCCTACCAGCTGGCGCCATTGTCGAAGGGGAGGTCCGGAACCCCGCGAAAGCCGCCGAGGTACTTCGGGACTTGGTTCAGAAACCCAGCCACCGACACCCCTCGACCAAATCGGCGACCCTCTGCCTCCCGGAACGGAAAACCTTTACAAAAATTATTGAGATCCCCCGGCATCCAACAA
>JAUYFT010000015.1 GCA_030689605.1 bacterium | reverse complement strand
ACCAAGCAGACGTCGCGGTGCTCGTGTACAGCATTCCTGATGGCTTTGGCGTGGTGGAAAAAACGCTGGCGGGAAAAGTTGCGGATCTCGGCCGCGGGCTGGTCATCGTCGGCAACAAGTGGGATCTGGTTCCCGAAAAGTCTCCAACCTCTACCCTCGTGGCGGAGAAATTGATGCGCCGCTCGCTGCCTTTTGTCTCGTGGGCGCCATTCCTAGCCACGGCAGCGCCAACTAAACTCCACGTGCACCGCATCCTGCAGACCGCCATTGCCATTACGGCCGAACGGGAGCGCGTTATCCCGCAGATCGAACTTGATGCCCTCCGCCGCAGCGCCCTCCGACTCGCCCCCGGGGTTAAGCGCCAAGCCAAAGTTATCACGCACCTGGAGCAGACCGGCGTGCTCCCCCCCACCTTCACCATGCGCACCAGCCGGCGCCAGGCCTTGCACTCCACCTACACGCGAGTTATTGAGAAAGCACTCCGCACAAAATTTTCTTTCACCGGCACGCCCATCCGCGTCCGCGTGGAGCAACCTTTTGCAAAATCCATATGAGCACCATTCTCATTGCTGGGCTGGGGAACCCCGAAGCGAAGCACGCCAACAACCGGCACAACCTGGGGTTTATGGTGCTTGATGCCCTGGTAAAAGCCTGGCAGCTGCCCCCGTTTGCGGAGAATCGGAGCCTCGGTGGTCTGCTCACCGCCAAAGCCCAAGAGCCGAAAGCGTGGCTCCTCAAGCCCATGACCTACATGAACGAATCGGGCGAGGCAATCCGCGACGTCAGCCGGTTCTACAGCATTCGTCCAGATAACATCTGGGTGGTGCACGATGACCTCGACATCCCATTCGGCACGCTCAAAATCCAGTACGACATTTCCGCGGGTGGGCACAACGGTATTCGCTCCATCATCCGCGATCTCCAAAGCCAGAAGTTTTGGCGCTTCCGCTTCGGCATTAGCCGGCCCCACCCAACCGATGCGAACGCGGACGGCCGCGTGGACTCGCGCGAGTGGGCGATTGCCAAGTACGACTCGGCAGAATTCGTTCTTTCGGACTTCGACCAAATGCAAGCCGCCCAGCTCCCCACACTCATCCAGCGCACCATTGACGCGCTGGCCATCGCGCTCGCGCAGTCACCCGAGAAAGCAGCCAACCAATTCAACGGAACCCCGGCAATCGAAAACACCCCTGCCGCCGCAAAGGGCGCAGGGATGTGATGCCGGCTCACTGGTACCCCCCGTCCACACGCAGAGTATCATCGGAAACCGAGACACTTCGCTTGAGCAATCACAAAGTAATAGGAGGGGTAACCTCGTGATCGCCTGTGGACGCGGGATATCAACGAACCGAAACAGAAAATCTTGAAGAAGAATTAACCTAGCACGGAGACCTTTTACTGTCAACCCAGCACCACTTTGCCGACTTGCGTGAGAATAAAACTCACGCATTATCAGCACATTCAGTATTTTCGAATACTGAAGTTCGTGCAAAGTGGTGCTGGGTGACCATTCACGTTTGACATATGTCGATAACGCCAGAACCACTCCATATTTCCCTTCCTACTGCCGTCCGAACTGCGCTCACTGCAGGCAAACGTGTGCAGTCTGCTGGCGTACCCGAAATTAGCGCCCAAGTGGCGCTCATCGGCGAAGCCCTCGCCACCGCACCCCGCACCACCCTCGTCTGGATGGTGGAAGATGAAGACCACCAGCGGCGCGTCGTGGCTGCCTTGCACGCCCTCCGGATTGCCGCCGACCGCCCCGTCTCCACCGAGCTCACCCCGCCTGTCCTCGCCTCACTCCTGACCAGCCAACCACTCGCTTTAGTCATTACGGCGCGCGCCATTCTAACCCCCCTGCCAGCAATCGCCCACTTCCGCGATGGTATCCTTCACCTGCGGCCGGGCACTGCATACTCAACCACCGACCTTTCCCGGCACCTGATAGAGCACGGGTACATTGCCGAGTCCATGGTTTCTGGCCCCGGCGAATTTGCCCGCCGCGGCGGGGTCATGGATATCTTCCCGGTCGGCAGCCCGGCGCCGATCCGTGTGGAGTTTGATGACCGAACGATCGCGAGTTTACACCTGATTGACCACGCCAACAAAGCCGGCTCAACGGTCAAACACATGGTCGTCCCGCCGGCCCGCATGCCCGCCCGCAACGACGAGACCACGCTCAAAAATTACCTGGCGCGGGAGCAAACCCTGGTCGTCCTCACCGATGTAGATGACGCGACAAACGACGACGACCGCGCGGCTGTCGGCTTACTGCATAACTTCCCGACCGTTTCTTTACGAACCTTTGGCGGGAATGCGGACGCCGACATTGACATAGACGTGCGCCCTGCGCCACTCTACGCCGGCCAGTACACCCGCTTTGTTACGGATGCAAAGGCGTGGGCCAAACAGAAGACCCGCCGGACAATTATCCTCACCAGTCGGCTGCCGCAGCTTCAGGCGCTCGCCAAGGAGCACGATCTGACTCTCCCCGAGTGCTGGCCCGTGGAGCCCAACCAACCGCTCGCCGGATTCCGCTCGGAAAAAATAAAACTCCTGGTGCTCACGGATCGGGAAATTTTCCCTCGCGATGCCCCCAGCGTTCGCTCCCGCAGCCTCGACACCTCGTTCCTCGCGGAACTCAAGGCCGGTGACTACGCCGTACACCTCGACCACGGCATTGGCATTTTCCGCGGCATGCGCACCGACGTGGTGAGTGGCGTGGCCAAAGAGTACTTCCTTATCGAGTACGCGGAGAAGGACCGACTCTCCGTGCCCGTGGAATTGGCCGAGAAACTTTCCAAGTACATCGGCGTCAGCCACCCGCCCTTGCACCGTCTGCACGGCAGCAACTGGTACCAGGTGACGCGGAAGGTGCGCGAGGATACGCGCCAACTTGCCAAAGACCTGGTCAAACTCTACGCCGCGCGCGAACTCATCCGCGTTCGGCCTATGGGCTCGCTCACGGACGAAGAACGAGCGCTAGCCGACGCGTTCGCCTATGATGAAACCCCCGATCAGCTCCGCGCGATTGAAGAAGTGTTCGCCGATCTCCAAGGTGACCGGCCCATGGATCGCCTGGTATGCGGCGACGTGGGTTTTGGCAAGACCGAGGTTGCCATTCGCGCCGCGTTTAAAGCGGTGGTGAACGGCTACCAAGTTGCCGTGCTCGCCCCGACGACAATTCTGGTCCAGCAACACTACGACACCTTCGTGAAACGACTGAAGGGCACGAAAGCGCGCGTCGGTCTGCTCTCCCGCTTCGAATCGTCAGCCGAACAAGATGAAACCATCCGAAAAATAGGACTCAATGAGGTGAACATTGTCATTGGCACACACCGGCTCCTCTCGCCCGACGTCCGCTTTCCCAACCTCGGCCTCATCATCATCGACGAGGAGCAGCGCTTCGGCGTCAGCCAGAAAGAACGCCTCAAGCAGTTCCGCCTGCAGGCGCACGTGCTCACCATGAGCGCCACGCCCATCCCCCGCACGCTTAACTTCGTGCTCTCTAACCTGCGCGATGTAAGCATGATCGAGACGCCACCCGAAGGTCGGCAACCCATCGAGACCACGATTGCGCCGTTCTCCAACGACCTTATCCGTGAAGCCATGGATCGAGAGTTTACCCGCCAAGGCCAGGCGTACTACCTCTATAACAACGTCGAGACCATCCAAGAAAAAGCCGCCGAATTACAAGAACTCTTCCCGAAGGCGCGCATCGGCGTGGCACACGGCCAGCTGCCGGAAGGTAACCTAGCCGACGTCATGCACAAATTTGATGCTCAAGAGCTCGATGTCCTGGTCTGTTCGACGATCATTGAGAATGGCCTGGATCTCCCCAACGTTAACACCCTCGTCGTCGATCAGGCGCCGAAGTTCGGCCTCTCGCAGCTCTACCAGCTGCGCGGCCGCATCGGTCGCGGCAATCGCCAAGCGTACGCCTACTTCCTCTACCACAGCCAGAAGCTCACTGGTGATGCCAAGCAGCGCCTCGTCGGCCTGGAAGAGGCAAAAGCGCTTGGCTCGGGCATGCAGGTGGCCTTGCGCGACTTAGAAATTCGCGGCACCGGCAACATCCTGGGCAACCAACAGCACGGCCACGTCGCGGCGCTGGGCCTGGGCTTGTACACACGCCTGCTTGCCCAAGAAATTACCGAGCTAAAAACTGGCGTGGCCATGCCCAGCATCCACGACGTCACCATCGACTTGCCGCTCTCCGTGGGCATCCCGCAAGACTTCGAGCCCGACGAACGAAACCGTTTGCGCATCTACCAAGACCTGGCTAACATGGCCAGCGTGGGCGAGCTCTGGCACTACCACGACCAGCTGCTCAAAGATCGCGTCGCCCCGCCTAGCCTCGAGTCACTCTTCAAGCTCCTGGAACTCAAACTCCTAGCCCAACGCACAGACATTACGAACATCCAGCTGGTGCGCCTGGGACCCAACGAGCGGCTCATCTTGCGCTTTATCCGAACCATCGACGTCACGCGCCTGAAACCGCTATTCGATATTGCCGAAGGCTGGCAGCTAGCACCGGATCAGCTGAAAATAGACAAAAGTCACCTCGGCAAAGACTGGCTCGCCACGTTAAAAAAAATCATTGCCATATTCGAGAAGCACGACGCCGCGGCTGAGCCATCAGCAACGAAGCCGAAGAAGAATGGCCGCAAGAAAAAGCAGACGTCCGAGTAAGGGCGTCTGCTCAAAGGTCAGCCGACATTATAACGCCGTAGATGTTCGGCCTGTTTTTTCATTGCGACAGCACTTGCCGCATGAACTGGCGAGTCAACCGCCACCTCTAGGTACTTGTGCGCATTCGCCGCGTACGGTACGCCTTGCATAAGGTAGTAGTTGCTCCCCCATCTGCGCTGGTACCGAGCGAGCTTCCGTCTCGCTGTGGTCCAGCACGCTGCGCGCACTGCTTCACCGTTTTCCTCACCGCGAATGCCGATGGGGTAAAGCAGGTCTAAACCTTTCTTTGCCAAAGGAACCTCCTGGTTTTTAATTTCGTTTGCCTTAGTTATAACCCCGAAAGGTAGCACTCGACGAGGGGTGTGTCAATGGAATGGAAAAATAAGCGCTTATTCGACCACAGGCACCCCGCACCACTCATCATTTCGGGTGCGAGGGCAGGCGGCGGCCTGCGCTTGCGCGTTTCAAAGCACGCGTGCTAGCCTTTTGGCCATCATGACCGACACGAAAACCCTTTCGGAAAACGAACGCATTGCCTGGGCCGCGTGGGCGTGCGTGCCGCAGGTTGGCGCCAAGCGCATTACACTTTTGCTCGAGACATTTGGTGATTTGACGAAAGCCTGGCACGCCAACAATGCGGAAATTCGTAACGCTCTGCAGATGACGGGCAAGACATTTGACACTATTCTCGAGGGCAGACGAAAACTCGACCCACAAAAAAACTGGGAAAAGCTCGTGGCTGCAAATATCCACGTCGTAACGATAGTGGACGAAGACTACCCCGCGCTCTTGAAAGAAATCCACAATGCTCCAGCCGTGCTCTTCTACCGCGGCACGCTCCCCCGCCACAACGACATTCTGGTCGCGGTCGTCGGCACGCGCGTGGCCACCAGTTACGGCAGGACAGTCACGCCACTGCTTGTTGAACCACTGGCCAGGGCAGGGGTCGGCATTGTTTCGGGCATGGCGCTGGGAATTGACGGCATGGCACATGAAGCCGCCCTAGCGGCGGGTGGGAAAACCTACGCCATTGTCGGCACCGGCTTGGATCTTGTCTATCCGCCCCAACATGCCGAATTGGCCGACCGCATAGTAAAGGCAGGCGGAGCGATCATCAGCGAATTCCCCCTAGGCATACCACCCTTGGCGCAGAACTTTCCCCAGCGGAACCGTATTGTGGCGGGCATGTGTGCCGGTACACTGGTGGTGGAGGCCGGTGAAAAGTCTGGCGCACTTTTGACGGCCAAACTGGCTCTGGATGAGAACCGCGAGGTGTTCTGCGTACCTGGAAACATCACGCAGGAAACCAGCCGCGGCACAAACAAATTCATTCGGCTTGGCGCGCAGCTCGTCACTGATACCAATGGCATTCTCACTGCGCTCAACCTGCTCCCAGACGACGCGCAAACCGCGAAGCAACCACCCTACGCCGGCGACACACCGGAAGAAAAAATTATTCTGAAACATTTATGCCGTGAACCCATTCATGTTGACGAACTCTCTGGGCTATGCGATTGTGACCCAAGCGTGATCAACGCGACGCTGGTGGTCTTGGAATTACAAGGCCACGTCCGCAACGTCGGTGGCATGCATTACACACTCGCCTAGTGAACATGGCAAAAGCTCTCGTCATTGTCGAATCCCCCACCAAAGCTAAAACCATTAGCCGCTTCCTGGGCAAAAACTTTCAGGTAGAGGCATCATTCGGACACATTCGCGACCTGCCCAAGAGCAAGATGGGTGTGGACGTAGAGCACAACTTCCAGCCCGAGTACGTCGTCGGTGAGGATAATGAAGAGACGGTGACCAAGCTTAAGAAACTGGCGAAAGCGACGGGCAAAGTGTACTTCGCCACTGACGAAGACCGCGAAGGTGAAGCAATTTCGTGGCACCTGGCCGAGCTTTTGAAAATCGCTGACAAGGACGTGCAGCGCATCGTCTTCCACGAAATTACCAAGGAGGCAATCGAGCATGCCTTGGCCCATCCCCGGCCGCTCGATATAAAGCGCGTGGATGCCCAGCAGGCTCGGCGTATTCTAGACCGCCTCGTCGGCTACGAGCTATCCCCCTTCCTCTGGCGCAAAGTGCGGCGCGGACTTTCGGCAGGGCGCGTGCAGTCTGTCGCGGTGCGTCTCATTGTGGAACGCGAGCGGGAAATTCAAGCCTTCAAAGCGCAGGAGTACTGGACGATTGAAGGTGTATTCGAACACGGCCAGGATTCATTCACGGCCAAGCTCCATAAACTTGCAGACAATAGCCTCGACAAGTTCGCTATTGGCAATAAAAAAACTGCTGATGCGCTCCTGAAGAAGTTGAACGGTGCACAGTACAGCATCACCGACATCCAACTCAAAACGACCAAGCGCTCCCCGGCTCCGCCGTTCACTACCGCAACCCTCCAGATGGATGCGAACCGCCGCTTAAGCCTATCGGCGAACCGCACCATGCGCCTGGCTCAACAACTGTACGAAGGCGTGCACCTTGGCGGCAAAGGTCAGACCGGTTTAATCACCTACATGCGCACCGACTCTTTGAACCTCGCTGACAAGTTTATCAACGAGGCTAAGAGCTTTCTCGCAAAAACTTTTGGTGCGGATTACACTCTGCCATCTGGACGCCGCTTCAAGACCAACTCCAAAGGCGCGCAGGAAGCACACGAAGCCATCCGTCCCACGAACGTGACTCATACCCCAGACAGTATTCGCGAGCACCTGGATCCTGACCAATTGAAACTCTACGAGCTCATCTGGAACCGTGCAGTGGCTTCGCAGATGCCCGACGCGCAAATTGACCAGACCAGCGTAGATGTTGGCGCAAATGTCGAAGGTGCCATCTTCCGTGCCACCGGGGCAATCATCCGCTTCCCCGGCTTCTTGAAGGTCTACCCTGATGGCGCCAAGGAAAATCACCTGCCGCCACTAAAAGCTGGCGACGCAGTGGTGGCGAAAGACGTGAAAGGCGTGCAGCACTTTACCGAACCCCCGCCCCGCTATTCGGATGCTAGTATTATAAAAATCCTGGAAGAGCACGGTATTGGCCGGCCATCCACCTACGCGCCAACCATTACCACTGTCGTTGACCGTGGCTACGTGGAACGTGATGACCGACGCTTGAAACCCACCGAAGTTGCCTTCTTGGTCATTGACCTGCTGGTGAAGCACTTCCCGGAAATTGTAGACTACAAGTTCACGGCCAACATGGAGCAGCAGTTTGACGATATTGCCGAAGGTAAAACCAAGTGGCAACCCGTCCTGAAGACCTTCTACGATAAGTTCCACACCAACCTCGTGGCCAAGGATGCAGAGATTTCAAAAAAAGACCTTACCGAAACTGCCACCGACGAAATCTGCGAGAAGTGCGGCAAGCCGATGATTAAGAAGTTCGGTCGCTTTGGCACTTTCCTGGCCTGCACCGGCTACCCAGAGTGCAAACACACTATTAACTTAGATCGCGCCGGTAACCATGCGCCAATCCCGGAAGCCAAACCCCTGGGCATCGATCCGATTTCTGGCCTGGGCGTTTTTCTGAAGACTGGTCGCTTTGGCACCTACGTGCAGCTGGGGGAAAAAAAGAAAGAGGAAGAGGGAGCGGTAAAGAAACGCAGAAAAAAAGGCGACCCAAAAGCCGAGCGACTCAAATCAGCGTCACTCCTTACTGGTATGGACGGAGCTACGCTCACGCTGGAACAAGCTCTGCAACTCTTGTCACTCCCCCGCACCGTAGGCAAGACTGCCGCGGGCGAGGATATCCTGGCGGCAAATGGCAAGTTCGGTCCATACATCAAAGCCGGGGTGGACACGCGCAGCATTCCGGATGGTGAATCACCACTGACCATAACCGTAGAAAAATCGCTCGAGCTTTTAGCGCAACCCAAGCAAGCCAGCCGCCGCTCTGGTGGCCGCACGCTCAAAGAACTTGGGGCGCATCCAAAAACCGGAAAGAACGTAAAGGTGCTCGACGGCAAGTACGGACCTTACGTCTCTGATGGCAAAACCCACGCGTCGCTGCCGAAAGGCACGCCCCCAGAATCTGTCACCATGGATCAGGCCGTCGAGCTTATGGCGGAGCGCGAGGGGAAGCCAAAAAAGCGAAAACGCGGGAAAAAGTAAAAAGACCTCCGAAAATCTCGGAGGTCTACTTCTGTGATTCCCCTAGAATCCCGTCAGCATGTTGGCAATGCCCAGGCTAAGGCCGCGGGAGGTTTGAAATTCATAGAAGAGTGCTTTAGCTTCTCGATCCTGATACATGCGGATGACCGGCAGAAAACCGTCATTCTGCATGAACTGCACGTACACTGCTTTGCGCGTTGACGAGAGCTCAAAGGTGGCTGGCTGCAACCACGGGTACTTGCGCACTTCGGGGAAGCGTTTGGCCAGCTCATCTGCCGTGAACTCGCCGCGCCAGCCTTTGCTTAGGGTTACGCGCAGCAGACTGCGCAGGCAGGTATAGCCTTCAACCAGGCACTCGTACGTGGCGCCGCTGGCATCTTCAAGGAAAGCAACAGTATCAGCCAGCTCAATCGCCGATAAGGTGTCGGGTGGCTGCAGCGTATCTTCCGGAGCGGGGGAGTTTGCGCGTGCCGAATCAGCTGTTGTTGTGGTTAGCACTAGGAAACACGCAATGTTTGGAAGGAACATAAAAACATCCTTTCTCTCATGAAGGTTGGTATCTATTTGCCGCTATCCTACCGCCCCTCCACTGTCCGCACAATCCCCTCCAGCTCTTCGGCGTCGCTGTAATGGATGCTAATGGTGCCGCCTTTGCCAGCTGGTTTGATGGTGACTTTTGCACCAAGTGCCGCCCGCAACCGTGCCTCACGGGCTTTGGTTTCCACATCAGCTTGTTTGCGGGTGTGGCCGCGCACGCTGGTCTGCTTCTCACTCTCCACCGACCGTACGCTCAAGCCTTCCTCAATAATTTTCTTGAATAGCTGCTGACGAGCTTTCGGGTCGGATACGCCGAGCAGCACTTTGGCATGGCCTTCGGTGAGCTTGCCCTCGGCAATCGCCGCCTGCATGTCAACGGGCAGGTGCAGCAAGCGCAGGACATTAGCCACGGCTGACCGGCTCTGGCTAACTTTGTGCGCCACTGCATCTTGCGTCAGCGAGAAGTCATCAATGAGCTGCTGGTAGGCTTTGGCGCGCTCCAAGGCGTTCAGATCTTGCCGTTGGACGTTCTCCACGAGCGCTAGCTCCAGCTTCTGCTGGTTTGTTGCACTGCGAATGATCGCCGGAACGTCTTTGAGGTTCGCCAACTTGGCCGCGCGCAAACGGCGCTCACCGGCAATGAGCTCGTAGCCCCGCGGCGTCTCGGTGAGCACCAGCGGTTGCAAAATACCGTGCTCCTTAATTGATGAAACCAGATCTTCCATCCCCTGCCGCTCAAAGCGCTCGCGCGGCTGGTGGGGGTTCACCACAATGCGCGCCACGGGGATGTGCTCGATGCGCTCGCCAGCTTTGTGGGCGGTGTCGCCGCTCCAGTAGTTTGCGTTCGATGCGCCCGGAATTAGCGAGGAGAGGCCACGGCCGAGTGAGGATGTTGCCATAGGGGTAGTCTACACGTGCGGGGTTTCTGATTCCACTACTTCCCGTGCCAGCTTCTCATAGGCTTTGGCGCCCTTGCTGTTGCCATCAAAATGCCGGATGGACTTGCCATGACTGGGCGCTTCGGCCAGCTTCACGTTCCGCGGGATGACGGTACGGAATATCTTGTTCGGGAAGTACTGGTACAGCTCGTTAAACACGGCCTGCGAGAGCTTGTTACGCTCGTCGTACATCGTCATCACCGCACCGAGGACGGTAAGGCCAGGTTGCAGATGCTGACGGATGAGGTCAATGGTTTCCACCAGCTGGCCTAGGCCTTCGAGCGCGTAGTACTCGGTTTGGACGGGAATGAGAATTTCTTCCGCGGCAACAAGGCCGTTCACGGTGAGCAGCCCGAGGCTCGGCGGGCAGTCAATGAGTATGTAGTCATAATCATGGCGCACTTCAGCGAGTGACTCACGCAAACGGTGCTCGCGACGCTCCAGTGGGACAAGCTCCACATTCGCTCCCGCAAGATCCATGTTTGCTGGTGCGGCTTTCAAGCCATCTACGCTGGTCTGCAGAATGATGTCACGGAAAGGCTTGGCACCAATAAGTGCATGGTACACCCCGTGCTCAACCTGGCGGTGGTCAATGCCAATACCCGATGAGGCATTGCCCTGCGGATCTATATCCACAAGCAGGACGAACTTGCCCAAAGCCGCCAGCTCGGCAGCTAGGTTAATGGCAGTTGTGGTTTTGCCCACCCCGCCTGTCTGGTTGACAACTGCAATGACACGCGCCATAGGTTCAGTATAGCAAACGCCTCGTGTTTAGTATCACGAGGCGAATCTAGGGAATCAGCATATTCTGAAGAGCGTGGAGCAAATCCGTAATCGTACGGACGCGTTCAGGATCAAGCCCCAGGTTTAGGAACACCTTAGGTTGATACAAGGCAATGACCGTCAGGAGCTCTTCAAACGAGCCGTCACTCCCTGGCATATAGTGCATGAAAGCCGCTTCGAAGACCTCTGCGTCCACACCGCTCTTCGCAAAAGCAATGAGCTCGGTTGCGTTAACTGGGTTCATGGAACCTCCTTTGTTTCTGCCTTCTCTGTACGCCCTCCACGCTATACCGTCAAGCAACATATACCGTCAAGCAACTTGACAAAAAGCCCTGTTTCTCACTATTCTAATGCAGCAACGCAATTCGAGACGCGGCCTTTGCATTCAGTGCCGCACTACGCGGGATGGAGCAGTAGCAGCTCGCCGGGCTCATAATCCGGAGGTCGGGGGTGCAAATCCCCCTCCCGCACCCAACGCGAGGTTCCGGCAACACCGTAAACTTGCGACACCAGAAGAAGCCGCCCGGCCTTCGCAGCCAAGGCGGCTGCTTCGGCGGAGGAGGCTAGAGCCAGTGCCAGACGATCATGGTATTCTGGCTGTACGGCTTCTGTCGTTAATATAATTTGCCTGGGTAGCTCAGTTGGTTAGAGCGGAGGACTCATAAGCCTCAGGTCGCCGGTTCAAATCCGGCCCCAGGTACCAAGCCGGGATGGCGGAACTGGTAGACGCACAGGACTCAAAATCCTGCGATCGCAAGGTCATGAGAGTTCGATTCTCTCTCCCGGCACCAGCCTTCGCCCACGCTTGCAGCGGGGCTACGGCTGGCAAGCCAGCTCGTTTCTCACATCGGGCTACGTTTTGCCGTGGCCGGCAAAAGCTACGCCCTTCGTGAGAAGTCTTATACCGCCTCATGATTTTATACTTATTTTACCTTTTGCGATGCAGAAAACGTTCAACCAAAGCGTGTAGCTTGCCTGGCTTGGTTGGTGTGAGCGCCAGCGTTGATTCTCGAACCTCATTGCCAACATTATCTGGACTTGCTTCATTATAGTATGCCTGCTCGGCCATAGAGCCATCGGTTGTCAGTTTTCGGACAACTTCCTGTAATACGCCATCACTATAGTGAAATGCAAAATGCTCATTTTTATTGTAGCGCGGATCGCCGCTGCCTCCACCCATACTAGCACCATTCAAGATTAGTCCTTCCTTACGCACATCAATCGAAGCAACTCTTTCCTCTGCATCCAACTCCACGTTCACAGAGACCACTTGCCCGCCCTCATGTTGGGGCCGAATAAAATCACGCACGTTCTCAGGTAGACCCTCAGGCAGTTCCGTCGTCACTTCTGCAACTTCACCTGTGGCTTGGAACTGCTCGAGAGATGGATCGTGTGAACCAGCTTCAGAAAAAGGCATATGCTTGGGGGTGAAATGATGAATACTTCTTCAACTACCAGTCTACATCGTGCTGCACGTATTGTGAATGCTTGAGTTGACGCATGGATGAAAGACCGATATTCTCACTATCAGCATGTTCCTATCCACCCATGCGCTCGCCGGAATCATCATCAGCCAGCACTTCACAAACGTGCCCGTGGCGCTTGGGTTAGGCGTGCTCTCCCACTACATCCTCGACATGATCCCCCACGGCGACGAACGTCTCGGCGCCTGGGTGAAAGAGAAGTTCATTCGCCGTTTCGCCCTGACATTCCTCACCGATCTCGGGTTCTTAGCGCTCTTCGTGTACACGGTGCACGTCACCGGGGATTGGCCCCTCCCGAATGTCGCCCTCGCTGCAATTGTCGGCGCAGTACTCCCCGACCTCATCTGGGCGGTGTACGACGCATACCGCGTGCTACTCATCAAACACTTCCCCCGCGCAACAAAAATCATCCAAGACGTCACCCGCCTGGAATCATTCTTCAACCACCACGAACGCCTCCACCGCTGGTTCCACGCCTACATTGAAAAGCGCCTCACCTTCAAGGTTGGCCTGGCTGTCCAAGTTATTCTCGCCGGCGGGTTACTCTACCTCTCGGTTCACCCCTAGCACTCTCGAGGCTTACTGCACCGGCCCCTGCACTGCGCCACCAATGGCGCTCTTGATTGCTTTCTCGAGGTCACCGGTTGCGGTCTGCTGACCGTTCACGAAAAACGTCGGCGTCCCCGGCACCTGCTTGGTCGTCCCCTCGCTCACGTCTGCGTCGACCACCGACTTCTTGGCTCGCGTATCAAGGCAGGCGTTAAACTTCGTCGTATCCAAACCCAGATCAACGGCGTATTTCTTTAAATCGCTAGTCCCTAAGCTCGTTTGGTTCTCGAAGAGCTTGTCGTGGTATGGCCAGAACTTTCCTAAATCGTTCGCACACTCACTGGCGAGTGCAGCACTGTAGGCATTAATGTGAATCTTGGTGAGCGGGAGGTGCTTAAACTCCAAGCGAATGTCTTTGGCGTACTTCCCAACCAGACTTTTAACGAATGGGTACACCGCCCCGCACGCCGGGCACTGGAAGTCCGAGTACTCTTGCACCACGACCTTCGCGCTAGCGTTCCCTTCAAATGGTCGGGGGCTATTGACGTTGTCATAACTAACCTTTGGCCCACGTGAAGAGAGTGCTACCCCAGCAATGCCAATGGCGACAATGCCAGCGACGGTACCCCAGAGCCCCCAGCGAAATCGTGTGTTTGCCATATGCGATTATTGTACCGGTCTCTGCCGGCGGGTGAAGAAGAGAACCAACCCCGCGGCTATGAGCACGAGGCTAAAAATTTGTGCGTTGGTAACTGGACCCACCATGGGTTGCCCGAGCCGAAGGTAGTCAAGGCCAAACCGTAAAGCTGGCGACAGAATTAAGTACACAGCGGCGACGTCTCCCAGGCGACGACCTTTCAACCGCCACAAGAGCAATAAGAGGATGAGAATGGCCAGGTTCCCCAGAGACTCGTAGAGGAACAATGGATGGAAAGTTGTGAAAGCTTCGTAGCCAGCGACACGGTGCTCGGGTGAAATGGCCAGAGCCCAGGGGAGGTTTGTCGGTCGGCCGTAGAGCTCCTGGTTTATCCAATTCCCCCACCGACCAATCACTTGACCCAAAGCGAGCGCCGGGAATACCACGTCAAGGAGGAGGAGTGGGGTAATTTTTTGCCAACGGCTAAAGATCCAGAGCGCCAGCACACCACCGAACAGCACACCGTGGAAAGCTAGACCGCCGTGCCAAACCTTAATAATTTCTAGAAGGTGCTGGCTATAGTAGTCCCAGTCGTTCAAAACGTGCACAAGACGCGCCCCGATAAGCGCCGCAATGGTGGCAATGAACGCCAGGTCAATAATTTTCTCTTGCTTCACTCCTCCCCGCTTCCCTAAGCGTTGGGCGAGGAACACCCCGCTAAGGAGGGCAATGGCGAGAATAACGCCGTACCAACGTACGGAGATACTCCCGATTTGGAACAGTATTGGTCCAGGCGGTGTACTAAGCCAGCCGAGCATGACGGCGAGTACCTAGGTCTTCGCTAACTCCGCATCAATCTTCGCTTTCACCACATCGTAGCCCTGAGCACCTTGCACCGAGTAGCCATTTACGAAGCTCGTTGGGGTTCCCGAAACGCCGAGTGAATCACCGTACTTCTGGTCAGCCGCAACCTTTGCCGCGGTATCATTATTATCAAGGCACTTATCGAACTTCGATTGGTTTAGGCCAATCTCCTTCGCCCAGGCCTTATAGTTATCAAGGGAGAGGCTAGTCTGGTTGGCGAAGAGCTTATCATGCATCTCCCAGAACTTCTTTTGTGCCCCAGCACACTCTGCGGCTTCCGCGGCTTTTTGCGCCATCGGGTGAATGCTCGTCAACGGGTAGTGCTTGAAGACGATGCGCACGGTATCGGGGTAGTCCTTCCGTACTTGCTCAATCGTCGGGTTGAACTTTTCGCAGTACGGGCACTGGAAATCCGAGAACTCGACGAGCGTCACCTTAGCGTCCTTGTTCCCGCGGATCCAGTCAGTCTTAGCCACGGTAACATCAACGGGTTCGTTAGGGGCGGTCGGGGCAGCTGCAGCTGCACTATTCGTATTGCTATTCGCTGCCGCTGCTTTCGTTCCTGTACCGTCATCCACTGCATTCCGGTAGGCGCTGAAAGACAGGATGAACCCGAGTAAGCTCACCGCGCTAACGCCAATCATAATCCCTAAGGCGAATGTCGCCTTGGGCGGCCCGCTGAAGAAGCTGCTAGTCGGTGGGTACGACGGTGCTGACTGTGAGGGCTGCGGCGTCTGCGGAGGCGTTTCCCAGGTTTGACTATCCATAGATGACAAGAAAAATGCGAGGTGAGGTTATTCTACTACACCCTGTAGAACCGTCAACCCAGCTTATATTTTCAGCTTCGAAAGGCGCATCCAGGGACCTTTCGGTAGCCGGAGCGTCACCAGGCCTTTCTTCGCCCCAATGTGCTGCACTTCACCAGCGCTGTTAATCGCACCCAGACGGAGAGCCGAGGCAATATCGTGCGGCCGCTTCGCCAGCGACGCCACAAAACCCGATCCAAAGGCATCCCCTGCCCCAGTCGTATCCACAGCGTGGACGGGTTTGATGCGCAATCGCCAAGCCCCGGTAGGCGTCACCGTCCACGAGCCCTTCGCTCCATCGGTGACTACCACAATCCCCTTCCGCCACTTCGCAATTGCCTTTGGCAGCTTCGACCCCCGCACACGGAAGAGCAACTCTGCTTCTTCCCGGTTGAGCAGCAGCACGTCTGCCTGACGAAGTACTGAACGTACCGCCGCTTTTTTCGCAAGCTCGGCTTTACCCGGGTTCACTGCGACGCTGGCGCCCGTTCGATGGGCATGGGCAATGGCGTGCCGCAGAAAACGAAGGTTACCCCCAAGCGAAGAAATGTAAAACCATCTTGCACGCAGTGCTTGCCACGGAACCATGCTTTCAGTGAAATCCGCGCTCGCCCCGCGGTAGACCAAGGCTGTACGTTCCCCACCTTTACCCAGGAAGAGCGCGGAGAATGCAGTTCGATCATTGTGGTCACGAATGACGAACCGTGGATCAACCTTGTACGACCGCAACGTTCGAACCACGTCGTCACCCGCTGGGTCATCGCCAACTTTGCACACGCAAGCGGTTCGCAAACCTTGCCGCTGGAACGTCACCGCTGCATTCGTCGCGCCGCCGCCAACCTCCTGCAGTAAATCGTCGAGCTCAACTTTAGACCCAAAAGCGAACTCCTCGAAAGAACCAGTGGATGAACGTCGATCCCGTACGAAACGGAAAGCTTTACTCATGAGGTACACATCCTGCGTGGCGCTGCCAATAGTAATGACGTCAAATCTGGTCATACTTAGAGGGTAGCAAGTGAGGCGAGCGTTGCGACAGGATCCGCACTCTTCCACAGCGTGGCGCCAACGCAAACTCGTTGCACGCCAGCGGCCTGCAGAGTTGCCAGGTTCTCTGTATTCACCCCCCCGTCGGCTGCAATAGGCATCCCCGGCATAGTTTTGTGGAAGGCGATAATCTCCTGAACGACCTCCGGGAGGAAGGGGGAGCCTTGTGCCCCGGGTTGGACGGTGAGGAACATAACCTCATCCACGAGGTCTAGGTAGGGCTGCAGTGCATCGTTGCTGGTTCCCGGGCTAACCGCAATGCCAACATCACAATCGAGTTCCCGGCACTGCGCAATGAAGTGCTCCAGGTCGCCTTCGGCTTCAACATGAAAAATAATTTTCGTCGCCCCCAGGTGCGCCCAGTCGGCAACGAACCGGTCTGGCCGCTTCACCATGAGGTGGACTTCAAAGGCTGTGAGCGGGCGGAACTCACCGAGCGCCCGAGGCAGCACCGTCACGGTGGGAATGAACTGGCCATCACCCACGTCAATCTGGATGAGGTCTACGCTGCTCTCAATAATACTTACCTTCCGTTTAAGCTCTTCGGGTTCTGTCTCGAGGATTGCAGGAGTGATTTGCATATCGCTAGTTGGTGTTCTCAATACGAGCAATCTCGCCTAAACGCCGGCGATAGCGCGGGATGCGTTGGAACGGTGTCTCAAGCCAAGCCTGCACAATCTTCTCGGCATTCACCCGCGAGACGAAGTGCGCTGGCAGGACGAGAATGTTCGCGTCTTCTTCCTTTCGGGCGCGGATAGCAACCTTCACATCCCAAGCGTTCACGGCGCGGATACCGGCAAATTTATTCGCGACCACAGACATGCCCACGCCGCTGCCACAGAGCAGGAGGCCGCGGCCGCCCGTCGTCCGGCGCACAATCTTTGCCACCTCGGCTGCCAGCAGCGGGTAATCATCAGCAGGCCGAAGCTTAGCTGAACCAACATCATGAACCACGTGGCCGCTCTTCAGCAGCACGCGCTTGAGGTACTCCTTTAGCGTAAATCCTCCGTGATCAGCACCCAGGACGAGCATAGGCATAGTATACCACGGCGCTCTCCCTACTTGAGGAGGAGGTCAAGAGCTTTGGCGAACATATCTTTTGGAAATGTACCTTTCACGAGGTACCCATTCAAAAAAAATGTTGGCGTCCCGGTCACCCCAATGGCTGCGCCGTCGGCCAGGTCGCCGAGGATCTCCGATTTTCGCGCGCCGCTGCTCATGCAGGTAGCAAACTTCTGCTCATTCAGGTTGACCTGCGAGGCAATGGCCGTATACGTTGCCGCGTTCAGTAATTCTTGATTCTGGTAGAGCTTGTCGTGGTAGGCCCAGAACTTATCATTTCCCTGTTCGAACGCGCAGCCGGACGCTTCCGCCGCAGCTTGCGCCTCGGGGTGAATGTCGTTCAACGGAAAATCCCGCAGGATGAACTTCACGCGGTTGCCGTACTGCGCCGCGAGCTCCCGCACCATTGGGTACACCTGCTTGCAGAAGGGGCACTGGAAATCGATAAACTCCACGACGATAACCTTCGCTTCCGCAGGCCCGAGGTATGGATCATCCGCAGTTTCAATCTGAGGAATAGCAGGGCGGACTGTCCCGCTCACCGTACCCGAAGTTGACTGGGAAGCGCTCCCGGCAGTGAGTGACGCAAGTGGATCGGTCTGTGATGGGTGCGCCCGCCGGTAATCAACCCCAAGCACCGTGGTGAAAAAAACTAATACAAACAAAGCTAAGAGCAAAAGCATGGGCTTGAACCAATGTCGTTGCGGTGCGGGTAGCTCTTCCATAGATAGAGTTTACCACAAAAGAAAAACCGGGGGCATTGCTGCCACCCGGTTCTTCGAAGTGTTGACGGGAGAATTACCAGCCGCCGCGACTGCCGCCACCGAATCCGCCACCACCGTTGCCACCGGTTCGCGGGGCGCGGGGTTCCATCGGGCGAGCTTCGTTGACCGTCAGGGATCGACCCTGAAAATCTTTGCCGTTGAACATCTCAATCGCCTTCTGGGCATCTTCGTCCGTGGACATTTCCACGAAGCCGAAGCCCTTTGAACGACCAGACATTTTGTCGGAAATGACTATTGCCGAGTCAACCTTACCCGCTTGGCCGAACGCCTCTTGGAGTTCGTCTTGCGTGGTTGAATACGGCAGGCCACCGACGTAAAGTTTCTTTGCCATTGTTTCTAAAGTTCTATAAAAAACGAGAATGTAAGTCGACCTCTTCTCGTCTCGCTGTCCTCCTATAGCGGCTTAGGGCTGCTATACTGCGCCATCCCTATACGGGAGGACGGATTTTCGGGGAAACACCTGACGAAAACTTACTGGCAATAGTATACAGCAAAACCCCAGGATGTCAACCCAATGCACGCATGCTGTGATTACAACTTCACCCGCTTTAACAGTAGTGAATTACCCACCACCGACACGCTGGATAACGCCATAGCCAGCCCAGCTAATTCTGGCCGGAGCGTGAGGCCAATGCCGGCGAAAACCCCGGCGGCAATAGGAATGCCCGCAACGTTGTAGAAAAGCGCCCAGAAGAGGTTTTGCACAATCTTGCGGAATGTCCGCCGAGCCAGGGTAATCGAGCGCACCACGTCCATGAGGTCGTCGCGTACCAAAACAATCTGGCCGGTCTCCAGCGCTACGTCAGTGCCGCTGCCAATGGCAATGCCGAGTTCGGCTTGGGCCAGCGCTGGCGCGTCATTGATACCATCGCCGACAAAAGCGACACGCTTTCCGCTCGCTTGAAAGTCGCGGACAGCCGCAGACTTATCTTGCGGCAGCACCTGGGCGCGCACTTCTTGAATACCCACTTGTTGGGCAATGGCTTTCGCCGTGCGCTCATTGTCACCGGTAATCATCACCGAATGAATCCCAATTTTCGCCAGGGCTTCCACGGCCTGCTTGGAGGTTTGCTTCACCGTATCCGCCACGGCAATAATGCCAGCAAATACTCCATCCACAGCGACGAGCATAGCAGTTTTGCCTTGGTGCTCAAGTTGTTCAACTTCTTGTTCAGGATTGCCCAACGAAACTTTCGCGTCAGCCATGAGCACGCGGTTACCAAGGAGCAACTTCCGTCCATCCGCCGAAGCAGACACGCCTTTGCCGGTAATGCTCTGGAAGTCCTGCGGTTCGGGCAAGACGAACTGCTTTGCCTTTGCAGCATTCACAATGGCACTAGCCAACGGGTGCTCGGAGCGCTGCTCCACGGCAGCAGCCAGACGAAGTAGCTCATTTTCATCCAACCCGCCAACCTGCCGATCTTCTAACCCGCTAAACACCACCACATCCGTCACCACGGGTTTGCCGTGCGTGAGCGTGCCGGTCTTATCAAACACCACCACGTCAATCTTCCGCGCCGCCTCCAGGGCTTCACCGCCTTTGATGAGAATCCCCCGCTGGGCGCCCAGGCCGGTACCGGTGATAATTGCCGTTGGCGTGGCCAGGCCTAAGGCGCAGGGGCAGGCAATGACGAGCACCGCGACGAACTTCAACAAGCTCTCGACGAACGTGGCTTGCCCAAAGAAAAACCAGCTAATGAAAGTAATGAGTGCGATGGCAATGACCGTGGGCACAAAATACGCCGAAACACGGTCGGCGAAACGCTGGATGGGTGCCTTGCTAGCCTGGGCTTGCTCGACGAGCTTGATGATGCCAGCGAGCAAAGTGTCCGCCCCGACATTTTTGGCGGTAAAAGTAAAGCTGCCACTACCGTTGATGGTGCTGCCAATGACCGTATCCCCGGTCTGCTTCTCCACGGGCAAACTCTCGCCCGTCACCATGCTCTCGTCCACGCTGCTGTGGCCATCGAGCACTTTCCCATCCACCGGCACTTTCTGCCCCGGCTTCACCCTCACCACGTCGCCAGCCACCACCTGCTCAATTGGTACTTCCACATCCTGCCCGTTGCGAACCACGATGGCCGTCTTGGCCTGAAGTTGCAGCAGGCTCCGAATAGCTTCGCTCGCCTTGCCTTTTGCGCGCGCTTCCAGCCACTTACCCAGCAACACGAACATGATGAGGATGGCGGCAATCTCAAAGTACAGCTCGCCCTCAACCAGGCCAACAGTCACGAACACGGAGTACAGGTACGCGGCACCCGTGCCAATAGCAATGAGCGAATCCATGTTGGCCGTGCGGGCACGCAAAGCACCCCAGAAGCCGGTGAAAAATTGCCAGCCGCACCAGAACATCACCGGTGTGGTAAGGACGAGCTGCAGCCAAGCCCGGCCTGGAACCTCCTCAATGGCCGGCACCAAGTACATACCCATGCTTAAAATGACGACCGGGATAGAAAGCACCAGAGCCACGAGAAACTTCTGTTTCGTATCGGCCATTGCTTTGTTCCGTTCATCCCGCTCGGCATCGGCGCCCCCGGCTTTCAGCTCTTGCGCGCCGTAGCCAATCTTCTTCACCGCGGCTTCCAGGGTCGGAACGTCAACCGCGGTTTCGTCGAACGAAACATGTGCCCGCTCGGTGGCCACGTTTACGCTGGCGCTCTGCACGCCTTTGGTCTTGCGCAACGCTAATTCGATGAGCTGACTACAGCTCGCGCAGTGCATACCGCGAAGCGATAATTCAGTAGTCTTTGACATATGTAATGCGCTAGAGACTGTGAATATCGTAGCTCGCCCCGTACCCGACCCCGAGTATATCGAGGGGGAGTGGTTCGGGGTGCATGCCTTTCAAAGACAGGTCACAGGTAGTCATAGTTATTCGACGATAAGGCGACCTTGGTACATGCCCATATCGCAGGTGAATGAGTACTCCCCCGGTTTATCCGGAGTAAAGTGCAGGGTAGTTTTCTGGTGTGCAGGTAAATCCTGCCGAATCTTCAGGCCATCAATGGTGACGAAGCGCGAGCACTCCACGTCCTCCTGCCGATCAAAGGTGAGAGCCACAGGTTTGCCAGCCTGCACAGTAATGACGTTCGGCTGGTACGCACCCTTGATGACCACGGTGGCCTCTTGCACTCCAGAGGCTCCAACGACTGCAGCTTCCTGATGCCGCTGAAAGCGTAGCCACAACACGTACAAGCCAATGACAACGAGGATGAGGCTAATTCCTAAGATTTGCATTAAGTGTTACGAATTATGAATAGTGGAGTAGAGACTTTTCCGGCGAAGCCGGCTCCCCGCCTGCCTTCGCCGAAAAAAGTTTGGTGGCGGACAGGCGCCTCTGGCGGAAGTCTCTCGCATATACTATAAGAGGCTGAAGCCTCTACTCCTTTGACTTCATGACCCACGGCTTTACCCGCCTCTACGCCGCATGGCCAACATCCGCCAGTGCGCTCTGCAGGGTTGCTGGCGTGATCTTCCCCTCATCATAGGTTACCGCGACCTCCCGCTCGTTCGCTACGACCTTCTCAACGCCAGGGAGGTCTTGCAACGTCATACTGACGAGACGCTGGCACGCATCGCAATCCATGTTCTTGAGCGGGAAGGTTTGCGTCTGCATTAGGCTTCAATGACGGTGAAGCTGCCTCGGTACATGCCCATGCTACAGCTGAAGGAATAGGTTCCTGGCTTGTCTGGGGTGAATTCCGCGATGGTCACGTCGTTGCTCATGAACTTCTGAATCTTGAATGCTGGCACCTGGAAAACTGACCGGCACCCACCGGCATTCCCGTTGCCGTCAATTTCCCATCGTACGGGTTGTCCGGCCTTCACCGTGAAAGTTTCGGGTGAGTACCCGGAGGGCGTGAGAGACGTTTTTACCACTTGCACATCTCCTTCCTGAACGACGCTAGCTGCGGACGCTGCTGAATCTTTCGATGAGCCAAAATTGAACGAGATAGGACGACCCATAAGCGTTAGGCCGTTATTGAAGTTGTAGATGCCCATGACGATGACGGCTGCACCGGCGACGCGGAAGAAGAGCTTGCCCCACTGGCCTTTGAGCGCATTTGAGGCCCAGCCGAGGGCGAGCAAAGCCGGAGCCGTGCCAAGAGCAAACGCAAGCATGATGAGCGCACCGGCAACCACATTCCCGGTCGTGAGCACGTACAACTGCAGGGCTTGGGTAAAGCCGCAAGGCAGAAAGAACGTAAGTGCTCCTAATATGAATGGCGAAGCGTAGGTTACTTTACCAGTTTCCCCGCCGCTCATCACCTTCCGGCTTATAAACTTTGGCATCCGCGGCAGAATAACTTTTAGCCATGTCGGTGCGATACGGAGCATGTCCAGACCCATAACCAACATGAACAACGCCGCCAAAATAGCAATAAGCCCGACTGCCCACGGTGGCAGTGCCAGTGCCTTGCCCAGACCAGCAATGAGCGCCCCGAAGACTGTGTAGCCAACAGTGCGCCCCAAGACGAACGTGCTCACCGGAATGAAACGCTTCTTGCCCGGGAGTATGCCGTACCGATCGCTCACCCGTTCGACGGTCGAGAGGAGGAGACCACCAGAAACCGCAATGCACGAGCTGCTCGCAGCAACGAGGCCAAGGAACAGAACACTAAAGAATCCAGCTGAACCATCAACAGCCTGGTTGAACTTCAAGAATCCTGCTTTAGAGAGTACAAAACCAATGACGAGAACGATGATAAACGCGCCGGCAATTTGCGCAATCGTCGGTCGCTCACGGTGTGCTGTGGCTTGCACGTTTGGTTGGCGTTTGAACTCGGGTGTCCCAACTGGCTGAACCATACCCGTGACGACACTATAACCATGGTGCTTGATCGCTTCGCCAATCTGCTGGGGGGTCGGCACCTGCTGCTGGTCGCACATTACACGCACCCGGTTTCGATCCGCATTCGCTTGCACCTTCCCCACGCCCGGGAGCTTCTTGATTGACTGCTCAACTAAGAGCTCGCAGCTCCGGCAGTGCATGCCGCTGGTCTGAATATCTAGGAGTACTTGGCCGTCTTGGGTGCGCATACTATTTCGTGATGCAGGTTTGAGGAGTTGAAAGTTTTCCACAGGTCTGCTCTTGAGATTGCAGCATGCGTTCGTGCTGTTCGCGGCAGACCGTAAGGTGCGCTTCCGTGCTCATGGAAAGGTGCGCCCCGTACACTGCCGTAACGCCCCGCGGTGCCAGACCAACCAGGGCGCCGGCAAGGATTACCACAACCGCGCCGTACCGAATCGCGAGCCGACCAGAGTGGCGGTACCCAGAGTTAACGAGCCGCTCCACCCGCGCGTCCAACGGGCTAAAACCCGCAGCGGGGATTGGTGGCGAGACGAGCCGAAGGAGCGCGCTGCCGAGTACGCTTTGATTTCGAACCTGCGCATCCGCTTCAATTTCAGAAGCCGCGATGTACGATTCCTGTAAATTTCGGCGGAGTGAACGGAAAGGAACCCAGAGCAGGGCTACGCCGAGCAAGAGGCGCCGAAGTGGCTC
>JAUYFT010000008.1 GCA_030689605.1 bacterium | reverse complement strand
GTAACGAGCTTCGTCAGGCTAGCGAGAGAACGCACGTCATCGACGTGGTTTGCCCACAGGATTGCTGCCGACGCCACGTCGATGAGGATACCGCTCGCGGCTCGAATCGCTGGTTGAGGAGGAGCATGCACCCGAAGCACTGGTTTATCCCAGGGTGCAACAATTGCACCCGCGACTGCTGGGGCACGGTGCGATTGGAACGATGGGTACGCGACAAAGGTGTAGGCGAGCGCAACACAACCCACGACCAAACCGCTTACCACGAGGAAGCCAAGGGTGACGACGGCGTGCGCGGTTCTAGACAACCGTTGTTGCGGATTTTTCGGTTTCGCTTTGGGCATTATCGTTGAGAAGTTTAAGAAGTGTTTCGTGGTCGTGGAGCTTGGCGTAGTCGGGTAACTCTTCCACTTCGGCTAAGCCGAGGAAGCGGACAAAATCGTGTGTGACGTCGTACACGGTGGTGGCCTTCGTCTTATCGAAGCTGCCTTCGATAAGGCCGCGGATGAGGAGGTTTCGCAGGATAAGGCTGCAATTAACGCCACGGATCTGCTCCAACTCGGCTTTCGTGACGGGACCGCGGTATGCCACAATCGTCAACGTCTCGAGGCTGGGTTTGGTAAGTTCGCCCGAGACTTCTTCCTTGGCGTAGGTCTGCGCCAGCTTCCGCACATCGGGGTGTGAAACCATCTGGTAGCTATCCCCGGCTTTCTGAATGAGCAAGCCGCCTTTCCGGTCTTCATACTCTTTCACCAGCTGCTCACTGGCCTCGTGCACTTCGGATTTTTTCGCCTCCGTTAACTCACCGAGTTTCTTCACGGTCAGGGGGCGGCCAGCGAGGAAAAGGAGTGTTTCAATTTTTCGTTGGAGCATAGAATTCTTAGGCTTCGGGAGGGGTATCCAGCCGCTGGATGGAGATATCGTGGAAGAGCACGTTCTGCGTGACGATGACCGTGCGCTGCTTCACCAATTCTAGCACAGCGAGGAATGAAATGATCACGTCCGTTCGGCTCTTGGCCGAGCCCATAACCGACTGGAAAGAGATAATTGCCTGGTCCAGGATGAGCGCGCGGATCGCTTCAATCTTCTCAGCAATACTGACCGTCCGCTCCATCACTGTCTTGGGTAGGGCGATAATTGGCTCAATATCCCGCAGTACACCCAGGAACAGCTCGCGCATGGTGGCCACGGTGAGCGATTGGGGTGGTGAGAACTCCTCTTCAATGACCATGGCGGGCTTGCCCCGGCCAAAGGTGAACCGTCGCTTGTGAATGATCTTGGCAATGCCTCGGGAGGCTTCCAGGTACTCTTTAAAAATCTTCAGCTGTCGCTCCAGCTCGGTCGCCTCTTCGGCACCTTCCACCTGGAGCTGAGGCAAAAGGATGCGGGACTTTATAAGGAGGAGCTTGGCGGCAATGACTAGAAAATCAGCCAGCTCATCAGCCGGAATATCGTCTGCTGCTTCAAGCGCGCGCAGGTACTGCTCGGTAACGTGCGCCAGCGAAATCTGGGAAATATCCATCTCCTCTTGCTCAATGAGCTGGAGCAGGAGGTCGAGCGGCCCTTCGAAACTTGAAATCTTTACCTGGTGCATGCTAACGAGTGAAGAAGAATATGTTGATTGCGATGATAGCCGTCCAATTGCCGAAACTCACCCAGGGGTGACGCCACCAGTCCCAACCCTCAACGTGCGCATCGCTGAGTGGGTAGAAGAGCCTGGTGGCCCAAATACCTTGGTGCGTGGGGATGTCGAGGAGGAGGTGGAGGTAGTACGGAATGGCGAGTACTGTCCAAGACGGCGCGAAAGCAAGGGTTATACCGGTAAGAATACTAATGGGAATGAGGCTGTGACACCAACGATACAGAATGATGTAGGTGTGTTCAGGATTGTTCGCAAAACTCTGGTTCGTCATGTCCTTGAAGAACGCCCAGCGGTAACGGTAAACGCCGTAAAGGGCTGGCAACAAATCGGGAAGGAGGCCGACTAAAGCCGCCCAGCCCACCAAAGCACGGCTACGAATCAAGGTGGCACCCCATGCGCCATGAGAGACTGCGTCCATTCCCTACCGCTGCTTCTGGTTCTTCGCTCTACGCCCTTTGTTCTGTGCTGGTTTGCCCTTCCCCTTGCGGTGGACTTTCTTGGGCTTGGCCTTCACGGTCTGCCACTGCAACTTGATGGGGAATTTCTTCCCAATGTCGCCAAGGGTTGGTTCTACGAGCTTAAGGTAATCCTTCAGCTTCATGCGCACGCTATCGGTAAAGCTCCCGGCCGAGAAGAGCGCTTCCTTCACTTTCCCAAGTGATTTATCGGCGACGACTTCCACCTTGTGCAGGGAACCGAATGGCGTCATGGCTCCAGGCTTAGTGTTGAACTTCGTCTGCATATCCTTCTCCTTTGCGATGTCAATTTTCTTCGCCTTCAAGAGCTTCTTCAGCTTGCCAAAGTCTAGTCGGAAGTGCGCCGGCATAACGACGAGCATATACTTCTGGTCGACCTTCACCAGCAGCGTCTTCACTACCTGGTCGAGCTTCAGCTTCAGCGTCTGCGCCAGGTCGTACACCGTGAACACCGTCTTGTGCGGGATAACGCTGTACTTCACTTTTGCATTGTTTAGGTACTTCTCTAACGATTTTGCAATTGCCATACGGTTAGCGGTTAGTGATGAGTGAAAGGAATTTGTTGTTGTTTGCCCAGCAGGTTGCGGGCGACGCGTCGGCCAACGGGCGTGAGCCGGACACCCTCAATGTACCACTTCTTGGGGGTTCGGCGGCCGAAGCCCACCATGTACCCCCGGTCAACGAGCCGTTCCAGCGACTTGGTGATGGCGTTCTGCTGGCCCGCCTCGCGGCGCTTCGCGGAACGAAGGCGCGGCGGATCCTCGGCTTTCGGCGGATTCGACTGCTTGACGTAGAATTTCTTCAAGGCGCTGCGCTTGGTCACCGCGCTATCCAAGCACTCCTTAAGTAGGAATTTTTGGAGCGGTGAGAGCGCGGTCATACGATTACTCTTTCTTTACCTGGATGTGCGCGTCGTCTAGCTGCTGCTTCGGCAACGTCGACGGCGCGCCCATGAGCGGGTCGCGGCCGTCGCCGGTCTTCGGCATGGCAATGACCTCACGGATGTTTTCAACGCCAGCAAGCAAGGCCACTAAACGGTCGAGTCCCACGGCAATGCCGCCGTGCGGCGGGACGCCGAAGCTGAAGGCTTTCAGCATGTGGCCAAACCGCAACTCGGCTTCGTCCTTCGGAATACCGAGGATGTCAAAAACTTTCTGCTGCACGACTGATTCATGAATGCGTATACTCCCACCAGCTACTTCAAATCCATTCAGTGCCAGGTCGTACTGCTTGGCAATGCAGTCTTCCGGTTTCGTTGCCCCAGAGGTAAATACCTGCGTATCTTTCGGCGAAGTGAAAAGGTGGTGGACAGGTACGAGCCGTTTTTCGGATTCGGACATTTCGAACAACGGGAAATCCGTAATGAAGCAGAACGCCAATTCGTTCGGGTCATTCTTGTCTTGCCGTAGGTCAGGCTTGTCGCTCTTATACTTCGCCATGGCGTCGGCGTACGTCAGCCGCGGGAAAGGCGATTGGCTGATGTGCTTATCCGGCACGACTTCTTTAACCAAGTTGGTAATCATTTTTTCGGCCAAGTCGAGCAGGTCTTCCTCATCCACGAAGCTCATTTCGATATCGAGCTGCGTAAATTCGGGCTGCCGGTCGCCGCGCTGATCTTCATCGCGGAAGCAACGGGCAATTTGGAAGTACCGCTCTACCCCACCCACCATGAGTAGTTGCTTAAACTGCTGCGGGCTTTGTGGCAGCACGTAGAACTTCCCGGGAAAATTGCGCGACGGTACAATGTACTCGCGCGCGCCTTCGGGCGTCCCCTTCGTGAGAATTGGGGTCTCCACTTCCACGAAGTCTTGACCGCGCAAGAAGTTACGTAGACTGGCATTGATGTTGGAACGCAACACCAAACGCTGCCGCATGGTCGGCCGTCGCAAGTCCAGGTAGCGGTACTCTAAGCGGAGCTCTTCCCCCGCGTTCGCAGCCTTCTCTTCATTATTGATTTCAAATGGCGGCGTCATAGCCGTGCTCAAAACCGTGAGGCTACTCGCGTGAATTTCTACCGAACCTGTTGGCAAGTTTGGATTAGCACCCTTGCCTTTTCGCTCTACAACCGTGCCGGTGATTTCCACCACGTACTCCGGACGGATCTGGTTGGCGGGTTCGGCCAGTGCATCCATAAAAAGCACTTGAATAAGACCTGACCGGTCCCGTAAATCAATGAACACCATCTTGCCCAAACGGCGATGGTTATGCACCCAGCCCTGGAGCTTTACTTCCTGGCCGACGAGCTTTGGGGTTTCTGTGGAGAGTGTACGTTGCATTAGGGTGTCAACCGGTTAATGAGGCGGGGGAAAGGAATTGCTTCACGCACGTGTGCTAAACCGCACATCCAGCCGACGGTGCGCTCCAGGCCAATGCCGAAGCCGCTGTGCGGGACACTGCCGTACTTCCGCAGATCCAAGTACCACTCAAAGTCTTTGCGGTTGAGCTTGTGCTCCTCAAGACGCTTCACGAGGAAGTCGTAATCATCAATGCGCTGCGAGCCGCCGATGATTTCGCCAATACCTTCCGGTGCCAGCAGGTCGGCGCACAAGGCGACCTTTGGGTTCTGCGGATCTGGCTTCATGTAGAAAGCTTTAATTGCAACTGGATAGCGCGTGACAAAGATTGGCCGATCGTACGCTTTGGTCAGAATCGTCTCGTCGTCATTACCCAGGTCAGTCCCCCACTTGATATCTGAACCAAGTTCCTTCAGTTTTACCAAAGCTTCGTCGTAGGTCATGCGCACGAAAGGTGTCTGCACTTTCTCGAGGGCTGCAATGTCTCGTTCGAGGAGTTCCAAGTCTGCACGACGTTCTTTGAGCACAGACTGCACCACGTACATAATCATCTTCTCCTGCAAGGCCATACTCTGCTCCAAATCCGTATAGGCCATTTCGGCATCCAGCATCCAGAACTCGGTTAAGTGCCGGCGCGTCTTGGACTTCTCGGCGCGGAACGTTGGGCCAAAGTCATAGACCTTGCCGAGGGCTGACGCGAGCGCTTCCAGATAGAGCTGGCCAGACTGCGAGAGGTAGGCTTTTTGGCCAAAGTAGTCGGTCTCGAAAAGCTCGGTCGTGCCTTCGCATGACGTGGGGGTGAGGATTGGCGTATCGGTGAGTACGAAGCCTTCGTTGCGGAAGAACTCCCGCAAGGCCCAAATAACGGTATCACGCACGCGCAGAATCGCTGCCTGCTTCGGCGTACGAATCCACAGGTGACGGTTATCGTGGAGGAACTCTGGGCCATGTTCTTTCTTGCCAATGGGATACTCTTCAGCCTTCTGTACCAGTTCGACGTTCGTCGCTTGAAGCTCAAAGCCACCGGGTGAGCGCGGTTCAGCTTTTACCGTGCCCGTGACGATGACCGATGATTCAATGGTAACGGTCTTGGCCGACGAAAAAACCGCATCCCCAACTGCATCGTGAGAGATAACTGCCTGCAGCAAACCCGCTGAACCATCCCGCAACTGCAGGAAAGCGATCTTCCCGCTGGAACGGACGTTAGCAGCCCAACCCTGGATGGTCACCTCTTTGCCGTCGAAGCCAGCAATGTCAGAAATGCGAACAATCATGCACTAAATATACTGATTTTTCAGCTTTTTTGCAAGAAAAACTCTGTGTGGTGGACGAGGTCACACAGGGCGGTGAAACAGCCTTCCGTGGCTGCAGGGTTTGGTGTTCAGGCTCCGGCCACTTGGTGACGGCGGAACCAAATTTTGCTTATTTCCATAAATGCAACTGTGGCCAAACTACAAAGCACTACCAGGAGCCAGTCCGAAGCGCCGAGTGAGACGAGGCCAAAGAGACGCTGGCCAATTGGGGTGTAAAGCACCAGGAGCTGAAGAACGAGCGAACCACCGAGCGCCAAGATAAGCGTGGGGTTACTAAAGGGTGACGCGCTGGTAAGCGGCTTCCGCAACGTCCGCGTGGAAAACATGTAGAAAAGCGAACTTGTAGCAACAAAAGCAAAGGTGAGCGAGCGGGCGTAGTCCAGGGCGGCACCGTTCTGCCAGCCGAGCGCGAACAAGCCGAGGCCGAAACCGCCAAGGATGAGACTTAAGAGGACCGCCATAAACTTGGTGAATGGCCCGAGCAGCGGCCGGCTGGGGCGAATTGGCGGTTCGTCCAGCACGCCCTCATCGACTGGCTCACGAGCCAGGGCTATTGTTGGCAAGGTGCCATTAACTAGGTTGAGCCAGAGAATCTGAATAGCGGTGAGCGGAAGGGGCCAGTTGAGGAACAACGCGGCCGCAACTATCGTCAGCTCGGCGAAACTTCCGGCCAGGAGGTAGAGAATTACCCGTTTAATATTCCGGTAGATTACCCTTCCCTCAAAAACCGCTTTCGCAATGGTGCTTAGGCTGTTGTCGAGGAGCACGAGGTCCGAGGCCTCCTTGGCCACATCCGTACCCGAGCCGAGGGCGATGCCAACGTCGGCAGACTTCAACGCCGGTGCATCGTTCACGCCGTCGCCCGTCATCGCCACAACCTCGCCCCGGGCTTGCAAGGCATCCACGATGCGGAGCTTGTCCTTGGGGCTCACCCGAGCGAAGACGTGAATGTTTGCGACGCGCTGCTGCAAGACGTCCACGTTTAAAGACTCCAACTCCCGGCCATCCATAATTTCATGATCACCGGTTGGCAGGCCTAAACCGGCCGCAATCGTTCGAGCCGTAGCGAGATTATCACCCGTGAGCATGACCACCCGAATGCCCGCGCGGTGAAGCGTCGCAATGGTTTCCGCAGCATCGGCGCGCAAGGGATCTTGAATACCAACCACACCGACGAGGACGAGTTTGGAGACTGCTTCGGCATCGGTGAGCGGCAACGCTGGCACGGTATAAACGCGCCGAATGCCAACCGCCAGGGCGCGCAAACCCTGGCTGCTCATTTCTCGCACCTGATGCTCGAAAGCGCGCTTCCGCTCTGGGGTGAGCGGCTCTTCCTTCCCATCAGCATCAATTGCTACCGCATGCTCCAGCAGCACTTCGGGCGCGCCTTTCACGAAGAGCATGTGACCATCATGCTTGTGCTCGCACAGGGTGGCCATAAAACGGCGGGAGGAATCGAACGGCACTTCCCCAATACGGACGTACTGGCTACGGAGCATAGGCAGGGTGAAACCGGCTTCGGCCGCCGCCCGGATAAGCGCCCGTTCGGTGAGGTTGCCGCGAATATCCCACTCTTCCAGCGGCCGGTCAGGGTTCTCAATGGTTGCATCCGAAGCCAAGGCTGCCGCCTTAAGCACCAGGAGGGCACTGGGGTCTGGTTCACCAGGATCACGGTGCGGGTGAGCAACCTGCCGGTCGTGCGTCAGGATGCGAACGACCCGCATGTACCCTTCCGTGACCGTCCCGGTCTTATCCGTAGCAATAACCGTGACTGACCCAAGTGCTTCCGCAGCCAGGAGTGACCGGACGAGCGCGCGTGCTTTTAGCATGTGCTGCATGCCAATAGCGAGGATGACGGTGACAACAATGACCAGGCCTTCGGGTATGGTTGCGACGGCAATAGCTACCGTCGTCGTGAACATGTCTTCAACGTCGTAGAGGCGGAACAAGCCGAACAGGAAAAGCACTGCCGAAACGAGGAGGATTACCACAGTAAGATTCCAGCTCAACTGGATCAAACGGCGCTGCAACGGCGTCTTCTCGGTAACGGTGGTCTGCACCAAAGTTGCAATCTTGCCAATTTCGCTCCGAATGCCAGTAGCGACGACAACGGCCAGGCCACGCCCGCGCGTAACAACGGTGCCGTCAAAAACCATATTCGTCTGTTCGGGGATTGTCACCGCATCGGGAAGTGTCAACACTGTTTTCTGTACCGGCGCTGACTCCCCGGTCAATGTTGCTTCATTGCACTCCAGCTCGTGCGCCTCAATGAGCCGCGCATCGGCTGAAACTTTCTGCCCCGCGTGGAGGATGAGAATGTCGCCCACAACGATGTTCTTTGCGTCGACATCTCGCTCTCGCCCATCGCGCAAAACAGTCGCACTAAATGCAGCAACCCGTTCGAGCGCTTCCAGCGCCCGCTCGGCCCGCCGCTCCTGCACGTAGCCGACACTCACGTTAAGCAAGACTGCGGCGAGAATGACGAAACCGTCGAGCCGATCGTTGAGGATAAAGCTGACGACGGCGGCGATGAGGAGGATGATGACCAAGCTGCTCTGGAACTGCCGGAAGAACGTGCGGAGCGACGTGGAAGCGCCCTGCTTGGGGAGCGTGTTCGCGCCCTGCAGCAGCCGGTTCTCCACCTCCAAGGTCGTCAAACCCTTGGGCGAGACGTCAAGGTGCTTGAGAAGCGAATCGAGGGCAATAGTCGCAGGATGGCCACTAGGCATGCCTATAGTTTAGCATGCGAAAACCGAGCTTGGGGTTCAGACACAGTAGGTACGCAACTATGCGTAGCTGGCTAGACCCCGAACGCATGTGACGGTTATGTCTTAAATAATTTTAAAACCTATTTCTTTTAGATATTCAAAGGTGGAACTATAAAAATCTGGACTGCGAGTTGGATCATCCTTATCACCATATGGGATAACAATCACCATCCCTTGTCTAGCACGAGTTAGAAGAACCCTATAGGCATTTTTGAGATAATTTTGTCGTTCTAATTTTTTAATATGATTCCAACGATTACCAACGAAAGACCAGTGTTCCCAATTATTTTTTGTATATCTAAAATCAGCATCCCACATTACACAGGCCCAATCAAGCTCGAGCCCTTGAACGTGAAATTCTGTAGCGACATCTTCAAGATAATATGATGAACGCACATCTTCTTTACCGTCTAGAAACCAATGAATCGGATCAACTGGGGACTTAACATCTATTGCGTATGGTTTTAATCGTTCTGCTTGAGAAGAAACCATAATTCCATAACGCTCCGATCCTCTCGCTTGTTCCTTTAACCATTGCTTCGCTTTAGAAAGATCACGAGTAATAACAATCGGATATTTGTTTTTTACGTTGATCAACGTATCATGTGCATCATTTAATTTAAGATCAAGTAACTGTTTGAACAACAACGAAATATGTTCAGCACGGAATGAACGCATCGAGACGGCAAGATGCAATTCATTTATATTTTCTACGTGCGGACGTGCTTTTAATTCATCTAATACTTTTCCGGCTCCATATTCACTATCAGTAAGACGAGAGGAAATATAGATGTGCCAATCAGGGAATGAACGATTCATTGATTCAATCCATTCACTAATTCCAGCCTCTCCAGTATTAATTTCTTGACCCCCACCAACCAGACAGACAACCACAGCCCAATCTGGATGACGGTCTAGACAAGAGATAAGAAATTCTGGTTCAGATTGCTTAAAATTAGGTGTATGCTTTTTCCTACGCATAAAGTTTGCTGTCTGTTGCAAATTCCACGCGCGTTGTGCTTCATCAAATAATGCTACATGTTCAATTGGTGGTTTCTGGGAATCAACTAAACATTCGTCACGAAAATTATGGACATTTTGAATAAACATTTTTACATCACCCATTGCTTCCCCTTTTTTCATCTTGCGCCCACGTTCTTTTTCATGTCGAACCTTATCCCGAGTTAAAGCTTCGCGCAAAATCGCAACTAGTGGACCATTCCCAGAAAGAAAAACACTATATAGATCATTATTTTTATCAATGTGTTTGGTTGCAATGTTTAGGCCAACCAATGTTTTACCAGCACCTGGCACACCAGTCACAAAACAAATAGATTTGTGTGACTTATCTTTAGAAATCCGAATAATTTCTGATATTGCTTCTGAAGTCTCGCTTAAGTTGACTGCACTTGCATCACTACGTGATATGTTAGCCACTGAGTGCCCGTTATATAGTGCCATCGCCGCCTCTATGATTGTTGGGGTAGGACAATATCTCCCAAGTTCCCATTGTTGTATATCAATATCTTTATCTTCAACAAAATTTAAAACGCTAGTAATTACTTGATCTAAAAGTTCTACATTACAGGTAATGGGAATAAGTAATTTATCATTTTGTAATGTTGTAGACACAATAGTGGGAGACCCTTTTGCTTTGGTAGCTATTAGTACAGGAGCAATGAAATGTTCATGGCTTGATTCATGAAAGTTTTTTAAATCCAATGCATAATCCCAAACTTGATCAATTGCAGATGATAAAAATTCTTTTTCTCCTATTTTAAATTCGAGTACAAATATTACTGGGCCAATGAGTATGACAACATCAATTCGCTTCGCCATTCGCGGAATTGAATACTCAAAATAAATGGAGCCCTTACAATGAGTAAGGGTATTTTGTAGAATACTAATTTCTTCTACCCATGCGTCTCGTTGATTTTGTTCCAAATCAAAATCACTGTTTCTTGCTAATTTACCGAGAATTTCATCTGGTTTAGTTTTTAAAAAATTAGCTATTGAATCAGAATAGTATTCTCTTTGCATAGATCCAAATCAGGTAGGAAAATCTCACCGAGGGCTTGCCATGAACCGGAGCACACGTGCAGCGTGGGCGACTGGTTCATGGTGGGTTCGCTGGGAATCCTGCTCCCTCGGCCTCGTCGCAAGTCTCCTCGGCCTCACCCGCAGCCGGCCGCCCTCGCTGCATCCGCTTCGCGGCGCTCGGGTCGGCTTCGATTCCCAGCATGTAAATGAAACTGGTAATCAATTTGATGGCTTGCCATGAACCCGAGCTTTGCGAGTGGTTCATGGTGGGTTCGCTGGGAATCGAACCCAGAACCTTGGGCTTAAAAGGCCCCTGCTCTACCGATTGAGCTACGAACCCATAGAAGTAATACTAACTCATATTTGGAACTACGCTATTCTGACGCAATCATAGTCTTTCTACAATACCTTCACAACACGCACGCAAAACCGTATACTATTGGTACATATGACTGGTGGCCAAATGTTCGTCGTCTTCCTCCTCGTCGTCGCCATGGGCGCGATGTACATGTACTTCAAGAGCAACAAGTACTAAGAGGAGGTCGACAACAATCCCTTACCCTTTAGCCAGCTGGGCGCGTTCGATGAGCTTCCAGAAAACCTCCCGCGTGGTTTCCACGTCAGCTTTGGCGCGGTGAGCGAGTGGTTGTGGAACTTTTAGGTAAGCTGCAACTTTGGCTAGACTGTAGCTTGGGATGAGGAGGTACTTCCGAGCGTACGTCAGCGTGTCGACCAATGGATTCGTAAGCTTTGACAAACCTAGCCGCACTAGGTGTGCATTTATAAAACCCATGTCAAAATTCACATTATGCCCAACAATTGGGCAACTGCCGATGAACGCCACCAGCTCGGGAAAGACTTTTGACGCAGGCCTCCCCTCAAGGGCAAGTAGCTCATTGCTGATGCCGTGCACACGCACCACTTCGGGATCTAAGATTCGACTGGTCTCAATAAAACTAACATATTCCCCCACCACAAGCTTGTCTTGGATCTTCTGCGCCGCAACTTCAATGACCTCGTGGCCTTCTTCGGGTTTCAGGCCGGTGGTTTCCACATCGAGGACAACGAGAATTGGGGAAATGCTGGGCATAGACAAATAGAATAGCACACCTCCTCTCCCCCGCTCCGCGGACCCCGGGGTGCTTCCGATGGGTCGCACCCGCCTGCGGCTCCTACCAGCGGAGAGGGCACAAACAACCGAGGTGCGAAACACGCGGATAACCTGGGGATAGATCCTGCCTTGCCGCGCCCCTGCCTGGCGGGTAAGATAGGGAGACCCTATGGCGAATTCCCCCGCCCTCCCCGACCGCATCCCCCCGCAAAACCTCGAAGCCGAACAGGCGGTCTTGGGCTCCCTGCTCATCGACAAAGATGCAATCATCAAGATTGCCGACATCATTGGGCCGGGGGATTTCTACCGCGACATAAACGCGACCATCTACGAGGCCATGCAAGAGCTGTACGAACACCACGAACCCATTGACGTGGTGAGTTTGAGCAACCGGCTGGAGGAGAAAAAGAAGCTGGAGATGATTGGCGGGATGGCCGCACTCACCGGCCTGGCGAACGTCGTCCCCACGGCGAGTAACGTGGTGAACTACGCGACCATCGTCCAGCGGAAAGCCACACTGCGGCGCTTGCTGCAGGCCGCGTCGGAAATTACCAGCATTGGCTTTCGGGAAGCCGACGATGTTGACGAACTGCTGGACAAAGCCGAACAGCAAGTCTTCGCCGTGTCACAGCGGTACCTGCGCCAAAACTTCATCCCCATTCGCTCCGTCCTTTCCGAAGCCTTTGACCGCATAGACGAGCTGCACAAGGGTGGCGGTAAACTCCGCGGCGTCACCTCTGGCTACCCCGACCTCGACAAGCTCCTGGCGGGCTTCCAGAAATCTGATCTTATTATCCTGGCCGCCCGCCCAAGCATGGGCAAAACCACGCTGGCTTTAGACTTTGCCCGCTTTGCCGCGACCAAGTCAAACATACCCGTTGGCATTTTCTCTTTGGAAATGTCCAAGGAGCAGCTGGTAGACCGCATGCTCTGTGCCGAAGCGGGCGTGGACTTGTGGAAAATGCGCACCGGCCGCTTGTCGGATCGCCCCGAGGACAGCGACTTCCCGAAAATCGGCCACGCTATGGGCGTACTCTCCGAAGCGCCAATCTACATCGACGACACTGCCACCAGCAATATTATGATGATGCGCACAAAGGCGCGACGCCTGCAGGCCGAGCACGGCCTGGGCATGATCGTGGTGGACTACCTCCAACTCATGGAAGGCCGCTCTAACGTGGAGAACCGCGTTCAGGAAGTAGCCGAAATTACCCGGGGCCTTAAGGCTATTGCCCGCGAGCTAAGCATCCCGGTCATTGCCCTGTCCCAGCTCTCCCGCGCCGTGGAAAGCCGAGAGAGAAAAATCCCCATGCTGGCTGACCTCCGCGAGTCTGGCTCTATCGAGCAGGACGCCGACGTCGTCATGTTCATCTACCGCCCCGCTATGTACGACCGCGACATTGACCCGCTGAAGAAAAGCATGGCCGAAATCCATGTGGCCAAGCACCGCAACGGCCCCACCGGTCAAGTAGACCTGATCTTCAATGAAAACAAAGTTCGCTTCGAAAGCAAAGCAGATGACCGGGTCACCGGTCCTGCACCCTTCGCCGAGTAACCCCAAGCCCTATGTTCGAGAAACTCAAGCAGGTGAAAGACTACCGCGACAAAGCCAAAAAAATTCAGAGCGCGCTCAAGGACGAGCACGTCGAAGGCAGCGGCGGCTGGGGCAAGGTAAAAATTAGCATGGACGGCAACCAGGAGGTGCAGGACGTGACCATTGCGCCCGAACTGCTTGCCCCGAACCGCGGCACCGAGCTGGAAAAGTCTGTAAAAGACGCGGTGAATGATGCCATTAAATCCGCGCAGAAGAAAATGTCTGCCCGCGTGAAGGAAATGGGCGGCTTGCCGAGCATTTAGCCGCCGCATGCCGCGCTACGCCGACAGCATCCAGAGCCTCGTCGACCTCCTCAACCGCTTGCCCGGCATTGGCCCCAAGTCAGCGGAGCGTTTGGCGTTCCATATTGTTAAGCTCTCGGATGATGAGCGCGAGCAATTGGTGCGCGCGCTGCAAAACGTGAAGGCAGGGGTGAAACGCTGTAGCCTCTGCGGGCAGTGGAGCGGCGCGTCGCCCTGCCCTATCTGCGCTAACCGTAATCGAGACCATGCCCAGCTCTGCGTCGTGGCCGAGACGCAAGACCTGGCGGCAATTGAACGCACGCACGAGTACCACGGCGTGTACCATGTGCTCGGCGGCGTACTCAACCCGCTGACCGGCGTCACGAGTGAAGATTTGAACATAAACACACTCACCAACCGTATTGAGAAAGGCAACCCAAAAATCACCGAGGTGATCTTCGGCCTGAATCCAGACGTCGAAGGCGAGACAACCATCCTCTACCTCACAAAGCTCTTGCGGCCACTGCAGGTTAAGCTCACCCGTTTAGCACGCGGCCTGCCATTGGGGGCAAACCTAGAGTACGCCGACGAGGTTACACTCGGCGACGCGCTGAAGGGACGGAGGACACTGTAAACCTCTCCCCCGCTTCGCGCCTGCCCGCCGTACTTCGTCAACGAAGGCAGGCGGGGACCCTCTCCTCTTAGAGGAAAGGGATTTTTTAAAAATGCCCTCTCACCTTGGGGAGAGGGTGGCTGAAAGCCGGGAGAGGGGAACTTTCTACCCCGTAATCTTGGCAACTTTGACGCGGGTAAATGGCTGACGGTGGCCGATCTTGCGGTGCTTACGGGTCTTCGCTTTGTACGTCTCCACGTATAGTTTCTTGCCCAGCCCGTGCTCCAGGACTTCCAGGGCAACCTTCGCGCCAGTAACAGATGGCTTGCCAACCTTCACGGTTTCACCATCCAAGACCAAGAGTACCTTATCCAGCGTCAGAGTTGATTTGGCCTCAACCAGAAGTTTCTCGACGTTGAAAATTTGTCCCTCTGCTACGAGGTACTGTTTGCCGCCGGTTGCGATGACTGCGTGTTTAGCCATAAATTGCGTAGGCGTATCGTAGCAGACGCTCATGCCTTGGTCAAGTGCCGTAGTGGAGGAACCGATCGAACGTAATGGTGACCGCATCATCGAGCTGCCATTGAGCAGCCACCCCAGCACTCACCTCAAGCACGGTATCGGCCGGGACCCGGGGCAGCACGCGAGCAGGTGTATCCCCAACCTTCGGCGGGATAACGTTCCGACTGATGTCGACAATTTTCCCCTGAGCAATCCAGACAATATCGATGGAAAAGCGCATGTCCTTCATCCAGAATTCATAGCTACCAACTTTATCGAACAAAAAGAGCATCCCGCGATTGGCAACGAGCAAGCGCCGGCCACTTAAACCTTTCGCCCTCGCCCGGTCAGACCGCTCTACCTCAACTTTCAGGGTTTGACCCTGCACCTGCACCGTCGCCGACTTCCCCAAGGCTCGCTGCACGTAGTACGGCGCGTAATTCATAATATCATGCCCACCCCCGGCCCAGGCGAGGGCAATGAGAATAATCCCAACGATATACAAGGTAATTCGGCTTTTATCCATAAATACGATTGACAATACAAGGCCTACAGGCTAGTATAGGGCATTCGACACAAACCCTAAACCCGTGCCACCACCGGAGACGGTAGCCCGATAGCTGCGTTACGCGTACCTTCACAGACAGGAAATAAAACTATCGAAAGGATTCGAATGAGTAGTGAAGAGTTTCAGAACCGAAGGATACCTGGTATGCATCAGACTGGGACCGTCGTCTCAAGCAAAGCAATCCGGGAGCAGTCAAAAGAGGAGGTCACGCACGATGAGTGCGAAGCCCTCATGGAAGAGCTCTCGACTTGTGCGTTCCAGGAAATTCTAGACTCAAGTTGCATCACGCATATTCTCGGCAGGCTTACTGGCAATAGCCATCCGCCAGAAGGCATCAAACGTTGTATTCTCTTTCGCATCGCCTTTCAAGCGGCGCTCAATCGGAGCGCCTGCGTAGAAACCGGCAACCTTCTGGGTGGCTGGTCACGCATTGTGGAGCATGAGTATGCTCGGAGTATCGACCTCACGCCGAGCAGTATTCAGGACGCTATACGGGAGGGAGTTGAGTGTCGAAAACTATGCGCCGAGGAGGCTCGGACAGAGATTGTTCGTACGGGAAATCTCACCAGTGAAAATAAATTCAATATAAATGTTCAGGAAAGGATATATAAACATTACTTTGGGTAGATAAATCTACTCCTTCCTCCTGGTCGGCATAGTCGACCTGGGGGAATTTTTTTTATACGCAAGTATGACTGACGTAGCGAGGATGACCATAACTAAGGCTAGGGCGATGAGCGCGTACACCTTCTGCTCGCCGCGCGTGACCAGGGTGACGCTGCCGAAGACTGCCGTGACGGTGTAGAGCAGGAGCACAGCTTGACGCACCGTCAGCCCGGCATCGAGGAGGCGGAAATGTAAGTGGCCGCGGTCAGCCTGGGTGGCTTTCCGTTTGCCGGTGAGGCGCCGCAGGATAGCCCAGGCCACGTCGAGCGCGGGAATGCCCAGGATGAGCAACGCGGTCGCAATTTTCCCGCCGGCAATAATGGCGAGTGTGCCCAGCATGAAGCCCGTGTAGGTGGAGCCCCCTTCCCCGAGAAAAATCTTCGCCGGGTGCCAATTCCAAACCAAAAACCCAGCCGCCGCCCCGGCCAAAATGACGGCAAGCAGAGCGGTCTCGGGTTGCGTCACCTCTTTCGTCATACTCAATACCGCAATAATAATCCCACCAATGGTGGTGACGCCAGCGACCAAGCCATCTAGACCGTCGAGAATTTTTGTCGTATAGGTTGTAGCCAGTAGCCACAAAAAAGCGAAAAGATCGGCGAAAAGTATGATGCGGTACGGCTGGCCACCGAGCGTGAACAGCTGCCACGACGGGTGCGACAAGTCCAGTGTCCCGCCGAAGGGGTTAGTAATGTAGGTCACGCCAATGCCACACGCAATGACCCCCAGCGCAGCGAGAATAGGGAAAACTATTTGGCGGCGAGCCGTGAAGTGGTACCGATCATCCAAATAGCCGCCGACGATGAGAATGCCGCCAGCTACGGTGATACCGACGAGGTACTTAGGCAGGAAGAAGCCACCGAACAAGTCAGGTGTTAGCAAGGCGACCGTCCACGAAACGAGCGTGAATGCTAGGAAGATTGCTAGGCCACCGCCGAGTGGGATAGGCAGCGGGTGAATCTTCCGCTCCGGCGCAAGGCTCGCATTATCAACCACCTGGCGGCGGAGCGCCCACCGACGAACCAAGGGCGTGAGGCCAGCAGCGAGCGCGAATGCGACAATACCAGCGAAGAGAATCATACGGGATGCTGCTCGAGGTAGGTTTGTAAGATTGCAGCCGCGGCCCGTGCATCATCCTCGGCAGGACGGGCATTAGACTCACGCTGTTCACGCTGCGCCGTTTGCGACGTTAGGCGTTCATCAATAAGGTCAATGGGCAGCTGAAGCGCATTGCCGAGGTCGGCAGCGACTTCCCGCACCCGGCTGGTCTGCGGTGTGTCTTTGCCGTCTAAACCAATGGGCAAACCCAGCACGATACGCTCGCTCCCTTCCTCGGCGGCGATCTCCCGAATCACTTCGATAGCATGGGCGAAACCCCGAATGGTGACGACACGTAACGGGAACGCCCAGCTGCCGTCCGCACTCACGGCAAAGCCCAGCCGACGCTCGCCCCAATCTATGCCAAGGATCTTCATAGTTGCGTGACAATCTCACACCCCTCTTCAGTTACGACCAAGGTGTGCTCGTAGTGTGCAGCAATTGAACCGTCAACAGTGACGACACTCCAACCATCGGCTGCCGTACGGACATCCCAATGACCAGCCGTGACCATGGGTTCCAGGGCAATGACTACCCCAGCAGGCAGCACCGTGCCGGTTCCCGGCTCACCGTAGTTAGGCACTTTTGGATCTTCGTGCACCTGCTTGCCCACCCCGTGCCCAACCAGCGCTCGAACGACGCCGTAGCCTCGTTCCTCAACGTACACTTGCACTGCATGGCCAATATCTCCCGTATGAATACCGGCTTTAATGATCTTGACCGCTTCCCACAACGACTGCTCGGTAGCGTCGATGAGCTGGCGGGCGGCTTTAGATATTTTCCCGACGCCGACCGTGACCGTCGCATCGGTGACGAAGCCTTTGTACCGCACGCCACAATCCAAGCCAACGACGTCGCCCTCACGAAGGACTTTCTCACCCGGGATGCCGTGGACGACTTCACTGTTGATCGAAATGCAAACCGTTGCGGGGAACCCCTGATAGCCTTTGAAGGCCGGCTCACCCCCTGCAGCGCGGAGGGTCTCTTCGGCAAGTGTGTCGAGGAATGATGCTTTTGTGCCAGGAAGCGCTTTTTCTGCAAGGAGTTGCAAGGTTCGCGCTAAAATCTGCCCGCCTGCCCGAAGGGCAGCGAGATCTGCCGGTGAGGTAATTTTCGTCATAGGTATGGGACGAGGGCTTGGAGCACTTCGCGGAACACGGCTTGAATTGGCTGCTCGCCGCTTACCTCCAACAATCGGCCATGTTCACGGTAGAACTCCTTAATCTTCATGATGCGGTCGGCGTAGGTCAGGTAGCGCTTCTTCGCGAGCTCGGTGGTGTCGTCCGGCCGCTGCATCAGGGGTCCGCCGCACACCGCACATTTATTCGCCGTGTACGCGGCATCCTGCGGATGGTACACGTGCTGGTCAACGGGACAAAACCGGCGCAGGGTTAAGCGACGCACGGCCTCTGCTTCACTGACGTCGATAGAAATTGCCAGCGGCGACCGCATGTCATAGAACTTCACCATGCGCTCCAGCTCGATGGCTTGCGGCACAGAGAGCGGGAAAGCATCAAAGATAAAGCCGGTCTTGCGGTGCAGGCGTTTGAGTTCACGATCCACGAGCTCCACGGCTACGGTATCGGGTTGCGGAATGCCGGCATCATACCGCGCCTTCACTTCATTTGCCAGAACATCATCCCCCCCGGCGTGGAAGCGAATGGCACGAAAAAGGTCGCCCGTGGCAAGGTGGTACAACGAAAAACGCTCCTCCAGGAGCTGTGCTTGCGTACCCTTCCCAGAACCGGGCGGGCCAACGAGGACGAGGTTGAACGGACGAGGGTGGGACTTGTGCATGTCGTGACGACTACACTATGCCAGGCGGTTCGAACAAGAGGAACTATTTATAGAATGCTTCGTAATCTCGCATCACCAGTTGCGCTTGCACTTGCTTCACGCTCTCCAGAACGACGGAGACGACGATGAGCAGGCTAGTGCCGCCAATGGCGAGGTTCTGGGAATTCGTGGCTGACTGCATGATCGTTGGCAGCACGGCGATAACGCCGAGGAAGAGCGCGCCCCCAAGGATGATACGACTCGAGACGAAACTTAAGTAATGCGCCGTGGGCTGCCCCGGACGAATACCGGGGATGAACCCGCCCTGCTTCTGTAAATTCTCTGCAATCTGGTTGGGCTGAAAAACGACCGCCGTGTAGAAGTAGGTGAAGGCGACGACGAGGATGAAGTACGCCAGGCCGTAGAACGCCTGGTTCTGGAACGTATCCCGCACCCAAATTGCCAGGTTAGCCACCCAGGGAATACTGTTCGTCACAAAAAACTGAGCAATCAATGGCGGCACCAGGATTATAGAAACGGCAAAGATGATTGGAATGACGCCGGCCTGATTCACGCGCAACGGTAAGTGGGTATTCACCCCCGCTCCCCCAACGGATTGTGTACCGATGAGGCGTTTGGCGTAGGTCACCGGAATGTTGCGCTGCCCCTCGGTGACGAACACCACGCCGGCGATAGTAATAATCCCGATGAGCGCGTAGATAGCGTAGGTAAAAATCTGGGTCTTATCTATAACCGCGAGGTTCTGCTGCACCGACTGGGGCAACTGCGCCACAATCCCGGCAAAAATTAGTAAGGAAATCCCATTACCAATTTTGCGCTCGTTGATTATTTCGCCAATCCACATAAGCAGCATGGTGCCGCCCACGACCGCGGCAATGGCGGTTACTTTCTGAAAAACCGTTAGCGCACCAAGAATTTGCGCCCCACCCTGGCTATTGAGGAAGGCCAACGTGCTAAAGCCTTGCAAGATTGCAAGCGGCACAGTGATGTAGCGGGTATACTGGTTGATACGATTCTGACCCTGCTCGCCCTCTTTCTGCATAGCTTCCAGACGCGGCACAATCATGGTAAGCAGCTGCATGATAATGGAGGCGGTGATGTAAGGCCCCACGCCCAGCATGACAATGGAAAAATTCTCCAAACCGCCGC